>NZ_BAJW01000039.1 GCF_000613905.1 Acetobacter persici JCM 25330
GGCGGAGGAGCGGCGCCCCGGAGGCCAGATCGGCAAACAGCGTCTGCACATCCCGCGCGCGCGCGGGTTTGCCGTTAATGCGGTATTCGCTGCCGGAGCCGCGTTCGGCCCGGCGGGTAATCTGGAGTTCGTCCTGATCCGCAAAGGCGGCAGGGCCGTGGCCCTGTGTGCCTTCCAGCGTGACGGTCACTTCCGCCAGAGACCGGGCAGGCCGCCCGGCTGTACCGGCAAAAATCAGATCATCCATTTCTCCGCCGCGCAGCGAGCGGGCGGAGGATTCCCCCATCACCCAGCGCAGCGCTTCCACCACGTTGGATTTGCCGCAGCCGTTAGGCCCAACAATGCCTGTCAGGCCGGGGAGAATTTCTACAGTGACGGGTTCAGCAAAGCTTTTGAACCCGACAATCTGCAAACGGACGAAACGGACGGTCATGCAGGGCGGGACTTACGGCCGGATGACGGAGAAGAGGCGCGTCAGCTGGCGTCAGCCAGATTTTTGGTGAAGGCCTCGTAAGTCATGTCATTCGAGAGCTGAATTTTGTTGTTGAAGCGGAAAGTCGGCGTGGAATCGAAATGATATTTGTCCTGCGCTTCCGTCTGCTGGGACAGGATAAACTGCATCAGTTGCTGGTCCGCGACAGTTTTATCAAACACATCGCCCGGCATCCCGGCGAAGGCCGCCATTTTCTTCAGGGCGTCCAGCGGGCTGCTATCCTTGATGTAGGCCCAGCGGTCCAGACTGGCGAGCAGGGACGCCGTAAAGGGCTCATAGCGTTCCGGCGGCAGGGTCCGGGCGACCATGGCTGCAACGGTCGCAAGCTGATCTGTCGGGAAATCATGGAAGACGTAGCGGATTTTCCCGGTGTCAATCAGGTTTTTCTTGACCAGCGGGAAGGTGTTTTCAGAGAAGTGGGCGCAATGAATGCAGGTGAGGGAGAACCATTCTTCCACCACAACTTTTGCGTTCGGGTCACCAAGCTGGCGCGTTGTCATACGCGGGTCTGCCCCCGTTGCCGTATCGGCGAAGGCCAGGCCATGCGTTGCCGTGGCGGCCAGAGCTGTACCAGCGGTGACAAGAAGAGAGCGGCGTGAAAAGGACATGGGCAATCCCGGTTTCATGACTGGTTGAACAGAGTACAGACTTAGGGATGACGGCAGAAGTGCCTGTCCGTCAACCCGTACGCGTTGTCTCGGCGTTACTCTCGCCCGTGTTGCCGGTGGGGTCTGCCGCGTTTGGCAGTTTACGCACCCGCACCCGGCGGATGTGCCGGGCATCCGCATCAAGCACCCGGAAAACATACCCGTTTTCGTGTGTCAGCACTTCTCCACGGGTTGGCACATGACCCGCCATGCGGAACACGAGGCCACCAATGGTCTCGATTTCCGCTTCCTTTTCGGACGCGGTGAGAATCGCGCCAATCTGGTGCTCAAACTCCTGCACCGGGCAGCGGGCATCCACGTCATAGGTGCCGTCCGGCCGCTCCGTGATCATGGTGGCGGCGGGTTCATCATGCTCGTCGGCAATATCACCGACGATGGTTTCAATCAGATCCTCAATGGTGACCAGACCGTCCACACCGCCATATTCATCAATCACCAGCGCCAGATGTGTCTGCTTCAGGCGCATTTGCAGCATCAGGTCCATTACCGGAATCTGCGGGGCAATCATCAGCGGCTGGCGGAGCAGAAGCTCGATGTCAAACGCCTCGCTGGTGCCGACATAGGCGATCAGATCCTTAACGTGGATCATGCCGACAATATCATCGAGCTGGTTCCGGTAGACCGGCATGCGCGAATGGTTTTCCCGCCGCATCATGGCCAGAGCCTCATCCAGACTGATGGAGACCGGCATGGCGATAATATCTGGGCGCGGGATCATCACATCATACGCCGAGATATTTCTCAGCCGCAGGATGTTGGCAATCAGCACGCGCTCCTGCCGGTCCAGTTCCGGTTTTTCACCTTCCGGTGTTTCCGATTCGTTGGCGGCCTGCTGCACGAGGGCGGCGATGGAGCTGCGCAGACCGGGGGCCTGCTTCTTGCGGCTTAAAAAGGAGAACAGGCCGCGGGACGGTGTGTCCTGCCCCTCAGACCGTGAAGAGTCGTACTCGCTCATGCCCGTGGTTTCCATGGATTAGGAACATGCAGACGGGAGAGCAGGCGCGCCTCCAGCATTTCCATTTCGCGGGCTTCCCCCGCCTGATGATGGTCATAGCCAGCCAGATGCAGGCTGCCATGCACGATCAGATGCGCCAGATGGTCACTGACCGGCCTGCCTGCCTGCCGGGCTTCCCGCAGAACGGTTTCCAGCGCCAGAATAATATCGCCGCCCGGAATACCGGGCGGTGGGTCAAAGGTCAGAACATTGGTGGGGCGGTGCTTGCCGCGATGCTGCCCGTTGAGAACGCGCACCACGCGGTCTGTTGAGAGCACAACACTGCCGGGCTGGCGGCCATAGCCTCACAGGCGGCCAGTGCGCGGCGTATAACCTGCTCCGGCCGGGGCACGTAACAGTGCCAGCGCCGGTCCTCTATCAGAATTTCGGGCGTTTCTTCAAACGCGCAGGATGGGAAAAAGCCCGCTGAGGCAGGATTTTCCGGGCCAGCCACGTTCCTTGCGTGAACGTGGCTTGTGCTACTTGGCGGTTCCATTGTTCTCCTGACGGCCGTTATTGCGGGGCGATCCCCTGAGAGCCGTCGTCCTTGCATCATACGCTTCTACAATGCGCGCGACCAGTCTGTGCCGCACCACATCTGCTGCGTCAAATTGTGTGATGCTGATGCCGCTGACATGTTTCAGTGTTTCCAGAGCATCTTTCAGCCCGGATGTGGTGCCCGTGGGCAGATCGATCTGGGTAAGGTCTCCGGTAATGACCATGCGGGAGCCCGGCCCGAGACGGGTCAGAAACATCTTCATCTGCGCGATGGTGGTGTTCTGGGCTTCATCCAGAATAACAAACGCGTGGGAGAGCGTGCGCCCGCGCATGAAGGCCAGCGGGGCGACCTCAATATCCCCAGCGGCCATGCGCCGCATGACCTGATCCCCCGGCAGCATATCGTGCAGGGCGTCATAAAGCGGGCGGAGGTAAGGTCGATCTTGTCCTTCATGTCACCGGGCAGAAAGCCCAGCCGTTCCCCGGCTTCCACCGCCGGGCGGGAGAGGATGATGCGGTCTACGGAGCCCGCCTGCAACATGGCGACGGCCTGTGCCACGGCCAGATAGGTTTTGCCGGTCCCCGCAGGCCCGATGCCGAACACCATCTCCTTTTTGGCCAGCGCCTGCATGTAGGCGGCCTGACCGGGGGAGCGGGGTTCAATCACGCCGTGGCGCATTTTCAGGGCCGGGAACGTCCCGGCAGAGTCTGTGTGGGAGGTGGCGTGCGTGGTCTGGTGAGCGGGGGCTGAACGCTGCATATCGGTGTGCCTTGTGCTTTCACGCAGTTGGGTCATGCGGATGACAGCTTCTAGCGTGCTGACATCGACAATGCCCCCGGCGGCCAGTTTCTGATAAAGGGTGCTCAGCGTTGTACGGGCGATGGCGACATCCGCCGGTGTGCCGCGGATGGAAATCCGGTTGCCGCGATGGGCAACCTGTATGTCCAGCCCTTCCTCCATATGGCGCAGATTGCGGTCATGGTCCCCCACGAGCCGGGCCAGCAGCGCGTTATCTTCAAATAAGAGGGTCACCGGTTTTTCCGGTGCGGAGGTCAGGGGCTGGTCGGTCGTGCTCAAGCGTAAACGGTCTCCTCTTCCAGAATGCCGTTCAGGGAGTTTGTCAGACGTTCGGTAATCCGGACAGGCACTTCACGGCCAATCAGGTCCGGTGTTCCGGCAACATGCACCGGCTGCAGCCATGGCGTGCGGCCCGCAATCTGGCCGGGCTTACGGCCCTCTGATGTAAACAGAACAGAGACTGTCTGCCCGACAAGAGACTGATTGAAGGCATCCTGCTGCTCACGCAGCAGGGCCTGCAAAGCCTGAAGCCGTGCGTCCTTCACATCCTCGGGCACCTGCAGGGGGGCACCGGCGGCCGGTGTGCCGGGGCGCTGGGAATATTTGAAGGAATAGGCCTGTGCGAAGGTGACATCCCGCACCAGTTGCATGGTGGCCTCAAAGTCTTCATCCGTTTCCCCCGGATGCCCGACAATAAAGTCTGAAGACAGGGCAAGGTCCGGGCGCACGGCATGCAGCTTGCGGACAATGTCCCGGTAATCATCCGCTGTGTGGCCACGGTTCATGGCGCGCAGGATCTTGTCGGACCCGGACTGCACGGGCAGGTGCAGGTAGGGCATGAGTTCCGGCAGATCGCGGTGGGCGGCAATCAGGGCATCATCCATATCGCGCGGGTGGGATGTGGCGTAGCGGATGCGGTTCAGGCCCGGGATGGCGGCCAGAGCATAGGCCAGCTTTGCCAGACCCCAGACGTCTCCATCCGGCCCGGTGCGTGATAGGCGTTTACGTTCTGGCCCAGCAGGCTGATTTCCTGCACGCCGCTTTCCACCATGCGGCGGGCTTCTGCCAGAACAGAGGTGACGGACCGGCTGACTTCCGCACCGCGCGTATAGGGCACCACGCAGAAGGAGCAGAATTTGTCACACCCTTCCTGAATGGTGAGGAAGGCGGTGAGGTTGCCCGGCGTCTGCGGGGCGGCGGCATCCGGCAGGAAGTCAAATTTCTGCTCTGCGGGGAAATCGGTCTCAATCACCGCGCCGCCAGCGCGGGCGGCGCGGGCAACCATCTCCGGCAGACGATGGTAGGTCTGCGGGCCGAGGACGATATCCACATAGGGCGCACGGGCCAGAATTTCCTGCCCTTCCGCCTGCGCCACACAGCCTGCCACGGCAATAATGGTCTGCTGGCCGGTTGTTTCCCGCTCTTCCTTAATCTTTCTCAGACGCCCCAGTTCGGAAAAGACTTTTTCCGCCGCGCGGTCACGGATGTGGCAGGTGTTGAGGATGATCATGTCAGCCGAGGCGGGTGTTTCCACCGGCTGGTATCCCAGCGGGCGCAGCACGTCGCTCATCCGTGCGCTGTCATACACGTTCATCTGGCAGCCCCATGTAATGACATGCAGGCCACGCGGGGCGGGGGAGGAAGGGGGAAGTCCAGTCATGACAGCAGCGGCTCCGGCACACCGCAGGCCCATTCCATACGGCAGGGGGAGGAAATCAGGCCAGTCAGGCCAGAGGTCAAGACTCTTTTCCGCAAACGGAGGGGCAATGCACCATAGAAGGGGTCCTTACCGTGTCTTCCTGTATGAAGCAAAATGCAGGGCCACTCTGTCAAGCAGACGTTTTGTGACGCGTGGTTTATTGCTCGGAATTTCCGCAGGTTCACACCGGCCGGGCTGCGGTTGCGCTGCATGGTTCTGCCGCAGGTCCGCTGCACCCTGCGCCACAGCGTTCCATGCCGCCTGCGCCAGAGCCTTGCGGCTGGGGAAGAGTTCCGGGTCCAGCGGCTCATGCAGAACAACGGTGGCCCGGGAATTATGCCACTGCACGAGCTGCCAGAGGTGCGGGCCGAGATCCATATCCCCGTACCACGCAAAAACCGGGCGGCGCAGCCGGGCAACAGGCAGACCCTCCAGTTCATCATACACCACGGAAATAGGTTGGATGATGGGGGACATGCCGGGCGCATAAACAATGGGGAGCTGACTTTTCTCGCCATTCCGCAGCCGGGGGAGTCTGGCTATGGCAAAAAAGGCGGACATGAACGGCAGCACGCGAGAGCCGTCAGACGATGTGCCTTCCGGGAAGAGCACCAGATTATCCCCGTCCACCATGCGGCTGATCATCTGGTCCCGCTCACGCCCGGTGGTGCTGCGCTGACGGCTGACAAAAATGGTCCGGCCAATTTTGGAGACCAGCCCCATAACGGGCCATTTCTCGATATCGCCCTTGGCCACAAAAACAGACGGCAGCAACGTGCCCAGAACCAGCACATCCAGCCAGGAGGAGTGGTTGGAAATATAAATAACAGGGCGTTCCCCCCGTGCGCGGGCGCGTGCCCCGCCCACGGTGCCAGCCCGTTTGCCAATCACGCGGATGCGCAGGCCGAGCAGTTTGCACAGCACACCCCAGATGACCCGCGTCCAGCGGATTTTGGGGGTGCCGGGCACCAGTAGCAGGCAGGCTTCAAACCCGACAGAGAGCGGGACCCACAGGGTAATGGCCCCCAGCCGCAACCCGCCACGCACCTGCGCCTTGAGCGTGCAGCACTTTTCCACCCATGCGGGCAGTGGGGAGACTGTATCACGCTCCGGGGGCGCGGAGGTTCCGGAAAACCGCGTCTGAGCGGTGGAATTACGCGTCATGATCCTGAGGCTGCCTTGCACGGGCAGGAACCGGGTTTGCTGCAGGAATGGCAAATCATAGGCCCTCATAACGCGAACTGATGCCTGCGGACAATCGTGCTTCGCAAGATGCGTTCAAGATGGCAGAAGGGAGTATGGGGCGGAGAAATCCATAAAGCCTGAAAATGATCTCATTTTTGTCATGGTGATACGGCATGACGCTCGCCGGGATCGTGAAATGGCGGAATGCACGCCCGCAGGGGCACGGGCATAGGCAGGGGAGAAGAACAGGCCGTGAGAGCAGAGGTGCGTGCAGGTGAGCAGTAAAGGCGTTCTGGATGGCCTCGTGCTGACCGCGAATCGTGTCATGACAGGTGTTACGCTGTGGGGGGCTGCCGCAGGCTGCGCGTGGGCCGCGGACTCCCAGCCTTACGTGACCCAGCTTGCGGGCAGCGGGCAGGCGGATCTGGATGCAGCCCTCAAGTCCTCTTCTGACCTGCTGAACCTTCAGGCCACCCATGCTGTCGGGCCATTTGCTCTGGCCGGACGTGTGCGCAACGACTACGACCGCCTGCGCTCTGCTCTGGAAAGTTACGGCTATTATGATGCACGGTGCAGATTTCCCTGCATCGCGCCAAAGAGAAAGACTCCGTCACGGTAGACGGGATGTCTCCCGCGCTGTCCGACTGGCTGAACAGCGTCCCGGCAGGGGAAAAAGTGATCGCTGAGATCAAAGTGCAGAAGGGTCCACTTTACCATCTTGGTTCCGTGAAGGTCATTGACCCCAAAACCAATATGCCAGTGGCTCTTACGCAGGCGCAGCAACAGGCATTCGGCCTGAAAACCGGGCAGGACGCTGTGGCGCAGGATGTGCTGGGTAGTGGTGGCAACCTGCTGGATGTCTGGCGGGAAGAAGGGCATGCGCTGGCGCGGGTGGATAAGCCGCGGGCGTATCTCCAGCCGCAGACGCATACGCTGGACATTGTCTATCCGGCCTCCGCCGGGCCGGTGCTGAATATCGGCACGATTGATGTGGACGGGCTGAAGCGGGTGCATGAAAAATTTGTGCGCCGCAGACTGACCGTGCAGGAAGGCGAACTTTACCAGCCCTCCAAAATTGAGGCGGCCCGGCAGGATCTCAGCTCACTCGGCGTGTTTTCCAACGTGGGCGTGAAGGATGGCTCCACAAAGCCCGTGAACGGCACCATGCCGCTGGACTTTACCTTCAAGGAAGCCAAACGCCGCTCCGTAGGGGCAGAAGCCGGGTATTCAACAGACCTCGGGGCACGTGTGGGTGCGACGTGGACCCACTATAATATTCTCGGCAATGCCGAGCGGCTGAAACTGACGGCGCTGATCACTGGCCTTGGTGGCTCTGCCCAGCAGGGGCTGGGCTATGATGTGTATGCCGATTTCATGAAGCCGGATTTTTACAGCCGGAACCAGAATCTGAGCGTGCGGATTGAAGCCCTGCGGCAGTTGTTCTGGTCCTATCGCCAGACCGCGTTTCTGGTGAATGCCGGGATCACCCGCCGGATTGATAAACACTGGAACGTCAATTTCGGGCTGGCGGCTGAGCAGGAAAATATCGAGCAGTTTAACGTGAGCCGCGATTACACCATTGTCTCAGCACCGCTGGGTGCGACGTTTGACAATACTGGCGTTGGGAACCCCATTGAGCCAGCCCTGCACGGCGTACGGGCCAGCATTAACGCCACGCCGTCTGTTTCTCTGGGCAACAAGGGGAGCGGCACGTCCTTCTTCGCGATCCTGAATGCCTCTGCCTCCACCTATTTTGACCTCAAACATCTGGGGATCAGCAAACCCGGACGCAGCATCATCGCGCTGCGCGCCATGATTGGCAGTATTCAGGGCGCTTCGACTTACGATATCCCGCCCGACCAGCGCATGTATGCGGGTGGCAGCGCCACGGTGCGCGGGTATCGCTGGCAGGGCGTGGGGCCGCAATATGGCCGCACGCGCTACGCAATCGGCGGGACATCGCTGGATGCCGGGACCATTGAATACCGGCAGAGGCTGTTCAAAAGTTTTGGGATGGCCGGGTTTGTGGATGCCGGGCAGGTGGGAAGCAGCAGTATGCCGTTTACCGGCACTCTACGCGTGGGTGCGGGTGGCGGTGTGCGCTACTACACCCCCATCGGGCCGGTGCGTGTTGACGTCGCTGTGCCGCTGAACCGCGCTTATCGTGGTGACAAGTGGGATCTGTATATCGGTCTTGGGGAAACATTCTGATGACTGAATACAACGAGACCGCTCCCGCACCGCGCCGTTCCGCGCTGCGGCGCGCAGGCCGCGTGCTGGGTCTTTCCGCTGGTGTGCTGACAGGTGTGACCGTTCTCGCGGTAGGGGTTATTCTGGTCGGGGCAAATACCGGGCCGGGGCGCAGGCTGCTGATGAAGCAGACGACGGCGCTGACGGGCGGCATGGTCAACATTGCCGGGATGTCCGGCCGTTTTCCGGATAATTTCCATCTGGACTCCATTGCCCTGAAGGACAAAGACGGCGTCTGGCTTTCCCTGCGGAATATTGATCTCAACTGGTCTCCGCTCAGCATGGTCTGGCGCACCGCGCGGATTTACACCCTGAAAGCGGATGAACTGACTATTCCGCGTCTGCCGGTTTCAGACCCGACGGCACAGCCTGCGGCCCCGTCTTCTGCCGCGAAATCCAGACTGGGGCTGAGTGTTGATATCCGCACGCTGGCCGTGCAGCGCATTACCGTGGGCGCGGCGCTGGCGGGCGTGCCTGCCAGTTTCTCGCTGGCCGGGCATGGCAGCCTCTCCTCCATTGATCCGGTGATTGACGGGCTGACGCTGCCCACATTGCCGAAGTCTGACATTGCTTTGCACGTAAAACGGCTGGATGCGTCCGGGCAGATTGATCTGGCAACACAGACCGGCGGAGGCAGGCTCGGCCTGCATCTGGACGCGCAGGAAGGCACGGATGGGTTTGCGGCCGCCAGACTGAAAATGCCACAGCTTACGCCGCTGTCTCTCGCGCTGGATATTAAAGGCCCGACAAATGCTGCGGCACTGGGGTTTTCGGCATCTGCCGGGCCGGTAAAGGCGAAAGCGGAAGGGGAACTGAACCTTCTGGCCGGGGATATGGAGCGCCTGTCCGCGCAGTTTGAGTCGCCACAACTGGCTCTGACGCCGGATATCGGCTGGGATGCCATTCACCTTGCCGCGCAGCTTAAAGGCAAAATGACTGCGCCCAATGGCACCGCGACGCTTCAGGTTGACAGGCTGGCTGCCGCCGGGGCCGCTGTCGGCACCCTGAAGGCAAACTTTACCGGCCAGAGCGGGCAGGCGGGTGTTGAGGATCTCCTACATCTGGTGATGACGGCGGAAGGCGTGCGGATACCGGGAAGTGCGCCAAATCTGCTGGCCTCTGCTCCGGTGCAGCTTGATGCAAAACTCTCCCCGCAACCGGCGGGCAAACCACTGCAACTGGATATCTCGCACCCGCTCCTGCATTTGACAGGGTCCGTTCTGACAGCCGCCCCCCAGCGCGGCACTTTGACGCTGAGCCTGCCGGACCTGCGCCCCATCGGGCAGGTGGCGGGCACGCCGCTTCAGGGCAATGCAGGAATGACCGCGCAGTTTGACCTGCCTGCGCAGGCAGAGGGCGATACGCATCTGAAAGCTGATGGCACGCTGGCCATTACCGGCGGCCAGCCGCAGGCCGTGGGGCTGATAGGCCCCAAAGGTACGTTTGCGCTGGCGGCCATTATGCGGCCCCATGCGGCCCCGCAATCTGCCGCTTCAGTTTCTACAGCCCCCGCTCCGGCATCGGCCCCGGATGCCTCTGCGTCTGCGCATACTCCCGCTGCCACGCCGAAACAGCCGGGTGCGGCACAGCCTGCTCCGTCAGGTGCTGTAGGTTCAGGTGCAGGCGTGAAGCAGACCGAGGAGGCAAAAAAGGCGGATAAACCTGCCGCGCAGGCTGCCGGGCAGCAGATTGATCTGGCCTCCCTGACTGTCGATGGGCAGGCCTTGCACCTCAAGGCGCAGGGCCGGGTGAATACCGGGCAGGATCTGGATGTGACATCCACTCTGGCGTTGCCTGATCTGGCCCGGGCCCTGCCCTCTGCGGGGTGGGGTCACGCTTGCGCTCTCGGCCAAAGGGCTGATGCAGGATTTTGCCGCGAAGCTCCATCTGGAAGGGGACCCCGGCACGGCAACCATGCCCCGTGGCCCGGTGGTGCTGGATGCGGATGTGGCGCATCTGCCGTCTGCTCCTGCGGGAACGGTTGAAGCGCATGGGTCCGTCAATCGTGCGCCGCTGCTGCTGAATGTTGCGCTGGCGCAGGATGAGACGGGTGCGCGCCAGATTGATCTGAAAAAGCTCTCATGGAACAGCGTGCAAGGACAGGGCGCACTGTCTCTGGCCTCAGGTGAGGTTGTTCCGCTGGGTACGCTGGATATCAAAATAGGACGTCTGGCGGACCTTAAAGACGTCATCGGTCAGCCGATTTCCGGCGCGCTGGCGGCATCCGTTAAAACCACACAGGTTAATCAGAAGCCGCTGGTCGCGTTAAAACTGGATGGCAATGTGGCTATGCCGCAGGCCAGAATTGGCACGCTCTCTCTAGCCGGGACGGTGAAAGACCCGGCAGCCCACCCGGACGCGGACCTTACCCTGAAGCTCGGCGGCCTTGCTGCGGCAGGGATGACCGGGCAGGCGCGGGTAACGGCCAGAGGGCCGGACAATGCGATGGCGCTGACGGCCCAGATCGGCCCGGCCACATGGTCTGGCAGCCCGCTTTCTCTCGATACGGCGGCTCTGCTGAACCTGCCTGCCAAACAGGTGCGCCTGCAAAAGCTCGCGGCGACGGCGAAGCAGGAAAATCTGCGGCTTCTGGCTCCGGCCCTTATCTCCTTTGGGGAGACAATGGGGGTGGACCGTCTGCGGGTGACGCTGGGGACGCAGGGGGCGGAACCGGCAACGGCGGATATTGCAGGCCGCATCAAGCCCACACTGGCGGCCACGGTGGATGTGCGGAATCTGACACCCGCACTGGCGCACCCCTTTATGCCTGACCTGCATGCGCAGGGAACGCTGGCGATGCAGGCCAAGGTAAGCGGCACGATGGAGCGCCCGCAGGGGCAGGTGCATCTGTCTGGGAATGGTTTGCGGATGCAGGGCGCCTCTGCCGCGGCGTCTCTGCCTCCGATGCATCTGGATGCAACGGCTGATCTGGCCGGGACATCCGCCAAAGTCAGAATGCAGGCGGATGCCGGGGCAAAGCTGGCGCTGGGTGTGAATGGCACAGCGCCGCTGACCAGCACAGGGCCGATCAGTCTGCGGACCAGCGGGCATCTGGATCTGGCCATTGCCAATGGCTATCTGGGCGCGCAGGCGCGTCAGGCTCTGGGGCAGGTACAACTGGCCTTGCAAGCGGAGGGCACTCTGGCGGCTCCCCGGATTGCGGGCACCGTAGACCTGCAAAACGCAGAGTTTCAGGATTTTGCGCAGGGTGTGCATCTGTCCGCCATCAACGGGCGTATTGTCGGGCAGGGC
The DNA here is from genome assembly GCF_000613905.1 of Acetobacter persici JCM 25330. Taxonomy (GTDB): domain Bacteria; phylum Pseudomonadota; class Alphaproteobacteria; order Acetobacterales; family Acetobacteraceae; genus Acetobacter; species Acetobacter persici. The sequence goes on from NZ_BAJW01000039.1 coordinate 11,839, forward strand.
AACAGCATTGTTATCCAGAACCTGACCGCCAAAGCGGGCGACGGCACGATGGGTGTGACGGGTTCTGTTGGGGTTCTGGCGCCCGGTCTGCCGGTTGATATTCATTTTGTGGCGCGGGATGCGCGGCCGGTCTCCAGTGATCTGATTACAGCCATCATGAATTCGGACATGACCATTAAAGGTCAGGCGGCAGGGCGGATGGATGTGGTCGGCAATGTTGATCTGCGGAAAGTGGAAATCAACATCCCCAACTCCCTGCCGTCGTCTGTCGCGCGGCTCGATGTTGTGCGTCCGGGTGATAAAACAGAGGCTGAGAAAGAGGCAACCACCAGTGCGACGGCCAGCGTGATCGGGCTGGATCTGACACTGACATCGCCGGGCAAATTCTTTGTGCGCGGGCATGGTCTGGATGCGGAAATGGCTGGCAAGCTCAAGGTGAAAGGCACCAGTGCGGCTCCCCTCGTCAGTGGCGGTTTTGACCTCAAGCGCGGGAATTTTGATCTAGCGGGGATTTCCCTCAACTTCACCAAGGGGCGGGTGGCCTTTAACGGCAGCAGCGTGGACCACAAGCTGGACCCCACGCTGGACTTTGAAGCAGACCGCGCCGTGAATGGGGAAACGGCGATGCTGAAGGTGGGCGGCTATGCCAGCGCGCCGAAAATCAGCTTTGAATCCATTCCGTCTCTGCCGCAGGATCAGGTTCTGGCCATGCTGCTGTTTGGCACGGATGCGCACTCTCTCTCCTCCACCCAGATGGTGGAACTTGGCACGGCACTGGCGACCCTGACGGGTGTGACGACGTTTGACCCGATGGGCACCCTGCGCAAAACCCTGCATCTGGACCGTCTGGCGGTTGGCGGCGGGTCTGGCGTGGGGAATGGCGGCACCACGGTGGAGGCCGGAAAATATGTGATGCGCGGCGTGTATGTGGGGGCCAAGCAGGCGACCTCTGGCTCTGGCACGCAGGCGCAGGTGCAGGTGGACCTGACCAAACACCTCAAGCTGAACACCACAGTCGGCACGGGCGGCAACGTGACGGGCTTTACTACCCCGGAAAATGACCCCGGCAGCAGCGTGGGCCTGCTCTGGCAGTATCGTTACTGACGCGGGGTGTGTAGGACGGCAGAGGGACCTTGAAGGGAGGCTGGGAACAGCTCTCTTCAAGGATAAGGCTGGCTTAAAACTGGAAATCGACCACCACGGGCACATGGTCGGAAGGGCTGACCCAGTCACGCGCTTCCCGCACGACGGTCATGCCGCTGAGGTTCGGCACCAGATCGGGGGTGACCCACACATGGTCCAGTCGGCGGCCCCTGTTGGATTTCTGCCAGTCCCGGTTGCGGTAGGACCACCATGTATAAAGCTTTTCCTGCGGCGGAACAAAATGCCGCATGGCGTCCACAAAGCCGGTTTCCAGCCAGCGGTTTAACCGCTCGGTCTCCGGGGGCGTATGGCTGACGATTTTGAGCAGTTGCTTGTGGCTCCAGACGTCATGTTCCAGCGGGGCAATGTTCAGGTCCCCTACCAGAATGGCGCGTTCGGGCTTGCGGCCAGCAAACCACTCGGTCACTTCCTCCACAAAGGCCAGTTTGTGCGCAAATTTGGGGTTGGTGTCCGGGTCCGGAATGTCACCGCCCGCAGGCACGTAAAAATCATGCAGTTCCACGGGGCCGGAGGGCGTGCGGATGACAGCCCCCACATGGCGGCAATCTTCCTTGCCATACCAGCCCGGCAGATTCTCCACCGGGGTGATGGGGTGGCGGGAGAGAATGGCCACGCCGTTGTAGCTCTTCATCCCCTTATAATGCAGATGCTCAAAGCCCAGTGCCCGCACGGCCTCTTCCGGAAAGAGCGGGTCTGGTACCTTGGTTTCCTGCAGGCAGATGATATCGGGGGCCAGTGCGGCCACCAGATCATCCAGCCGGGGCAGACGCAGGCGGAGGGAATTGATGTTCCATGTCACAAGTCGCATGGGCATGAGCCATTGCGCATCCGGGTTTGCGGAGCAAGAAAAAACAGCCACATATAAAGCAAAGGCGCGGCGGGGTGTGCGCCTTGTAATCTTGACTGACAGGACCATTTTTCTCTCATGACGTCTTCCTCACAGGCTCATACGGGCCAGACTCCTGCTCCTTCCGCCGAAGCCGAGGCGCTGCATCGCGCGCTGTTCACGCTGGATAGCCATATTGATATCCCCTGGCCGGACCGGGGAGACGCGTTTGAGGATACAGAGGCCCGCCGGTTGATCTGCCCAAAATGCAGAAGGGCGGCATGTCCGCCGGGTGTTTTGTGGCCTATATCGCGCAGGCAAAGGTAGATGCCGAAGGGCATGCGCAGGCACAGGCGCAGTGTCTGGCCATGCTGGATGTGATCAACGGGATGCAGGGCAGCCAGAACGGCGTTACGGCACGTGTCTGCTCCACTGTGGCGGAAATTGAGGCCGCATATAAAGCAGGCGTGCTGGCCGTTATTCCGGCCGTGGAAAATGGGTACGCCATGGGGGATGATCCGGCCGTTCTGGCGCAGTTCCGGGCCAAAGGTGCTCGGTATGTCACGCTGACTCATAACGGACATAATGCGTTGGCGGATGCGGCGGTGCATCGCCCCAGTCTGGGCGATAAGCCGGAAAATCACGGCGGACTTTCTGTTCTGGGGCGTGAGGCTGTGCGGCACATGAACCGCCTTGGTCTGCTGATTGATGTCTCGCACGCGTCTAAAAAGACCATGTTGCAGGCTGTCGCGGCGTCCGCTGTGCCGGTTGTGGCCAGCCATTCCTGCGTGCGGACCTTGTGTGACCACCCGCGCAATCTGGATGATGAACAACTGGATGCACTGAAGGCCAGCGGCGGCGTGATTCAGATTACCGCCATGCCTGCGTTCCTGAAACCGCGCGACGGGGAGGCACCCCGTTCCGCCGGTGTGGCCGATTTTGTGGACCATATTGACTATGTGGTGCGCCGCATTGGCGTGGAGCATGTCGGGATTTCATCAGACTTTGATGGCGGCGGTGCGCTGGCCGACTGGCAGAACGCCACGCAGGGGGTGAACCTGACGGCGGAACTCCTGCGCCGCGGATATGACAGACGTGAGATTGCCGCGTTCTGGGGCGGAAACTTCATGCGTCTGCTGGGGCAGGCCGAGGCCGTGGCAGAACAAACCGGGACAATTGGCTGAAAACCACAGCCGGATTTTTAGGGCATTTGTCCACTTCCACCCTTGACAGACTTTATTTTCCATAAAGTCTGCGGGTGTGGCGGAGTGGTTACGCAACATGCGATGTAAAGTTGTTTTAAATCAATAGGTTGCTTTGTTTGGCTAAAAAATATGCAATGCGTCAGGACCACGGGAAATCTGCGGATTTCGGGGTGTCAAGCCCGTCTGATCCACAGACTTATCCACAAAATCAGTGGATGAAATTGTTTTCTCGAAAGAGCGCCTGATGACATCTGAAAATTCCCCAAACGCGACTGCGCCGGACGCCGGAGAAAACAGGCCTGCCACCCCGCTGAAGGGGGTGGAGGTTATCCGGGAGGCGCTCAAAACCATGCCGCTCTCCCCCGGCGTGTATCGCATGCTGGGCGAAAAGGGGGATGTTCTCTACGTCGGCAAGGCGCTGGCGCTTAAAAAACGGGTGACGTCCTACACGCAGGTCAACCGCCTGCCTGAACGCCTGCGGCGCATGGTGTCCGAGACAGCCTCCATGGAGATTGTCACGACGCATACCGAGGCCGAGGCGCTGCTGCTTGAGGCCAACTACATCAAGCGCATGAAGCCCCGCTACAACATCCTTCTGCGGGATGACAAAAGTTACCCCTGGCTGATGCTCACGGATGCGCACGCATTTCCGCAGATTGCCAAACATCGCGGCAAGCCGGTGAAAGGGGCCAGCCTGTGGGGGCCGTTTGCGTCCGCATGGGCGGTTAACCAGACGCTTAACCTGCTCCAGCGGGTTTTTTTGCTGCGTTCCTGCGCTGATTCCGTGTTTAACAGCCGCTCTCGCCCCTGCCTGCTGTATCAAATCAAACGCTGTTCCGGCCCGTGTGTGGACCGGATTGATCAGGCCGATTACGCAAAGCTGGTCGAGCAGGCGCGGGACTTTCTGTCCGGCAAGGATCACGTTCTGCGGGAAGAAATGAGTGCCGAGATGCACCGGGCGGCCGAGGCGCTGGATTTTGAGCGCGCGGCCACCATGCGGGACCGGATCTGCGCGCTGGCGCAGATGCAGGATTCGAGCGTGATCAACCCGGCCTCTCTGCAAAATGCGGACGTGTTTGGCATCTGGCAGGAAGCCGGGCAGGCCTGCATTCAGGTGTTTTTCATCCGGGGCGGCCGCAATAACGGCAACAGGTCCTTCTTCCCGGCGCACACGCAGGATCAGGAACCGGGTGATATTCTCGCGGCTTTCATCGCGCAGTTTTATGATGATAAACCGTGCCCGGCACAGGTTCTGGTCAATCATGAGTTACCGGAAGAAGCCCTGCTGGCTGAAGCCCTGACTCTGCGGCGTGAGCGGAAGGTGGAAATTCTGCACCCTATGCGGGGTGAGAAAAAGCAGGTGCTGAACCATGCCGTCGCCAATGCGCGGGATGCGCTGCACCGCAAACTGGCTGAAAGTGCCGGGCAGGCGAAACTTCTGGAGGGCGTGGCGCGCGTGCTGGGGCTGGATGCGCCGCCTGAGCGGATTGAGGTTTATGATAACAGTCACATCATGGGTTCTCATGCCTATGGCGTGATGATTGTCGGCGGGCCGGAGGGGTTTGACCGCAGGGCGTATCGTAAATTCCTGATCAAAGGCCCCGTCACACCCGGTGATGACTTTGGCATGATGCGGGAAGTGCTGGAGCGTCGCTTCGGGCGGGCGTTGAAGGAAGCGGCGGAAGGCGATCTGTCCAACTGGCCCGATGTTCTGCTGATTGACGGCGGGGCAGGGCAATATTCCGCCGTGCGCGGCGTGCTGGATGATCTTGGTGTAACGGGTGTCAAACTGGTGGGCATTGCCAAGGGGCCGGACCGGGATGCGGGCCGGGAGTGGTTCCATACGGGTGATGCACCGCCGTTTCAGCTCGAGCCACGGGACCCGGTTCTCTACTACCTGCAACGCCTGCGCGATGAGGCGCATCGTTTTGCCATTACCACGCACCGGGCCGGGCGTTCCAAAACGCTGGTGACGTCCGAGCTGGATGATATTCCGGGTGTTGGGCCTGCGCGGAAAAAGATGCTGCTCAACACGTTTGGCTCGGCCCGCGGCGTCAAACAGGCCGGGTTGCCGGAACTCGAATCGGCACCGGGGATTAACCGCGAGACTGCCCGGGCGGTTTACGGGCATTTTCACCCGGACTGGACGCCGGGTTGAGCCCGGTTTTCAGCCCTGCACTAAACTTCTGGGTGAGTGGTGAAAAGCAGACGCCAGAAACCATTTCAGCTCCGCGGGAAATAGGCTAGCATCCCGCCAATGCTGACAGATCTGCCGAATGTTCTGACCATCTCGCGTATCGTGGCGATCCCGATTGTGGTGCTTTTTGCCGCATGGGGCTCTCCGCAAACGGATGCGCTGGCCTGCTTCCTGTTCATTCTTGCCGGGGTGACGGATTATTTTGACGGCAAGCTGGCCCGTTCCCGCCATCAGTTGTCTGACTTCGGCCGGATGTTTGATTCCATTGCGGATAAATTGCTGGTTGGGGCCTGCCTGATGGTGCTGGCCGGGCTGGGCCGCATGGCCTATTTCAGCCTGTGGCCTGCCATCATCATTCTCTGTCGGGAAATTCTGGTGTCCGGCATGCGGGAATATCTGGCGGAACGCCGGGCCAGCCTGCCGGTGACGCGCCTCGCAAAATGGAAAACCGGCTTCCAGATGACGGCAATCGGGTTTCAGCTGGCAGGGGACGGCACGGGCGTTCTGCTGGGGATGCCCTGGCTGCCCGTAGCGCTGATTGGCGCTGTTCTTTTATGGATTGCGGCGGCTCTTACGCTGATCACCGGCTGGGATTATCTGACAACCGGGCTGCGGCACGTTAATCTCTCGTGAAGAGGCGTTTGAAACCCTCGCACGGTGTGTCTCATAAGTCTCAAATGGCGTTCCTCGGCTTGTATCCCTTCCGCAAACCGGTATTTAAGCTTTAGGCGGCATAGTTTTGCCGCAGCAGGTATCTCTGTTTTGCCTGCATGGTGTCATGGTTAGCGGAGTCAGGTGATGCGGAAATCCGCTCTTGTTGGAATATGTCTGGTTTTGAGCGGCTGTTCCGGGTTCGGGAAATTTGTGACCGATACCGCAACCCTGCCGGGCGCGAACCCGAATGCGCCGGGGGGTGAAAACCTCAACATGCGTCGGGTGCGTGGATATTCCACCGCAGAAACACCACTCCTGCCCGCAGGCGGGAATATCTGGCCCGGGCCGCCGGCACCGCTGCCTACTCTGGAAGACGTTGAGAAGGACCGTATTGGCACCATTCTGGGCGGTGCGTCCAATGGTGGTGGCTCCCAGTTGCCTGATGGCGGAGAAATGAGCGTGGGCGAGCCGGATGGTCAGCCTGATACGTCTCAGTCCGTGACCGGAAAACTGCCGGATGCCGAGCCGGATGCAGCCTCTAAATACGGTGTGCAGCGCGGATCTGCCTCCACCATTGAAATTCCGAATGGGGACGGCACGGTAACGCTGATCCATCCGGATGGGTCTGTGACGACCACGCAGGCAAAAAAGACGCAGGCTCCGGCCACCCCGCGCCCCTAACGGCGCCGGGGCGCGGCACAGGCCGCCTGATACGAGAAAAAGCAAGGACATCGCTATGGCGCAGGACGTCACAATTTTCTATTTCGCCGCCTTGCGTGAGCAGATGGGGCGGGAGAGGGAGACTGTCCGGCTGTCAGAGCCGTCTGTCACGGTAGAGGCATTTCTTACCGAACTGCGCCAGAAGGATGCCACGCTGGATACGGTTTTTGCTGCCGCACCGCGTATCCGTGTTGCCATTAACCAGACGCTTGCGACGTTCCATGATACTGTAAAGCCCGGTGATGAACTGGCATTTTTCCCTCCCATGACTGGGGGCTAGGGGCGTGCTGCGCGTTCTTGTCCAGCCTGAACTTTTTGATATGGGGGCGGAAATGGACCGCCTTTCAGCCGGGTCCCGTTCCATTGGCGGTATCAGTGTTTTATGGGGCAGGTGCGGGACGGGCCGGATGGACTGGAAAGCCTGACGCTGGAACATTATCCCGGCATGACGGAAAAAGTGTTGACGGCGCTGGCCGATGAAGCGGTGCGACGTTTCAGCCTGACGGGCTGCACACTGATCCATCGTGTTGGCACGTTGCCTGTGGGTGCCCCCATTGTGTTTGTCGGGACGTCTTCCGCGCATCGGGCAGAAGCACTGGCGGGCACCAATTTTCTTATTGATCGCCTTAAAACCGGAGCACCGTTCTGGAAGTGTGAGCGCTATCATGATGGGCGTTGTGTCTGGGTGGATGCGCGGGAAGCGGACGATAAAGCATCTGCGTTGTGGGATGAATAACGTCCCATAAGATTTTGTTTTTTAATGAAATCTGTGGATTTTTTTTGGTTGTGAATCTGAAGATTCTGTTATGCCACAGCCACAGCCACAGCCACAGCCACAGCCACAGGCAGACAATCTGCTGTGGCTCCGGTGTTGCGGTTCTCAGTTTTCCGTAGACAGAACGCGATAGATGGCATCGGTCAGCGTGTGCAGATCGTCCGGTGGGATGGTGAAGGCCGGGGTGAGGTAGACGATTGAGCGGAACGGGCGGATCCACACATTTTCCGCAATAAAGCGTTGCCGCAGAGCATCCGGATTGGCAATTTTTTCCAGTTCCACAACGCCAATGGCCCCCAGAACACGGACGTCCTTAACGCCCGGCAACGTGCGGCACCGTTCAAGCGCTTCTGTCAGATGCGCTTGAATGGCGGCTACCTGTGCCAGTCGGGGTTCAGTTTCAAATAAGTCCAGCGAGGCATTGGCGCAGGCGCAGGCCAGAGCATTGGCCATAAAGGTCGGCCCGTGCATCAGAGCGTGGTCCGGGCTGTCGGACAGAAAGGCCTCAAACACATGCGGGCGGGCAACGGTGGCGGCCAGCGCCATGGTGCCGCCTGTCAGGGCTTTGGAGAGGGTGATGATATCCGGAACAATGTCGGCCTGTTCACAGGCAAACATCGTGCCGGTGCGACCAAAGCCGGTAAAAATTTCATCCAGAATGAGCAGGAGGCCGTAACGGTCTGCGGCTTCCCGCAGCGTGCGCAGCACAGCGGGGGAATGGAACAGCATGCCTCCCGCACCCTGCACCAGAGGCTCGGTGATGATGGCAGTCAGCTCATGCGCGTGCTCGTACAGAAGCCGGAAAAAAGTGGCGATGCTGGCCTCGTCCTGTGGCAGCGGGGCGATGACATGATTAGCCAGCACATCGCCATACAGGTGGTGCATGCCTTCTTCCGGGTCACAGACGGACATGGTGGCAAGTGTGTCCCCATGATATCCGCCTTTGAAGGCCAGCATTTTGGTGCGTTTCGGTTCCCCGGTATTCAGGCGGTACTGAATGGCCATTTTCATGGCGACTTCCACCGCGACAGAACCGGAATCGGTAAAAAAGACCCGGTCCAGATCTCCCGGCAGCATGGCGCACAGGCGGCTAGCCAGCCGTAAGGCGGGTTCATGCACCATCCCGCCGAACATCACATGCGGCATGGTGCCCAGTTGTGCTGTAACGGCGGCGCGGATGTGGGGGTGATTATAACCGTGGCAGGCTGTCCACCATGCGGCCACGCCGTCCACCAGTTCCCGGCCATCCGTAAGCTGGATGCGGGCATTGTGGGTGCTGCGGGCGGCCAGAGGGGCCGGAGCGGTTTTCATCTGGCTGTAAGGCAGCCAGATATGCGGGAGCCCCTGCGGGTACCAGTCTGGCATGACGGGTGAGGACGATGCGGTTGCCTGTTCCGGCTGCCGGGCGGGAGCGGGGGGCGCGGGCGTATTAAGCTTCTGGGGGGCGGACATTGCGCGAGAACTCCTGCTTGGGTGATTGACCGGCGGTCCCGGCTCCGGCACCACTCGCTTCATGACGCGGTTTGATCATCTTTTCCAGCATGGGCTGGAGGAACTGGCCGAACAGGGGCGTCTCCGGACGCCGCGCAGCCTTCAACCCAGAGCCGATGGCATTCTGGAGCGAGAAGACGGCACCCTTCTGGTTGATTTTTCCTCCAATGATTATCTTGGTCTGCGGGCACACCCGCTGCTGCGGGAGCGCGCTCTGATCTGGGCCGCGCGATATGGCACTGGCTCCGGCGCATCCCGGCTGGTGACAGGCACAGCGCCCGGCATGGTGGCGCTGGAAGCCCGCCTGGCCGCATTGAAGGGGATGGAAGCGGCCTGCATGTTCTCTTCCGGCTGGCAGGCCAATGCGACTCTGGTGCCAGCCCTTGCCCAGATCTCGCTCGCTGCGACGGGGGCACCGCCTCAGGTTATCGTTGATAAATTTATTCACGCCAGCCTCTATCATGCTGTGCCGCGGCGGGCGTGCAGCCGGTGCGTTTCCGGCATAATGACATGGCGCATCTGGAAAGCCTGCTGCGGAAGGCTGATGGTCCGGGTCTGAAGATCATCCTGACAGAGAGCGTCTTCAGCATGGATGGAGACAGAGCGGACATGGCCGCTCTGGGTGCGCTGGCCCGGCGGTATGATGCCCTGCTGTGTGTGGATGAAGCCCATGCCACGGGCATTCTGGGGCCGGACGGGAAAGGGATCGCGGACGGACAGGCGGATGTGATCATAGGCACCTTCAGCAAGGCGCTGGGGGGAATGGGGGCTTTTGTTGCCTCATCTTCGCACTGTGCCGCTGGCTGGTGAACAAAGGGTCCGGTTATATTTATTCCACAGCGCCCTCTCCGCTGGTGCTGGGAGCAGTGGAGGCTGCACTGGACCTCTTGCCGCAGATGGAGTCCACGCGACAGCATGTGGCAGCACTGGCGGAGCGATTCCGGCAGCATATGAAGGCTGCGGGGCTGGAGACTGGCCCATCCTCCACCCAGATTGTCCCGGTTGTGGTGGGGCGTGAACAGACCGCGCTCGCGCTTTCGCGCAAGGTGGAAGAAGCCGGTTTTCTGGCAATTGCTATCCGCCCCCCCACGGTGCCGCCGGGAGGGTGCCGCCTGAGAGTTGTTCTGCACGGAAATCACACGGCAGCGCAGGTTGATCAGTTGGCTGAGGTGCTGTGTGCGGCGATGAAGTATTATCCTGTAGGCGAACGGCCATGACTGCGCCGCAGCTGCTTTTTGTGCATGGCTGGGGCTTTGGGCCGGATGTGTGGAAGCCAGTCTTAAAGGCACTTGGCCAGCCCGAGGCCTGTCTGCCGGACCTTGGGTATTTTGGGGCCTCACCGCACGAGGCGCACAGACAGGTCGAGGCTTTACGGAGTGGCCCACATCCCGTTCTGGCTGTGGGGCATTCTCTGGGGTTCCTCTGGCTTCTTGCGCGCGGAAACTGGCCGGAGGGTAGCCGCTTTCTTGGTATCAACGCCTTTGGGCGTTTTGCCGCCGGGGAGGGGTTTTTACAGGGTATTTCCCCACGTGTGCTGGCACGGATGCAGGCGGGGCTGATGCGGAATCCGGCTCAGGTGGTGATGGATTTTCGGACCCGATGTGGAGCCAGGCCGGTTTCCTCTGAAATGGTGTGTCAAGAGGCCTTGCAGGAGGGGCTGACAGAGTTGAGGACGCTGGATATGCGCCCCGTTCTGTCGCGTCTGGCAGGGGTGCCGGGAGCGGTTAATATTCTGGCCGGAGGGCAGGACCCTATTGTCAGCCCGGACATGACACGCGCCTCCTTGCCGCCGGACCTCCCGATTAGCTGGCAGGCAGAGGGAGGACACATGTTGCCACAGACGCACCCCGATATCTGCGCCGAGGCCATCCGGCGCATGACCCTACAGATGCTGGAAAATTCATGACTGACTGTTCTGCCATTCCCGACAGACCCGTATTCAGCACAGTTTTGATGCTGCCGAAGGCTATGATGCGGCGGCGCTGCTGCAACGTGTGGCGGCGCGGCGGCTGTTTGACTTGTTAAAGTCGCGGCTGGCCGGCAAAGCGCCACGCCGTATTCTGGAAGTGGGATGCGGCACCGGCTTTCTGACGCAGATGCTGCATGAGGCCTGGCCTGAGGCGGAACTGATTGCGACAGATATTGCCCCCAAGATGCTGGAACGTGCCCGCAATCGCGTCGGTAAGCGTGTGCAGTTTTGTGAGATGGATGCCGCGCGCCCTGATGTTGCGGGCCCGTTTGATCTGATTTGCGGAAATCTGGTCTTTCAGTGGCTGGCCGAGCCTGCCGCTGTTCTGCAAACACTGGCCGGGCGCCTGACGCTCGGTGGCGTGATTGCGGTTTCAACCTTGCTGGATGGCACATTTGCGGAATGGCAGAATGCCTGCGCGGCAGAAGGGCTTGTGGCAGGCACGCCGGAGTACCCGAACGCCCGGACGGTGCAGGGCTGGCAGCCCCGCCTGTGTGCCGGGCGGTGGACGGCGGAGCGATGTGTTCAGTCTTTTGAAAACGGACTGGCGTTTGTCAGGCATCTGAAGGCAACCGGGGCGTCCGTCCCGCGAGAGGGCGTCGCGGCGTTCTCCCCGGCAGACTTGCGGCGGGTGATGGCACGGTTTGATGCGAGCGGCGCTCTGGCCACCTGGCATCTGGCGTATGGCTGTTTCCAAAAACCCCCAAGAGCCGGGGTGTTTGTCACCGGAACGGATACCGGCGTGGGGAAAACGCTGACGTCTGCCTGCCTCGTGCGGGCATGGAACGCCCTGTACTGGAAGCCTCTGCAAAGCGGGCTGGCGGATGAAGAAGGGGATACTGCGACCGTTATAAAACTGAGTGGTTGTCTGCCGGAGGACTGTATTCCTCCTGCCGGAGCGTATCAGGCGTCTCTCTCCCCCCTTGCCGCAGCACAGGCAGAAGGGGCGGAAATTGACCCGGCGCGTCTGGCTTTGCCCTTGCAGAACCCCGAACGCCCGATGGTGGTGGAAGGGGCGGGCGGCCTGATGGTGCCTGCCACGGATACGCTGATGATGCTTGATCTGGCAGAACACTGGGGGCTGCCGGTGGTGCTGGTTGCTCGCAGCGGGCTGGGTACACTCAACCATACGTTGCTGAGTCTGGAGGCCATGCGGGCCAGAGGTCTGGCTGTTGCCGGGGTGGTGCTGAGCGGGCCGCTCAACCCTGAGAATCGGAAAACGATTGAGGAAAAAGGGCAGGTGCGGATTTTGGCCGAACTGCCGCAGCAGGAGGCTGTTACACCGGAGACTGTGCGCACGCTGAGCGGTTCATTCCCTCATGGGATGCCGTCTGTGGAGGTGAGGAGAGTGTGTGAGTGAAAAGGAGGGCGTGATATCGAAATCACGCCCTCCTTCTCAGGTCTGGTCTCAATCCCCGCGTCTAAATCGCGGGGATTGGTGAGATTGCTGCACAAGTGGGGCTTTAGTGATACTGGCGTATCAGACCGGCCAGACGGCCCTGAATATGTAGGCGCTCCGCCGGGACAATCCGCGTTTCATAACGTGGGTTGGCGGGTTCAAGCGCAATCGTGTTGCCTTTACGGCGCAGGCGCTTGAGAGTGACTTCACTATTATCAATCAGCGCCACGACAATCTGCCCGTTCTCGGCGTCTTCCGTGCGGCGGATGATGACGTGATCTCCGTCCATAATCCCCGCCTCAATCATGGAATCACCAGTGACTTCCAGAGCGTAGTAATCGCCCGAGCCAACCATATCTTTGGGGATATCCAGAAAGGTGTCGGTCTCGGCCATGGCCTCAATGGGCAGACCGGCGGCAATGCGGCCATAAAGCGGGATTTTCAGTGCCGCTGTCTGCGGGCGGGAGAAATCACCGCGCACGACATTGGCGGGGAGGGTCTCGGACGCAGGCATGATTTCCGGCAGATGGATGACTTCCAGCGCACGGGCCCGATGATGATGGCGGCGCAGAAAGCCGCGCTCCTCCAGCCCGGAAATCAGGCGGTGGATACCGGATTTGGAGCGCAGGCCCATGGCCTCTTTCATCTCATCAAAAGAAGGAGAAAAACCCGTCTGCTTGAGGTGGGAATCAATAAAAAGAAGCAGTTTGTGCTGTTTGCGCGTCAGCATTGCGGCACCCCGGAGCAGATGATCGTTTTTGTATTTATAAGACTTTGTTCTATATAAGTTCTCTTTTTGGGTCAAGGGGTTATTCGGTCATATCAAAAGCGCTTCTGTATTTTTTGCGGGGTCTGTAAAGGTATGGAACAGAAGGGGCCGTTGCGGGCCTGTTGCTTTGCAGTATGGCGATTTAAGCGGGTGGCGGTTGCTATTGGCCACAGGACCCGGAGCCGTTCTTTCAGCCGGTAGCATAGTAATTTTGAACAGGTTTTGTGTTTAGAAAAATTATCACAGTTCCGGCAGCGTTCTGCGCCTGCCTGACCCTGAATGTGGCTCCGGCCGGAGCGCAGGATGCACAGTCTGGCGAGGATGCGTTCAGTTTTAAAGACCGTCTGACGCGAGACTGGGGCGGCGTGCGCCGCATTCTGGCTGAGCATGGTGTGGATTTTCAGCTTACGGACCAGAATGAATTCTGGGCTATTCCGGTTGGCGGAAGCCAGCCCTCCAATAATTATATCGGGGTGACGACGGGCCAGCTCTCGCTGGACCTTGGCCGTCTGACGCATCTGCCGCTCGGCACTCTCGGGATCAGTGGCGTGGATATCCGCGGGCATCCCTTCAGCAATCAGCCGCTTTATGTGTTCAATCAGGTCTCGGGGATTGAGGCGGATATCAATCTCCGGCTTTATGAGGTCTGGTATGGGCAGACCTTTGATCATGACAGGCTGGACCTGCGGGTTGGCAAGCTGGACCTCAGCCATGATTTTATGGGGAGTGACGGCGCTCAGCAGTTTATGAACGCCTCATTTTCCTGGCCTATGGTGCCGGATAATAACCTGTATGATCAGGGACCTGCCGCACCGCTGGGCACGCCTGCACTCCGGCTTAAATATGCTCTGTCCCATGACTGGACGGTTCTGGCGGCGGTTGCGGATGATAACCCGATCGGGGCCAGTTTCCTGAACGAGGCAGATCCGTGGAACCAGAATCAGGACCCGAGTGGCACCCGGTTCCATTTCGGCACCGGTGCGCTGATGTTTCTGGAAGCACAGTACCACACAAAGCTCTGGGGGCGGGACGGCACCTATAAGCTGGGCGGCTATGGGGATACGGGCCGCTTTCCGGATCAGGCCGACTCTTCTGTGCGGCATAAAGGCAACTGGACGTTTTATGCCGTGGCGGATCAGGAGCTTGCCAGCCTGTCTGGCGCGCAGACGCTCGCGGGCTTTGTGCGGGCAACATGGGCGCCCCCTGCAAACCGCAACCAGATTGCCAATGCGGTGGATGCGGGGCTTGTGCTTAACGCGCCCTTTCAGCGTGCGGATGATGTGCTGGCTCTTGGCTTTGGTTATGGCGAGGCCAGCCCTGTGCTGCGCCGTGCAGAGCGGCGCGCAGGGACTCTGGCCCAGCATGCGGAATACCATCTGGAACTGACGTACCAGTTCAGGCGACACGCTGGCTGCTGATCCAGCCTGATTTGCAGGCGATGCTCTCACCCAGCGGCGGGGTTCTGGATACCGCAGGCCGCCGGGTGAAAGATGAAGCGATTTTTGGGCTGCATTCCAGCGTGTCGTTCTGAAAGGCCTCAGGGCAGGCGCAGAATACGGCAGGGTGCCCCGGCTTTATCCGCAGGCGCAAACGGGGCGCGGATCAGAAGGACCTGACTTTGCGCAAAAATATTGAGCTGAGCTGAATCCTGTGAGCTGAATGGAGTGGCAAGCGGAAGTTGCCCGTCAGCCTGTGGAGTCAGGCGGCACCGCACAAAATCCTGCCGCTGATCATTTTCCCCGATATCCGCCCCCAGCAGGGCGGGTTCTGTTTCCATTTCCTTCGGAACAGGCTGCCCCAGCAGCTTGCGCAGGGCCGGGGCAATAAACACCAGACTGCATACAAGTGCTGCCACCGGATTACCCGGCAGGCCGATGACGGGGGTGTGGCCAAGCTGGCCGAACATCAGCGGCCTGCCGGGACGCATGGCAATTTTCCAGAAGTTCAGATCCAGCCCGTGCGCTTCCAGCGTGCTGCGCACGATATCGTAGGTGCCGACACTAGCCCCGCCGATGGTCACCAGAAGATCCAGTGAATGGGCCTGCCCGATCGCTGCGGAGAGAGAGGCTTCGTTATCCCGTGCGATGGGAAGCAGAAACGCATCCGCCCCCAGAGACTTCAGGAGTGCCACGATCATGAACGCGCCGGAATTGACGATGGAGTCCGCGGAGGCCGGGTCTCCGGGGAGAATGATTTCATCCCCCGTAGCCAGAACGCCTATACGTGGGCGGCGGGATACAGGGAGCCAGATATGCCCGCCTGCGGCTGCCAGCCCGATATCCCGGGGGCCAATGCGGTGACCGGCGGGAACCAGAATATCGCCTTTACGGAAGTCCTGCCCCTCGGTGCGGATAAATTGTCCTTTGCGCCCTGCGCTGAGCAGAGTTGCGTTATCCCCCTCGCGCCGCACGTTTTCCTGAATCATGACCATATCAGCCCCAGCGGGGATCTGGCTGCCGGTAAACAGGCGCAGGCAGGTGCCTTTTTCCACAGTCAGGCGCGACGGATGGCCCGCCGGGGCTTCACCGATAATGCGCAGGGATGCGCCTTCCTGCGCGTCTTCCGCCCGCAGGGCATAGCCATCCATGGAGGAGATGGAGACGGGGGGATTGGAGAGGCGAGCCGTCAGCGGGGATGCCAGCACACGACCGCAGCCATCGGCCAGAGAGACGGTTTCCAGACCACAGGCGGAGAATTTTTCAAGGATTCGGGCGCGTGCAACAGCCACATCCAGCATGTTTTTTTACTCCTTTCGGCTATTCCCACGCCTGAATGATGCAAGAATGCTTGACGTTTGGCTCTTGTATGCGCATTTTGCCGGCACTTGAACACCACCCGACCACGTTTCTGGCGTGGTGCCGGGTTTAACGATGCTCTGCTGAGGAAGCTATGGCCAAGACCAATGTTATCAAAATCCGTCTCGTTTCCACGGCGGACACCGGTTACTTCTATGTCACCAAAAAGAACGCCCGTGCGCACACCGGTAAGATGGAACTGAAGAAGTACGATCCGTTGCGCGCAAGCACGTCGTCTTCCGTGAAGCGAAAATTAAATAATCTCTCCCTTCCCGGGTAAGAGATTTAAAAAGGCGGCTCCCTTTGGGGCCGCTTTTTTTATGCCTGCTTGCTCGTTGCGCTCTGGGCCGGGCAAAGAAAAACCCCGCCAGACGAAGGTCTGCGGGGTTCTGGCTGTTCGTGAGACTGGCGCTTAGTAAAGCGGGTCATGCCGGTCATACGGCACGACGATATCGTTCTTATCGGCCAGATTGAGCATGGCGCGGGCACGTTCATCCAGCGTGTCATTATCCAGAGACTGTTCCCGCAGGCCATTCACGCGCCGCTTCCAGGCAATCTGTTCGGCTGAGGCATCCTGCTGGGCCTGTTTTGCCTGATCCAGCAGGAGAAGCTGCTGCTGATAGGCTTTCATCCCGTGGTCACCCTGCGTGGCGTTCCAGCCGAAGTAAACCGCAATACCCAGAAAAACGGTGGGGGGAACAGCGGCGCGCACAGCACGTCTGATAAAGCGGCCTATCTTCACGGTTTTAGCGTCCCTCTGCCCCGGAAAGTGTCATTCTGGTCATATCTTTATGTCTAAACCATGAAGTTCTGGACAGGAAGCTCTCTCTGCTAACGCAGACATAAAAAAAGCCGCGCTCCGGAGAGCCCGGCTTTTCAACGGGTTCGACCCTTAAAAAAGGTGTCTTACTCAGACTTTCAGGATGGAGCGGCCAGCATACTGTGCTGCGGTCGCCAGTTCCTGCTCAATCCGGATAAGCTGGTTGTATTTTGCGGTTCTGTCAGACCGGGAGAGCGAGCCGGTTTTGATCTGACCGCAATTGGTCGCAACGGCCAGATCCGCGATGATGGAATCTTCCGTCTCACCGGAGCGATGGCTCATAACGGCTGTGTAGCCTGCTTTATGAGCGACCTCGATTGCTTCCAGCGTTTCCGTCAGCGTGCCGATCTGGTTGACCTTCACCAGAATGGAGTTGCCGACACCGGCCTTGATGCCACGACGCAGGCGTTCAGGGTTAGTCACGAACAGATCATCCCCAACGAGCTGCACTTTTTTGCCAAGTGTTTCCGTCAGGAGAGCCCAGCCTTCCCAGTCATCTTCCGCCAGACCGTCCTCAATGGAGGCAATGGGGTAACGGCGGGTCAGATCAGCCAGCCAGCTAACCATCTCGCCGGAATCGAAGGTCTTGCCTTCGCCCTTCATGATGTATTTGCCATCACGGAAGAACTCGGTGGAGGCGCAGTCCAGCGCAAATGTCACATCTTCACCCGGACGGTAGCCTGCGGCTTCCACGGCGCGGGTAATAAAGCCCAGAGCTTCATCAGCCGATTTCAGGGCCGGGGCAAAGCCACCTTCATCCCCGACATTGGTGTTATGGCCAGCAGCCTGAAGCGCTTTTTTCAGATGCGCGAAAATTTCCGCACCCCAGCGAATGGCATCGGATTCCGTCGGCGCGCCGACCGGCTGGATCATGAATTCCTGAATATCAATGGGGTTATCGGCATGTTCGCCACCATTGACGATATTCATCATCGGGACGGGCAGGGTGTGGGCAAAGACACCGCCAACATAGCGATAAAGCGGGATTTCAAGCTCAGCCGCCGTGGCTTTGGCAACGGCCAGAGAAACGCCGAGAATCGCGTTGGCCCCCATGCGGCTCTTGTTGGGGGTGCCGTCCAGATCAATCATCGCGTTGTCGATATCAATCTGATCCGAAGATTCGGCGCCCTGAAGAGTCGGCAGAATTTCGTTTTCAATATTTTCAATGGCCTGAAGAACGCCCTTGCCGCCAAAGCGTTTGGGGTCCTTGTCACGCAGTTCAACGGCTTCATGCGCGCCGGTGGATGCACCTGAGGGGACAGCAGCCCGGCCTTTAGCGCCTGAGGCCAGTTCCACATCCACCTCAACTGTCGGGTTTCCGCGGCTGTCCAGAATTTCACGCGCGATGATATCGACAATGGCACTCATAATTTCTCATTCCCGTTTCAGGCTCAGGCGACCTGGGCTGGCCCAGATGCGTTGTTTTTCTTCTTGCTTCAACGAAACGCGGCGGCGCGCGTTTCCCTGTAGTTGCTAGTGGCAGCCTCTTGGGCTTTTCTGTCAACCAGTTGACGACCTGAAACAGTGCAGAGGAGGCACGCCCGAGGCTCATGAAGAGACTACCGTTTGTGGCTGTGGTGCTGGCAATAGCGGGGCTTATCCCCCTGATTCTCTGCGCCTGCGGGATCGTATTTTTTTCATCCGGCGTGCCCATCCCTAATCTGATGATGGCGTTTGTTTCCTACTGTGCCGTGTCTCTGGCCTTTTTCGGGGCGGTGCACTGGGGGCTGGCGCTGGAGCCTGCGCCCGTCATTGTGACCAGCCGGGCGGACCGGACGGATATCACCCGCCTTGTGCTGGGCGTGGTGCCGGCTTTTGTGGGCTGGGTTGCCGCTTACACCGCTTTTGCGTGGATGCCTGTGGCAGGTGTTACGATTCTCGCGGTGGCGGTGCCGCTGCTGGCGTTGCTGGAACGGCAGGGCTGGCGCACGGGCGCTTTGCCAAGCGGCTATATGGGGCTGCGCTGGATTGTCACGGCGATTACGGAATGTTGCCTGCTGGTGGTGCTTGTCGCGCGGCTCTTCTAGGCAGAGGGTGTGAAGAGGGCGGGAACAAGAGTTTGATGATACAGGTCTTTAGTCTCGCTTCGTTCTTTTGTTATAACATGAAAGCCCGGACGGAACGATCGGGTGGACATGGAAGGATTGGATGAGCATGCACAGCACTCCGCGCATTCTGGTCAAAGGTGCCGGTGTTGCCGGTATGACGGCGTCTGTCATGCTGGCCGAGCGCGGCGCGCAGGTCACGCTTTACGAGTCCGGCGGGCGGATCGGGGCCGGGGCATCATGGATGGCCGGTGGCATGCTGGCCCCCTGGTGTGAGGCCGAGTCAGCCCCGCCGGAGGTAACAGCGCAATCCATCGATTCCGCGGACTGGTGGGCCG
>NZ_BAJW01000038.1 GCF_000613905.1 Acetobacter persici JCM 25330
GAGGTTCGTATCCAGCAGGTAACGCAGCATTCAGAGCGCCTCACGTTCCTGCATGGTTGGCTGGTTCCGCTCCCCCAGATCCACGCCGGGAGCCGCAAAGAAATCATCCCACGCTGCGTCGGCCGGGTGATGATCCGCCGCGACCCTTCGGATACGATGACGACGTCACGCACCTGCTCCCCGAAGGCGACCATCTTCGGCAGGCGCACTGCCTGCGAGCGGTTGGATAGAAAAAGTGTCGTACGGGTCAGCATCGGATATCCCTCCCTATGGATATGTGTCATGTATATCCCATTTGGACAACGATGTCCCATATTTTTAGGCCCCTCCGGCACCGAATGCATACAATCCGGACAGGTGATACAGTGGCCCTTCCGCCTGCCCCATGATGGGATCGCTCTCCTCTCTCCCGGAAAGATAAAAAGACAGCATTCATGACAGACAGGCCACGAACACGGAGTGAGGCTTTCGCCCACCGCCTTGGCCTGACTGTCTCAGACCTGCATGATCTGAAACAGGCCCATGCTGTCCTCGTTCTGCCAGAATCCTCACCACGAGAAGCGCGCTATCCGGCCTGGCAGATCGACGCGACGGGACAGCCCTTCCCTGTCCTGCACGCACTTTTCGATGCTCTGGGAGATAGCGGATGGACCATTCATCGCTTCCTGATGCAGTCTCATCCCGAACTTGCCGGTCAGACAGCCTTGGAAGCGCTTCGTGATGGCAGGAACGCATGGGTCGTCCGGCTTAAATTTAATAATTATTGAACTCGCTTGCCTTACTCCCAAATTTCTTGTTTTTCAATTTTTAATGAAGTAGAGTTGCCGATTAATCCGACTAAAGGTATAGTATCTCCAAGTTTTACAGCTTGATGAAAGGGAAATTTTCTCTGAGATGGGGGAATTAACGGAACGTTGTCATCTATCGTATTTGAAACAGATGACGAATATCCGCCCTGCGCATAAGTCAGATCCCCAGTTTTCCCAACCTGAGTATCAAGATAACCGACGACATCTATGTTTTCTCCATCGTTTTTCAAAACAGAAAAATGTAGTGTATTTGACACAATCCCGAGTTCACAGGAATTCTTGGTCATATTACAAACACGTCCACCTTTCGGTCCATCAGTAGCTACGTTATCGCCATCACCGACGACCTGACTACCGCTTGAGCAGAGCGGCAACGCACTGCGCAGAATATCATCATGCGGCGCACAAAACGTTATCGTGGCTCGCAAAGGTTCTGGCTTCGAAGCCTGATTCCTAATATTATTGGAAGAACATCCAGACAAGATGAGGGCTAGGAAAAACAGTTTTTTTCTATTGGAAAGAATTTCCTCTCGCATAAACATACTATTTGATTCCCCAGATCAGTTTTTCTAAATCGAAAAACTCTAACTTTCAAAAATTATGTCCGCTTAGAGCCTGTTTGGAAAGTCTCTAAAGTATGATTCAAGCTCTCGACGTGGACGCCAGAGCAGAGAATCCCTATGGCCCGGATTACCCGCAAGACGAATCGTTATTCATCTGACATGACGGAAGAAGAATGAGATCGCATCAGCGCCGCTGACGCCCAAACAGAGACGCACGCCGCAATGCCGTCCAGCGCTGCCTGAGGCAGATTGAAACCAGCAGTTATACATGAGGTTTAGGAAACGGATGTTCCGACCTTATAATCCCCCCTGATCTTTCACTTTCAGTTGTGGGAGAATGCTTCCATCTTCTTGGGAAAGGACAACGACCTCGATTTCATCGACGCAGCGGCAGTAAGATTTTTGCTTCACTCAGGCACAAGACGATCGGTGATCGACTGACCTATCAGTCGATTTAATAACGGGTTACTCAACCTCTATTCCGAAATTTTCTACGCCTACCAAGTGCCTACTCCACCAACCGACAAGAAGCGCCAGATCGCGCACCGCCGCATGGCAGCAAAGACAGAATTGTCTTTGCTCGACGACGAGATTAGGGCTCTAATTCAGCAAAAGCACGGCCTAATGCAGAAACTGCTGACAGGCGGTTGCCCGTGAAATTAGAGATTATTAAGAGAGAATTTTCATGACCGATAATATTCAGAAGCTTTCTATCCGCTTACTAAAGAACAGCGTCAAGCCTAGCGAAGCGCTTCGAGAGGGTGTCGATCTCGAGAACTGGCAGAAAATAGAAGGCGCGAAAATCGCTCTGGATACTATGGGTGGCACTCCGCCGAAATGGGTAGATTTTCTGGAGCTGTCTGCCGATGAAAAGAATAAGGTTTGGAATAACACCGCTTATGGTCTGGTATTTTTGAACACCTCTGGCCGTTGGTTTGCTGTATCCTTCGGCATGGGCCATGTGAAACTGGACCCAGCAAAGTTCGAGCAGGACTTTGGCCTTCGTGTCGTTCTCAATTCTGTGGACGAGGAACAGTTGAAGAGCGCTGATGTCAGAACACCCGATGAGAATACCCTATCTC
Source organism: Acetobacter persici JCM 25330 (assembly GCF_000613905.1). Taxonomy (GTDB): domain Bacteria; phylum Pseudomonadota; class Alphaproteobacteria; order Acetobacterales; family Acetobacteraceae; genus Acetobacter; species Acetobacter persici. The sequence goes on from NZ_BAJW01000038.1 coordinate 2,455, forward strand.
GACGGAGCCAGACGAGTCGCGGCTCTGACCAGACGGCTTTCGCGATCGACGTTGAACGCGACATTATTCGCGGGTTGGCAGGCACGCCCAAAGAGAAAGATTTCGCGACGCGTGTGGCCGGTAGCGATGCATTGTCCATGGATCGGCGATTGAAGGTAACGGACCTTCCAAAAGCATGTGACGACGCCCTCGCTATGTATGCCAAGGATAACTACAAAGAACATTTCAGTTGGGTCGACCAGATCAAACACGTGCGCCAAACTGATCTGCTTGAGAAACTGGATAAAGCCGCTGCTCTCAAACTAGAAGCCGTCATCGGCGGCGCTGATCCGGATGGAATGCATCTGGCCTTCCCTATCATCTACGACCCGGAAAAAGGGGCAAGTATTCGTTACAAGGGATTCCGCAGTAAGCTTGTATTTCCCGACCTCGACCTCACCGGCTATCTGAATGCCCTACACGACCAAGGGGTCACGAGCTTCGATGTCGATGATTTAAGAAAGCACTCCGTGCATGAGGTCGACGAATACGGAAAGGACTGTGGGAAAATCTGGAAAATCAATGAATGCCTTGTCCTCGAAGCGGAGGTTGACGGACACACATACGTTCTCTCCGGGGGGCGGTGGTATCAAGTAGCTCATGACTTCGCGACGCAGCTCGTTGATTTCTTCAACAATTTGAAGAAAGAAGAACTTCCAGACGCTTTGCCTGATGAGAACGAGGAGAAGTATAACTCGCGCCTGAAGACTAAAGAAGTTGATCTCCTCTGCCTTGATCGAAAACTCATCAAGCCCACTGGCTGGACCACACCTATAGAAGCCTGTGACTTCTTGGATAGGAAAGCCCGTATCATTCACGTGAAGGACAAGACGTCTTCCTCACGCCTCAGCCATTTATTTAATCAAGGAATGGTTTCAGGCCGAATCCTGATTGTTGATGGAGCAGCTCGCGACTTGATCAGAGGCAAGATTAACGAAGTCCAAGACGAAACCGGTCAAACAAATTTCGTAGATATCATTGCACCTGATGGAGGTAATTTTCAATCACGGGATTATACGATTGTGTATGCTGTCATCGGCACCGGTGATAAGCCTAAGCTACCTTTCTTCAGCTTGGTGACACTCCGTCAAGCTGTCCGCGAACTTACAGCACTGGGTTATCAAGCAGCATTCGCCTGGATCAAAAAACCAGCTTCCGTAGGTGTAAAACCGGCTACGTCGGCTGATGGCGACCAAGATGAAGAAGCCATCATTGAAGAAGAAGGCGAGGCTGCATGAGCAGCGAGAGGTTCATCGCGGCTCAGAAACATCAGTGTGTTGATTTTCACTCAGAACTGCCCCGGGTAGGGCGGAAATTTTTATCGAGATTTGACGTATGCCTTCACACTCCCCGGCAGCATCTACTGGGGGCTTGATAAGTGATTGACATGGAGCTTCTGAGTGTAATCCGTCGGTGCCGCTGCCGGAATCATCTTCCGATACGCGAGGTCGAACCCCGGACGGGACTGTCACGCAATACGATCCGGAAATATCTTTGGGCACAGAGTATTGAGCCGCAGTTCTAGGTTCCGAACGTCCCAACCGACTGGACCCGTTTTTTGACGGGCCGAGGGGATGGCTAGTCCGGGAAGCTGCCCGATCACGCAAGATACCGGCGCACGGCGCGACGACTGCATGAATACCTTGTGGCACTGCCAGGCTGCACAACGCGACCATATACCTCAAGCATCAGGCGGCACTGTCAGTCGCCTATGGGGCAGGCCTGCGGGTGGCCGAGATCGCCGCCCTCAACTGTCATAACAGCTCGAGTGTCCGCCATGAGGCGGCTCCCGCCTGTCTGCTTAATTCTTGAAGACGACAGATAGCATGGGGGGAAACAGAACGTCTGTTATCGGGAAAGCCTGACCGGAAGCTGCCATTCGCAGCGTCCAAGTTCATGACGGTTTCCACCCTCAGAACCGACGTTCGTGTTGATCAGCGGTAATGGTCGTTGTCATCTTCTGACGATCGAACACCGGGCTCGATTGTCTGCAGTCCCACCTTATTGGAGGACAGAGCGAACAAGACGCGATAGTCCCCCAACGTCGCCTTCCCTGCGATGGGCGGATTGCCTCCTTCTTGGAGGAGATATTGCCGGAACCGTTGCCGAATCCAGTCGGCACCGGTGGTGACTGGCAAGAAGATCGGCGGCCAAGGCGCAGCCGATACTAGCGCGGCCGGTGCGAAAACCGGAGTGCCGTGCTCGGCCAACTGGGCGATTAGGATTGTACGAACGCACCAGACCATGCGCCGCATGACCAAATTCGAATTGAGTGCGCCGGCATGTCGATCCAAGAACCAGCCTAAATCGCGAGCGTGTCCAATTTCGCGGGTATAACTGCTCCGGAGCCGAAACTGATCAAGCTGGCCTAGGACCGATCGACATTCAGGATTCCCTTCTTTTGGAATGAGTGATTCATAGAGCACCGTGTTGGAGCACGGAGCGTGGGATGGGGATCAAGCGTTACGAGTTGAACGAGGCGCAATGGCAGAGGATTGAGCCCCTGCTACCCGGCAAGGTCTGTGATGCGGGCCGCAGTGGGACGGATAACCGCATGTTCGTGTACGGCTGTCTTTGGATTCTGTGCTCCGGCGCGCATTGGAAATGACCTGCCTGAGCGGTATGCCAAATGGAAGACAGTACATCGTAGGTTCAGCCGATGGTGCCATGCCAGGGTGTGGGAAAAGGTTTTCGAGACGCTGACGGCCGATCGGAACAATCAGTATCTGATGCTCGATTCAACCATCGTTCGCACCCATCAGCAGGCCGCGAGCAGAAAAAGGGGGCCAAAGATCAGGCGCTGGGGCGTTCTCGAGGTGGTCTGACGACCAAGATCCAGATGCGCTGGGCCGCCCGCTGTGCTTCGTTGTTACGGCTGGTCAGGTTGGCGACTTCACCCAAGCGCCGGCCCTGCTCGCGGGTCAGGAAGGGGCGGCCGTCATTGCCGACAAAGCCTGTAACAGCAATGCGTTACGTGCCTTCATCGCTCAGATGGGTGCAGAAGCCGTCATTTCTTGCAACCCGACCCACGAGATTATCATCTCGCGCGATGCCATCGCCTACAGGCTACGCAATCGTATCGAGCGGTGCTTCAACCGCCTTAAGCATTTCCGACGCTTCGCTACCCGATATGATCGACGCACCATCCATTTCCTCGGCTTCGTTCGCCTCGCCTCAGCCATGATCTGGATGGCCTGAATGTCGATCGGCCCTAAGGTAAGCTGGAAATCAACCTCACTCACGGACGCTCAACTCATCGTCGCAATTTTTACGATTAACCGCCGACATACCCAGCTAATGCAGGCATGTCGGCGTTGTTATAAAACGGGCGGTTATGGGATCAAGATATTTGAGCAGCAGCTATTAAATTAGCAAGCTTTCTCTCTTCCTCTGGCAACGAAACATTGTTCATATAAGCCCAGCCCAGTGATGATTTTTTTATGTCATCTTTACTCAAATTTACATTACTCTTAAAGGAATATGGAGAAATATCCTTTGATAAATTTAAAATTTTTCTAAATAATATTATATTTTCCCTTTGTGTTTCAGAAATGTTATTAAAAACATCTGATAATTCATCAAAATCTTTGTCATATATATGCTTCATAGTCATATAAATTAATCTTATTACCACATCAGATAATTGTATTCCGTGACACATTTTTGAATCAATAAATTTATAATCTAGATCTCCGGCTGGATCAATTATCGTAAAATTTGTTTTCAATATATTTTCAATTAAAGACTCTTCATCGAATATGCTGTTCTTGTTAATTAGTATCCTATTTAAAAATATATGAGAGAAATTCTCTACTGGCTTGCATCTATTTAATTCATTTCTAACGATTTGTGATGATTGATTGTGACAATTTTCTTCAAGTTGATTAAAGAAAAAGTCCAATGCCTTTTGGTCATTTTCGCAAACAGAATGCTTATTATTTATGTAATACTTATTTAAACACAAATAGAAATTTAAATTCATATCACCATAAAAACTATATTTATGGAAACTTAATATTTTACTAAACATAGTTTCGTTATTTTTAATAAATCTATACAATGCATCTTTTATTGAAAATGATATTCTTCTATCGCAATTCTCTCCTTCGGTTCTGAATATAATATCACCCGCAAGCATAAAGAAATAACTTGAAACAAAAAAATGTACAAAAATCTCATTATCTAGCATATAATTAAATAAATAAGTTATTTTTTTCGAATTAAATATAGAACATATGTCTGTGAATGTTTTTTTTGGGAATAGTTTATTAAATTTTAATTCTTCAGTGGTTGGTGAATCGTATTCTCTTTCTTTTCGCAAATTTTCTAAGAAAGGTGTTAAGTTTATATCGTCAGGTTTCTTAGACGCGATACCCCCTAAGCAAAATAAATTCTCACCACTGTTGAATCGACCACCGGCATGAACGGTAAGTTTTCGAATATTTTCAGTTTCATCATAAAAAAATGTATATTCAGAATCTGAGAAAGGGATTCCATAGTTTTCTTCAAGATATTTTATTATTTCTGACCTATGTACGTTTTCTTTCATAGAACTTTCCCATACGTTCAAGGCATAAATAGAGGTAGACCCATCCGTTCGGACAGTTTTGGAGTTTGAATAAGCTATACCCAGTTGTCGCTATGCCGCCATTCTGACGGCACTGCTGTTGACCCGCCATGATACACCTCATCGGGCGTACGGCCAGCCCACTCTGTATGTGGACGCCTTTCATTATAATGGGCAATCCATCTACCAAGCCCGGCGGTCAGTTCTGATCCGGCCTCAAACACGTGTAGCCAGACGCATTCATATTTCAGCGACCGCCACAGACCCTCGATGAACACATTGTCCAGCCATCGCCCGCGCCCGTCCATGTCGATGCGGATCTGATGCTCTTTTCAGTATTCCAGTGAAACGGGGCGTCGTAAATTATGCCTTGATCAGTATTGGAAATTTCGGGGGTGGCATAGCGCATGAGAGCATCCTGTAACGCCTCGATACAGAACTCCGCGTTCATCGTGCTCGACAGACCCACGACAGCACCCTGCGCGTCGACCAGTCATGCTCGCCACGAGACAGAGAAAACCCCGTCTCATGGGAAAATACGTGATGTCGGCACACCAAATCTGGTTGGGCCGGCCAATAAGCAGATGTCGAAAAGCAGAAAATAATGATAATTAGAATGGCGGGTTATTAGTGAGTTATGAATCCATTTAATATGGATAATGTTGCAATCAGGTCAGAAAAATCCACCGATTAATAATGAAAACGGCAAGTAGATTTTAAGGGCTTATTTCTACAGCGTTTATGTCGGCAATGGAGGACCGCGGTCGCGGCTGTAGCATCCGAACTCTTGTTTCTGACGCTACCGTGCTGCCGCCTAGACGCCATTGCGGCATTTAAAGTAAGGTCGAGGCGACCGGACTTGTTCATTTTTCCAATAGGACAAAGATGCCAGAAGAATGCCAATTTGAAGAAGATGCTTTTCAGCAACTAATTGATATTGCGATAGGGCAGCTCGCCAAAATCTCCACCACCCCGGGACGTGTAACGGAGCATGTGTTGGGGTTTGATTCTGCTTACTTCATCAAAGGAGAGTTGATTAGGTATTTTGACCAGAGGTTATTCGATCTGCGGTCGCGTAAAGAGAGGCGATGGTTTGGAATCCGGATTGACAGTAGTGTTTGGAAAAATCTGACAGATATCAAAAAATCTAAGTTGCCGCCTTTTAAACTTAACCTATTCATCCAATCCAAAGTTCCGGAAAAGCTAGTTGGTAAAACCGCCGGTCAGTGGGATATTTGGAAAGAGTCTTACTTTAGGTTTGCTGTTCGTCATCCACAACACGAGATATTGTTGAGGATAAACGACGCACCAAATCCCCCTGTCGTTTGCTATGCTGCGCCAACATTCAACGACGCAGAAACATTGTGGAAAATGTCCGAATCGGACAAAATTCTCGACCATTCCCACTTCGTCAGGGCAGGAAAATTAAGAACACACGAGCATTACACCTACCTAAACGCAACGAGCGATGGGTATGGTCATTCTGAGCCAACAGAAATACCCAATGAACGGTTATCGGATATTATCAACCATGCATTAGAATCCGCAGATGGTGCGGATTTTTTAGAGATGCTTAGCAACGCGTCATCAAGTATTATGCAGGCTGTCAGTGGAGATACTCCAATAGAGAAATCATTTAGGCGGACGATATCAGAGGCTTCTAGTCTTTTTTCGTCAGCGGACAGAGATGCCTATATAGTCACGGCGTTTGAAACATATTTTGGAATTCGAGTTACAATCATTGGGTAGATATTTCTCAACAGATTTGGAGCGTTTTGAAGATCAAATAAAATATTCATAGCCCTGCTAAGACCTGAGGAGGAAAATCAACTTTGTTCGATGACTTCAAGGGGAAGCTGCGGAATGGAGAACACCAAGTGTCCGTCATTTGGATACTCTAGACTTTAAACGATCCAGGCAGTTTCGGCCCAAACTCGATGATTAGGCTTGAAACCAATGACGTCCGTTATGTGGAAAGCTGTTTATAGATAAGTATGTCTGACATGAGGCGGAAGCAGCCTGTCTGCTTGTCACACGCTAAGCGGACTTACAGGTTTCGCCTACATGTCGGCCATCCAGGCACTTGTGACAGTGTCCCGAAAGCCGACACACTCTAAGCGCGAATGGGCCAGTCGGTCGGAATGAGCTTCACGCCAGACGCTTTCGTCCACCGTCCCTTGATGGCCGCAACATATTCCGGATCCTCCTCAATATACGCATGCTCAATGAGAATAACCTGCAAGCCGGCCTGTCGGGCGGTCTCCTCAAACAGAAATCGAACGATCTTTTGCATGGCGACTTGGTCGTCGTCCTTGTCCATGTCCTGTAGTCGCTTCTCGTCTCCGCCCTTTGGATAATAGGGGCGGCTGATCTGATCAATGACCAGAAGCCCTGGGACGGGTGCTGCGATCCCCTCGAAGAGTTTCTGCAGCGAGAAAGCAAGGGCAAGATGGATGGCAAGATAATTCTGGTCAGAACCGATCTCAGCCATGGTTAATGCTGTACGACGCGTTGGCTCGATCAGCGAAATGCTCGGGGTTGACGAGAAAACGACGCGCGAAGCGGTCGCAGGCACTTCCGTAGGAAGTTCGCCAAGCATATCGGTCGCATAGGAACTAACCATGATTTCGGCATCGCGAAGCCGTTCACGACGCGATTGCGGATCAATAATATCTTTAAGGCTCTCGATTTCCAACATCAGTGACGTGGTATCCACTGTACCGATCTGAAAATCTTTCGCAGTTGTCTCAAGAAACTGGTCAATACGCCCCACGACCCGTGCCCGTTCTTGAAGAAGGGAGCCGGTTTTCACCGACTCCTCATCGACCCGAACCAGTCCGCTTAGCTGTGATTCAATTTCCCTAAGCCGCCCATATTGGGATTTGATCTGTACCTCGATCCGACTTGAAAAATCGTCCAAGTTCGGGCGGACAGTATCGGCGACAAGGACTTCGTTCTCGACAATATTTAGAGATTCCCGGATCTGCGCCGCCATTTTCAGGCCAACATCATTCTGCGTGTCGCACACTGGGCAGCGTCCGTCGTCGAGTTTGAGATGCTCGACGAGCCTCAGTTTGTGAGATTGCCCAGAGACGGCAGTTTCGTAACCGGTGGCTTCGCGAATAGTCTGCTTAAGTAGTTGCCGCTTGGTTCTTAGTGCCTGGAGTTCCGCAACAACTTCGCGTCGCTCTTCTTCCAAGATCGCACGAGCTTCGAAATCTCGTGTATCGGTCGAGGATATCCCATTCTTAGCCACGTCTTCGAGATAGCCAAGCAGAAAGCTGTCAGACGCGTCAGGAAAGGGAAGCTCAGGAATAAGACCAACGCCGAATGCCTGCGTCAGCAGAGCCATCGACCGCTCTGTGAGGACAGTCTGACTTCTTTCCTTCGCCGCAGCCTCTCGCTCGATTTTCGTCAAGGCCGCTTCGAGTTGGCGAAGGCGTCGCGCTGCCAGAACACTGTCTTGATCGATAGCACCGAGAAAATAGGGTAGAGAAGCCTTGATATCTCGGGCTTTCTCTGGGCGATTGAGATCATGGAGCAGGGTTCCTCTGCTAATGATCACATCTCCTGACAAGAACATATAAGGCGGAATATCGCGGACAGTGGCGCGCCCCTTCTCTCCCTTCACGACAGCAGCTTCATTATCCAGATCCTGAATGCCAAAAGCATTCTCAATCAGCGCACGCGCTGTCTCTCGGTTGGTATGGCCCTCAAGATCCTCTGCAGTCTCAGGAAGAGCCAAATTCTGCCCTGTCCTGACATACATTTGGCTCGTGCCGCTACCCGACTTGGGGATCTGTCGTCCGACAATGAGGTCTGTTTTCTCTCTCACCCAATGGATCGCCACGGCAGTGGCGTGATTGCGTACGAAGAAAGGGAGTTTGCAATCGCTCGAGCCAAGGCAGTAATCGATCGCGTCAATGATCGCGGATTTTCCCGTTCCGGACGCACCCGTGATGACGTTGACCCTGCCGATGTCGAAATCGAGCGTCCTGCGCCTACCGCCAACACCGTAGAATGCGATTTGCCGAACGTTCCAACGTTTCACGGTGTCACTCCGAATGCTGAAAAAATTGTCCCTGCCGACCCCGCATTGCCCATCCATGTCCCGAGGCGCGAGGCACGCTTCAACACGCGTTTCGCGTTCTGTGGCAGGTTGTCGGCGGCCGCTTGGACAGGTTTTCGTGCGCCAAGACCAAGGTTACCGTCAGGCTCGAGCAATAGAGCTCTTGTGCTCAGACCAAATCGCAGTGCTGCCGAGACAATGTCTTTTGAGGCATCAAGCCGTGCTCCCAGATCTACGCGAACGTCCGGATAGCGGTTAAGCCACGATAATAGCCCGGTACGAGGCGTCGTCTCCTCGAAGGAGGTATTCAGATCGTCTGACAGCGCGATCGGCAATGCAATATAAGAAAGCGCGAAATTGGGCTGTCTTCCTGATGCTGCAATATATTTTCGGCAGAAGTCGAGCAATCCGTAGGTGCCAAAGGCCGGATTTGTCTCAGCAAACAGGTCATAAGCTATGAACATTTCTTGAAGCCCAGCAATATCTCGTAATCTGGGTGCCAACCCACTCCTCCTTTGATAGATAAAGTGTGAAAAGTTCCCCTGACATAGCTGGGCGAAGTAACGCTTGGGGCGAGAAGCTCAATTATTTTTGGAGCCTCATAGAAGCTCCATGACAATAAGCCGCGCCCTTCCTCCTTCTTGATATCCTCTGAGCAACCATTACAGGCTGCCGTCATATCGGCATATTTGTAACCCCATTCCTCAATCAATCGGGCGTCGTACTGCGCAATTTTTTCGCGCCAAGTCGGATTTTCCGTCGACCATCGTGAACGCGAGTTTCGAGCTCGCCATTCGTTTGTTACGATCCTTTGTTGCCATTGCTGCGCATCAATTAACCCGATTTGGCTTCCGATCATGGGATGAGATTGATACGTTTCTGGCGGGAGCTCTGTGGCAAAATGGTCAACAAGACTGTCGTGTTCGAGATCGGCTATAATCTGCGTATACCGACTGATTAGCTCAAAGCGGTGAATCGCCTTTGTACGTTTACCGCAGTGGGCATGGATAATCTGCCTGTTCCACCATTCAACCAGAAGTTTTGCGATATGCGCCCGGTCTTTTGGGAGAACACTCATAAGACTCTTTGCAAGTTCGTCTTCAATGAGACGAATATTTATCTGACTTGGCTTTAAACGCACTTTGGACAGAAGTTCAGCTTGTTTTTTTTCGGTCAATTCGAGAAATGCCTTGCAAGATTTGGCCCTTGCTTCATGGGGAAGGTCTTTTTTTCCTTCTTCTTGTGCTTGTTGCCTGTCGTGGAGGACTCGCTGCGCTTCTTCTCGTAGGTCAGTGAGAAGTTCTGCGCGATCCGCAGCTTCATCAAGCAGATTGATCAGCTTGGATTTTGAAGAAATACCTGCGACGGTGACAAGATGTAGCGTAGTTTTGGACAGATCCAGATCCGGAAGGACGTCGATCCAAGCTTTGAGCGTTTTCCACAGATTAACACTCGTCAAAGTGAGGTTGGCGGGCTTCGCTGCAAGGGAATGCTTAAGCTGCTCAAGAATGGTTTCGCCGTTGGACTCCAGCATTACATCGTCGAGAGTTTCAAGATAAATGACAGCGTCGTCAACAGCCTCGTTCCATAGCCTGAGCAGTGCATATTGAGCCTGATATAGAAATCCCAAAGCTGCGTCGTCGGCGCTGTGAGAATTTGTCCCGTCCAACCCGCCCCTCCTGCCGTTCGTCACTCTATTTCGACTGATCAAGCGTTCTCAGTATATCTCACTTCATCGCATAAACGGATGAAATTGTATATTGTCGGAATGTCCAGCGCTGAAGGCTGCACATCAGATTAGCGCGACGAAATTGGTGCATATGCGGGGGATAGGAATATCATTCGACGAGGCAACAAGAGCGTCGATCATCCAAACTTGGTCGTTACGACGCTGAGAGGAATGGATGTCCGCCTAAACGCGCCACCGCCCAACGGTTTTTAGAAGTGTCCGATAGCAGTTTCTGTCTGCCCCCGACATTCGGTGCGAACGACACGAGTGGCACACTTTAATCGGCAGCGGTCATGAGCGCTGATGCTGCTAATGGCTGCTTTCGGTCATCCCTGCCCGAAAAGCGACATTCTGCCCCCCCTTGTCGTCATCCCGACAAAGCATTGTCTCGCAAGTTTCCGCATGCCGCCGCCTGAGGCCCCAATCTCCCCTTCCCTTTTTCTTCTTCGCCCGAGTACGCCCCGGCACGCCGGAGCCCGCCCTTGTACGCCCGGGTACAGGACAGTTGGTTGCGGGTATCATGGACCCTGATTTGAACCTACCAGAGTTAAACCATTGAAATAATGAGGAATTTGATAGGCGTGTGGTGATGATTACAACAAAAAACCCAGCCAAGTCAGTGACTTAGCGGGGGTTTGAGTGTGTTTCTGGTTGCGGGGGCCTGCAACCAAAGAAAACTGCTGCTTGTCAGCGGGTTCGTAGAGAGGCTCGCTGCATGACCTAGTCGACTGATAAACAATTGCTTTTATCAATATTCTGTCTCGCCACGCCTTTCCCGGTCAGACCGTACCAGTCAGCCAATCCTCCGTTCGAAGCCCCTCCACCCGCTGGAATTCCCGAAGGTTCCCGGTCACCACAATCAGCCCCCTGCTCCGGGCATGCCCGGCAATCATGAGATCATATGGACCTATGATACGGCCATTCCGTTCAAGAGCAGCCCGAATATCCGCTGTATGGGCAGCCGCTTCACTGTCGAATGGCAGGATTGCCAGCCTTGCCGCGAAGCGCTTAACTTCGCGTCTTGTGCGTACGGGATCGGACGAGCGTTCCGCGCCATAAAGTAGCTCATACAAAACCACGTCCGAGATGCAGAGTTCCTCCGCACAGCTGTTGAACCTCGGACGCAACCCCTGTGGCCGATCCCGCAACACCCGGATACAGAGGTTCGTATCCAGCAGGTAACGCAACATTCAGAATGCCTCACGTTCTTGCATGACCGGCTGGCTCCGCTCCCCCAGATCCACTCCGGGAGCCGCAAAGAAATCATCCCATGCTGCGTCAGCCGGTGCGATGATCCGCCGTGATCCTTCGGATACAATAACGACGTCACGCACCTGCTCCCCGAAGGCGACCATCTTCGGCAGACGCACTGCCTGCGAGTGGTTGGATAGAAAGAGTGTCGTACGGGTCAGCATCGGATACCCCTCTCTATGGATATATATTATGTATATCCCATTTGGACGTTGATGTCCCGTACTTTCGGGCCCCTCCGCACCACATGCATATAATCCTGGCAGGTGATACAGTGGCCCTTCCGCCTGCCCCATGATGGTATTGTTCTCATCTCTCCCTGCAAGACAAAAAGATAGCATTCATGACAGACAGGCCACGAACACGGAGTGACGCTTTCGCCCGGGCAAAAGAGCGGGGGCGCCACTTGGCAGCTACCATTCTGTCAGGTCCGGACATGCTGACGAGCGAGGTTTTTGCCCGCAGCCTTGGCCTGACTGTCTCAGACCTGCACGATATGGAACAGGCCCATGCTGTCCTCGTTCTGCCAGGGGCCTCACCACGAGAAGCGCGCTATCCGGCCTGGCAGATCAATGCGATGGGACAACCCTTCCCTGTCCTGCCCGCACTTTTCGATACGCTGGGCGATAGCGGATGGACCATTTACCGCTTCCTGACGCAATCTCATCCCGAACTTGCGGGTCAGACAGCCTTGGAAGCGCTTCGCGATGGCAGGGGGGCACTGGTCGTCAGGCTTACCCACAGCCTTGCGGAAGGCACCTTCGCCTGATCGCCCTTGCCGACCGGGCCTCTTCACTTCATCCCTCGCACACCCTGCGAGCCCGCAACGTGAAGCGTGATCCCGACTGTCCGGCTGCCGGGGTCATGGCAACCGGCCCGATCATCCTCCGCAGCTTCAGCACGGTTTGAGCCAGAACCGGCGCGATCCGATCGCGGTAAACCGCCAGAATGTTTGGCGGCACACTCTCCGGCCTCCCAGCGATGAATGGGGGTTCGGAGGCATATTCGAGACCGAGCTGGGGCGTCTGCGCCGCGATCTCGGCCAGTACGGTCAATGCAAAATCGATGCCTGCCGGCACGCCGCCGCCAGTTAACACGCGCACCTACTTGCCAAATCTAAGGTTGCCGCTCATGCTTACATTATGGGTAATATTCTAAGACCGCCCTTTGCCTTCTGCTCGGCGCTCAGCGAGGAAGCCGACGTGCTCGCCGAGGCCGCCCGTGCCGGACTGCTCGTCACGACAAGTGACATCAGCCCCGGCGCGGCGAGCGACATTGTCGCGCACGCCTATCCAATCACCAACGCCAATTGCGCGCAGGTCCAGCAGTGGATCAGCGCAATGCGCAAGCCTGATGCCGGTATTGTCGCCGGCGACCGCACGGCGCAGCAGAACGAACCCCAGTCGTGACGGACCCGACTGCCAACATCGACCCCCAATGGGTCATCGATACGAACACTGCCAACATCGTTAATGGACTGGCACCATACGATGCGGTCACGGCGACACTCGCCTGGTTCGATACCCTTCGTGCGATCGAGGAATGCATCAACCTACCGACGGCCGATTGGGACGACGACGAGTTCGAAGAACGGCTTTACAATCTCGCATTGCCCTCACTCCTGAGCGATCCGCGTCCACTGCTGGCACTTCGGCCGAAGCTAGTCGCGAAGTTCAGCGAGACCTTCGCGAACCGCTTTCAGAATTTGATGATACAAGGCGCGACGATCGGCACCGCACTAAGGCACCACCGGCTTTTCGAGCTAACCGAGGGCTTCTTGAGCGTCGGCACGATGATCGGCTATTTTCAGTCGCGGCGGCGACACTTCGTTGCCATGCTGCACACGCTCCCGTCAGCCTGCCGCGGGCGGCAGATCGTCCATCCGCTCGATACGCTTAATATCTTTGTGCCGCTGATCGACATGCAGGCGCTGCAGATTGTGGGCGCACAGCAGGCACAGCTGATCAACGCTGCGCGCGCGCGGCTCGGATTGCCTGCTGCTCCAGATTGCGCACTGGCGATGCTCGACGGCTTCTTTCTGGAGCCCGAGCGCTCCCGGATTACCGAAATGCCGGTAACCGAGGCCTCACTTGCAATCCTTGCAACACGAGAGTCTCAACCGTCGGATCGGCTGTTCTCCGCCGCCGAACTTCGCAACGACATCATCGCGACTGAGGCGGCCTATAGCGAATTTGATCTGGCCGCTACCGAGTTCGGTTCCGCCGCCGCCTTTGTCCGCCAGGTCTCGCACGAGTTTGTCGAGCGCGATTTCTGGGTCGCGATCCAGCCTAAGGAGCTCGAACGGCTATTTCACGAATTCAAGCTCTCCGACCGGTTGCGCGCGGAGCTGGTGCGTTCATCTGCCGATTATGCCACCAATCTCGACAGCTATGCACCCTTCGTGCTGATTGACGGGATCTACCGGTCGACGGTGAGCTTGCTCAGTCGCTTCATCTATTTTTGGCGCTCGCGTTGCTCGATCGGTCCAAGCGCTATCAAATCCGCACCGGCTTCATCTTCGAGAAGGCGGTCGCCGACGCGCTCGAACGCCAATGGTTCGCGGTCCAGAAGATCACCCGGATCAACCGCCACGAGTTCGACGTTGTGACGCTTCGGGACGGCATGATCTGGAACGTCCAGTGCAAGAACAACATGACAGATCTTGCATGGATCGAAGCCGAGCCCAAGCGTTTCGCGCGTTACAATCGTAACCTAGTGCTCGCTTATGAACGGGCGCTGGCAAAGGAACGGAACCGCGAAGGCGTGCTGACGGCGCATCTCGGAAACGATGCGGTCGAGCACATGCTAGTTTCGCGCTTTCCGGTCGTTACCGACAATTCAAGGATCGTCGCGTTCAGTCAAATCGACGATTTCGCTAATCGCGCCGATGCCATCCTCGCCAATCGCAAGCATGATGCCGTCAAGTAGCTGAGTGTGTCCCGATAGAACTTGGCCGTCCCAGCCCTTCAGTGAAGCCAGGCAAGCATGCTTCCAAACTTGACCTTGGTCGCTGTGTGTTCGTTTTCATGCATCCCTAACCGCCTGGATGACCGACATGACGGCGATTGCCGCCTATTTGCTTGCGCCACGCCAAGCGGACCGACTGCTTCCGCCTGATTGTGTTGAAAAAGTCAATTTAAGGTATCCGACCTTGATTTCGTATGTAATACGGAATGAAAATTACACATGATTACAACACTCTATACGTTAGTGTTTCGAACTGAAATTTCATATAGAGGGTCGGGCGAGACTTTTTCAACACAATCGCCTCATTGCGGACATTAAAGGGGCGGCTCGAACCTTCGAAAAGCAGACATGTTCAGTTAAGGCAAGGAGTCGATATCACGGAAGCAGAATCGTTTGTGAGGTAGTCGATGCTGAATCGTTTATCACCGACAAGGCTTATGATGTTAATCCGCTCATTGAAAAAATCGAAGAACGGTAATTACGCCAAGTATTTCATAAAAAACCGATGCAATCCACGGAAACCCGCTTCTCAATTTATAAAAATATTAACATCATTGAACGAGCTTTCGTCATCGTAAAGCAGTCTAACAGCATAAGTCAATCTTCGTCGTTACCGTCCAGCTCCTAGGAACTTAGAATTGAGATTAATTGAACGACGCGCAATAGCTCAATGAGCTACGACTGTTGAACACTTATATCTAGAATGTATGCTAATTCTACGAGATAACTTCGAAGGAGAGATGTTAATATCGATAGGCTAATATACCTCCCCAATATAATTGGCCTCATAGCTACGTCTTTTATATCAGGAATTATTTCTATGCGAATAATTGTACCTTCAGTATCTTTTATAGGCCGCCTAACAAGACTCCCATAATCTAATCCTTTTTCTATAACATAATTTGTGGATTTACCTAGATTATGAGTATGAACATTTCGAACAAGGTATGAAAAATGAAGTATATTGAAAATTGACGCATTAATTTCCGTAATTAAGTTTAAAATTTCTGGTTTGTTTATTTCTCCAATAACAAACTGTAATGCATCAGGTAAATTCTTCCGCATTACTTTTTGGTTGGCTTCCTTTTTTTTATCTTCGGATCCGTCCCAAATTTCCATCCCAAGAAGTCGTTCTAAAAATGCCTCAAAATAACTAAATAAAGAGAGAAATTCCAATCTATGTATTAACTCTCTGGCGATGTTTTCATCATTTCTGATGTTTAATGATGCGCGAGCTTCAAAAATGATATTATTAATTTTATTTAACTCTTTGGAACTAAATTCTCGATATGAAAATTGGTCCCTGAGATTGTTTTGAGCCGGAATTCTGAAATATTCTCGAGGCATGTCTATTGGAAAATCATCTTTCCCAATAGATTCATGCCTAATATCTTCAAATAGCAATAAGTTCTCAAAAAGATTTATGGTTAGATTTAATCTATTTACTTCATTTCCAAAAATCTTAAATGAATCTGTATTTGATTTTTCGACATCAAGCCATCCAATATTTTTTTCATTTAGCATCATCCAACGACAACTCTGAGGCTCTATATTTGTAAGCTCTCTATACCGATCAACCAACCGATTATCCAATAAATCCCATTTAATATTCATTGTAAAAATTCCCATAAATAATTTCAGAAAGAGGATAAATGATGTGCGGACCCGACAATCAACAACATTGCATTATACACCATAATAGTTGCAGCAAGGTAGACCGATAGAAGGCTTACTGCAGAGTGATGCCTATAGACCAAATTTTACAACTAACCAATGCGGTCTGCTGCAAGCATATTGCGCTAGAAAGAAGACCTTCTGGACTACCCTGCAAGCTCTCCGTCTTAATCGCCGGATGCTCGATCGGATTTTTCAGCCTTCCGAACTCGCTTGTAACTTTAAAGCAATCTCTCTCCTTGTCTGACTATATCTGGGCAGCTTCAAAACTGTGCATGTTAGGTTGCAGACCCTGCTCTGATTGCTATTCTGACGACAAGGGAGGCGTACGCGCAATGTACATCGCAGAAATTCGAATTGAGAACTTTCGCCTCTTCGGCGCCGGTAATCAGGCCTTCGTGCTGCCGCTGAAACCTGGACTTACTGCATTGGTCGGTGAGAATGATGCGGGCAAGACGGCAGTGATCGATGCTCTGCGCTTAGTGCTCGGCACCCGAGATCAGGATGTGTTGCGCCTTGATCCGATGGATTTCCATCAGGCGACACCTGACGCTGCCCCCGCCGATCAAATCATCGTTCAGCTAACCTTTCGTGGACTCACAACGGCAGATCGCGGTGCATTCGCTGAATTCCTCACCTATGAAGCTACCACTGGTGGCGCAGACACTATGCTGGTCATCACTTGGGTAGCCAAACGAAACACCAAGGAAGGCAGTTCACGGCGCGTTTTACCGCCCGAATGGCGCACCGGTGCCAAGGGGGATGGTCCGCTACTTGATCTGGGCGCACGCTCGCTGCTTACCGCGACATATCTTAGACCCCTGCGGGACGCAGAACGTGCAATGAGCGCCGGTCGCGGGTCGCGGCTGTCGCAAATCCTACAACATACCAAGGAAATTCGGGACACTGGCAACCCGTTCAATAAGCTTGCAAATCCGCCAGCTGATCCCAAAACATTAAGCGTGCTCGGCTTAGGCGACTATGCTAGCCATTTGTTCTGTGAGAGCGAGGGGATCAAACTCGCGCGTCAGCGCCTCAACGAAAAATATCTTGCTCCGTTGTCGTTTGCCAACGATCTCCTTCTGGCCCGGATCGGCGTTGCAAGTGCTCAGGAGGACAGCCTAAGGCTACGTCAATTGCTCGAGAAACTTGAACTAGGATTGACCACGTCGGTCGATGCGAAGAGCTCTTATTGCCGCGGTTTGGGATCGAACAACCTCCTATTCATGGCATGCGAATTACTACTGCTTGCCACTGAGAGCGATGGCTTCCCTTTGCTCTTGATCGAGGAGCCCGAAGCGCATCTCCATCCGCAACGCCAGCTACGGCTGATGTCCTTTCTGCAGGAACAGGCAATGAAGGAGCGCGCCGACGGACAGCGCATTCAGATCATAGTCACAACGCACAGTCCTAATCTTGCCTCCGACCTGCACCTCGACAATCTCGCATTGATCTCTGGCGGTCGAGCGTTTCCCTTATGCAAGAGCAAGACCAAACTTAGCCCGTCTGATTATCGCTTTCTTGAGCGTTTCTTGGATGTCACTAAAGCTAATCTGTTTTTCGCCCGTGCAGTGATGATCGTCGAAGGGGACGCTGAGAATATTCTGCTACCAGTGATCGCTAAGCTCCTCCGTCGTGATTTTCATGACTACGGCGTATCAGTAATCAACGTCGGCGGCGTCGGTCTAAGCCGCTATGCGAGAATATTCATACGAGAAGACCCAGACACGGACGGCATCATCAATATTCCGATTGCGTGCATGACCGACATGGATGTGATGCCCGATATGGCACCATTGATAGTCGGCAAGCTCAAAGCGGGTGAAGATGGACCACCACCTCTTCCCCTAAGACGCCAATGGCGGATCAAATCAGACTTCCCGGGCAGTGGGTTGGATACACGACGTGCCGAGCGACGCGCAAAGGCGTCTGAGCAAAACGTCGAAACCTTCGTCTCCGATGAATGGACGCTCGAATACGACCTTGCGTTCCACGGTTTAGGGAAATGTGTCTACCGCGCTGCCTCTCTTGCCTTGGCAGACGATAAGCTCAACGCTGGTTCTACGACGCAGGCCGCTGTCTTAACTGCTGCGGACGCGAACTATGCTGCGCTCGAAGTAGCCGCTGCCACTGATCAGGAGAGGCTCAGCTCACACGTTTATGCACTATTTGAGGATCGGGGTGCGTCCAAGGCGATAGCGGCCCAGTATCTAGCTGAGCTACTCGAAAAGGAAATTGAGAATGGTACACTTGATGCCAACCAACTTCGCGCGCTGCTACCGCCCTATGTCGTCGCGGCGATCGCTCATGTTACTGCGCCCTTTGAACAGCCCGATGAGGTAACAAGCGGGGCAACATCGGTAAGCATCCCTGCTCCGGTGATAGTCTATGATCCAGCTGGCTGACCTCTATGTTTGACGATCTTATCCGCGAACAGGACGTCGCGTGGGCGGCGGAGCTAATGGGCTTAGGGCCGGATGGTTTTGCGCCCGTGGGCGACGACGATAGTCGGCTCCAAGCGATGCTCAGGCTTGATACAGTCGATTTCGAAGCCTGTCCGGGCAGCGGCAAGACCACGCTGCTGGTCGCTAAGCTTGCGGTGTTGGCGATGCGTTGGCCTTACCGTCAGCAAGGCATCTGCGTGTTATCGCATACTAATGCAGCACGTAACGAAATCAGTAACAGGCTCAGCAACTCGGCGGCAGGCATTGCGCTCACTCGCTATCCGCATTTTGTAGGGACGATACATTCGTTTGTTAATGAGTATCTTGCTCTCCCGTGGTTGCGCTCGAAGGGCCTCGAAGTCTGCTGCGTCGACACAACAATCGCGCTCGAGAAACGCTGGCGATTGCTTCCGCGTAAAACACAGTATGCGCTCGAAAAGGCTCACTTAACGCCTGCCGCGTTAATATACACCAACCCAGACTATTCTGGTGGTAGCACTGGCAAATTCCGACCGCACACGTCGACCTATGAAACTATTGTCCAGGTCCGCCGCGAGGCCAGTGAGCAAGGCTATTTCTGCTTCGATGAGATGTTCGTGTGGGCGAAGGAGCTGCTTGATAAGCGTCCAGAGACGATCGCTGCCCTGCGTCAGCGATTTCCTCTGGTATTCATCGATGAGGCTCAAGATAACAGCGAAGTTCAGTCTGAGCTGCTCTACCGTATCTTCTGTGAGGGCGACGCACCATCACGCCGCCAGCGCTTTGGAGATTCCAATCAGGCAATCTACGCCCACACAGGCCAGGCCGGAGCTGACACAGACGCCTTTCCCAGCGGCTCCGTGCATGCGATGCCGCGCAGCTATCGCTTTGGCCAAGACATTGCCGACCACGTGAAAGGCTTCGGATTGACACCGCAGGCGCTCATCGGCGCCGGTCCACCAAACTATATCAGGAGCGATTCCAAGCCCCCGGTTATCTTCCTCTTCGACGATGGGGCCGTTCAATCGGTGCTGCCGCGTTACGCCGCGCATCTCATCAACGTATTTGAAACCAGCGTGCTAGATCACAGTGTCTTCACCGCCGTTGCTGGCGTGCATGATCTTGACGAGGATAAGCCGCTTCCACACGCCATCGGCCACTATGTGCCGAGCTATGATCCGGCCTGCGCGCGAAAAGAAGCTTCGCCGAGTAACTTCTCCCAATATCTCGCACGCGCAAGATTCGAGACTGCAGGCAGTGGAAACAGTGACAAGCTAGTCAACGCGACAGCATCGGCGCTACTCGCTGCGGGTGAACTGGCAGGGGGAAACCACAGTCGAATGGCGCGAAAGTCACCACATCGTTGGATCAATGAGCTGCTGAGTGGCTCTGACGCTCACGAAAACTACCTCTCCCTACAGGAAATCATTCTGATAAGCCAAGGCGACATCGCTGCCGCAACATGGAATGTCGAGGTGCTGCCGCATGTCGAGGCGATTGTGAGGCAACTGAGCGGTGCCGCGCGACTGAATGCTGACGTGACCAGTTTCTTAATGGCACCACAGCCTCACCCTGCAGCAGAAGGTGAAGCGGATATCCTCGCCCGTACCGACAATCTGTTCACCTATCCGATGGATACTCCGCAGATACGCATCAAGCTAGGATCGATCCATTCGGTGAAAGGAGAGACACACACTGCGACGCTGGTTCTGGATAGTTTCTTCCATAAGCATCATCTGAGCGAACTCAAACCTTGGCTTCTCGGTGAAAAATCCGGCGGCTATACTATCAGGAAGGGTAAGACCGTGTGGGAAGGACCACGTATTTTGGGTCGCCTCAAGCTGCATTATGTCGCGATGACGCGCCCAACGCATCTGTTGTGTTTAGCGATGCGATGGGACGCATTTGACGAAGGTGAACTCGATATTCTGACCGAGCGTGGTTGGACCATCATCGACTGTCGTGTAACGGCCTCAGCATAGGAGTCGGTTTCTGCGGGAACAATTATCGGCCGCGGAGCGCTTGATATATTCAAACACGTCAATGTCCGCTTTCGGCCATTATGCTCTGGGATCTGACCTTCCGCTCTCCCCCATTGCCGTCATCCCGACATAGCATTGTCTCAGAAGTTTCTGCATGCGCGAAGGCAGTGTCCCCTCCCCTGCTCTTTCTCCTCCGCCCCTGTACGCCGGAGCCCGCCCCTCGACGCCTGCGTACGAAGCAGTTGGTTGCGGGTGTCTGGCACCCCGATTTGAACCTACCGGCGCTAAACCGTTGAAATGATGGAGAATTCGATAGGCGTGTGGTATTACGCGCAACAAAAAACCCCGCCAAGTCAGGGACTTAGCGGGGTTTTTAGGGTGTTTCTGGTTGCGGGGGCACACAACCAAAGAAAACTGCTGCTTGTCAGCGGCTTCCTTGAACGGCTGTCAGCACATTTAACTAACTGAAAAAATGAAATATTTTTCTCTACTTTCGTTTGATCCTTTATCACCCTTGGTCCGAAAGAACTGGATGCCCCCTGCCCTACGGCCAGTCTGTAACTATGTCAGAGACTATGGATTGCCTTTCCCGCGATCCAGAAAACACCAAAAAGCATTGAGTGCAAATCCGTGGTTCACGATTCAGGGAAAAACAGCATGTAGCCGCTGCTTCTTACTCCCGTACGCTCCCCAACCAGAGTATCGCGTATCACGAGATCATTGATATCTCGCATGACTGTACCCGCCTCGCATTATTTCGACAGTTATGGGGGGGGGGAAGCAGAATGTCCGTTATCCATATCCAAACATAGAATAGCGGACATTCTTGGGCGTATAATTCAGAGAAAGAGTCAAAAAACTTTCTATATCACGGGATTAAAGGTAAATTATCCAAATTATCTTTAGTTGAATTATCTTTAGTTGTTTTTAGATATTTTATTGATATTGATTGTATTTCCAAATCAGATCCTAGAGTCCATTTACTTCCACTTGATTTTTTGACTATAGTTTTGAATTTTTTTCCTTCCTCAATTAATTTGACAACAGAGGGCCTAGTTAATTCTTCAAATTTACTTTCGTTAAAGCTTCCATCTCCATTAACAGTATGAACTCTCAATTTGGATATATGGGTATTATCGCTATTAAACTTAACCGCTGATACATAGTAGTCAATTTTTGCCATTTTAATATGCCTTCTTGATATGTTGATTGCTCGAAGTAATTATAAAATACACTTCGAATTGAAAGTAAACAATAAGATAGCTTTGAGGGTACGCCCAATATCATGGAAATGACCGACATGTAGGCGAGAGTAGAATGTCGGTTATCGGGAGGAAATGAGCGAAAGTAGCCATGTGCTGCGTCAACTCTCATGGCAACGATCGACCGAATTTACTCCATTCAGTGCAGAAGGCGCCGTTGTAGAAGCGGCCGCTTTCAGCGTAAACTGACGTTCAATTTTTAGCTTGGGAATGGCAAGTAAGTCCCAAATTTCTCTATAGGGAAATGGAAAAACCGACGCGTGGCTTCCTCGACGATCATCAATATCCCGACCGACGACAAGGTTTTTGAGAGCAACTGTATTCCGCTTTTCGCAGGGCTTCTCAATGATCCAAACGTCAAGCATGTGGGTACGCGAGGCAAGAAGCAGTTTGGCCTTGATCTGATCGGCAAGCGCGACCGAAATCCACACCAGCCGGTCGGCATCCAGTGCAAACTCATCACCCGTGGCGCGAAGCTCCGCGAAACGATGATCCGCGAGGAGGTCGAGCAGGCGATGAGTATCGAACCGGCACTAACGGAATTCTATATCGTCACCACCGCGACCAACGACGCCGCTCACGATATCCTTGCGATTGAGTTGGCCCAAGAACAGGCGAAGCGTGGCCGCATAGTCGATATTCAGGTCTGGGGCTGGGACACCCTCCAGGAAAAGATCAGAAACGACCCGAAGGCGCTTGCTGCCTTCGACCCTGATTACAGCGCATCGACCAATCGCCTGCTTGAGCTCGGAAGCGAGACGCTGTCGGGGCAAGCGGAGATCCGCGCTCAGAATGACCAGACCCTACAATATCTGGCGGAGATCCGGACGACGATTGCGATCGGTCCAATAGATACGGCCCGCAGTGCCTTCGATCAGCATCTCGATGCACAGATCGACCAATATCGCGATATGCTGAACGCAGGGAAGCCGCGTACCACGCTGGAATTGCTCCAAGCACTTGATAATACACTCGACGAGAAGAGTGCGGTCTCGGTCCGTGCGCGGGTCAAGGTCAATCTGGCGATCTCCCAGATGAAGCTTGGCGAAGAAATCAATGCCGCCCATCTTCTCGATGAAGCTTATACCCTCAATCCGACAGACCCACGCATGCGATCGAATAAGATCCTTTCACTCGCCATTCAGGGAGATTTGGTGAGTGCCTGGGCGTTTGCAAAGAAAACACTCGCTGAGGATTCTGGTAATACAGGTGCTGCCGGGTTCGCCTTCCAAGTGGCGGCGATGGACAGTGTCGAGAGAGACCCCATGGCCATCGTCCCTCTGGACCTTCTGGATGACCATAACGTTCGCATCCACCACATTAACTACCTGCGCCAGAAAGGTGCCCCGAATAGCTGGTGGGCTCTCGCTGCCGAGACGCTCGAACGCTTCCCTGAACATGGCAGTTCTATCCGTATGGCCGGTGAGGCGCTGGTCGACGAGGCTCTTTCCGGCAACGTCGTCGAACGCCTCGGCCCTGTTCGCGATGATCGACAGACCAAGCTTAGCAAGGGCGCGGAACTGCTGCAGCGCCACTGGGATGAGGTTCGTCACTTTGAGCATGCGGCTGAGCCCGATTGGTGCATGGTTGGGTATAATCTCGTAACTGCCTACCGGGCGCTGGGAGATCTTGAGCAGGCGAAACGCATTGCAGACCAAGTTCTGGCGACTGGGACCAAAGATCCAAATGCTACGCTGACGGCGGCATGGGTTGCTATTGATCTCGAAGCATTCGCCGAGGCGAAACACCTCCTCCGCAGAGCTCTCCTTTCCGACAATGCGGTCATTCCACTGCTTGTAGCACTTTCCAACCTCCACGAATGGCCGGAGGTCATCAAGGAGGCGACCGACGAGCGCCGTGAAAAACTGCCGATTGCTGCGCGCCAGCTTTTCGACGTGTTGGTCTTCCGCGCGCGGCAAGCTGGTAAGATGGGCGTAAATCTTGACGAAGATGTCGAGCAACTCCTCGAACGCTGGCCGCTGGGTGTCGGGGCCCATATCGCTGTGGCGGATATTTATCGGATAGCGAGACCTGAAGCGCTCGCAGCGATGGCCGAGAAGACGCGATCGCTTATCACGCCGGCGACAAGCTATTCAGACAGGGTGATGTTCGCCCAGCTCTCGCTGTTGCGTGAGGCATGGGAAGATATCATTGACGTACTCGATGGGTTTGTTGGCGTAGACCGGCCGTCAGAGCCGCTGGCTTGGCTTGCCCACGCCTTCGCAAACGCGCCGACGCAGGCGAGGACATCGCCTTTCTATCAATCGCTTGCCCCGGAGGTGATCGCTCTTCCGCTCTATGCGCGGCTGGCTGGCGCGGCTGAGTACAATCGGGGCGATCTAGGAGCTGCAGAGCGCTACCTTCGCTCTGCGATTTCTGCAGTGCCGACTGATCTGCGCGCCATTCTCCTGCTATCGCGCACGCTGGTCCGCGCCAATAAGGAAGGCGAAGCCCGGGATTTAGTCGCAGGCATTGATGACGACGTGGTAAACGGTTCTCCCGACGATTTCATGCGGCTTGCTCACTGGCATCGCCGCGCAGGTGAAGCCACGCGGGCGCTACGACTTGCCTATAGGGTGGCCGCAACCAATCGGCACGATGAAAACGTCGTGTCCTCTTATCCTTCACTCATCTTCATGAACGAGGCCATGCCTTCTCCGATTGGTCGGGCAGGTCCTGCACAGACTGACTTCTGGTTTGACCTTGAAGGGTTGGACGGCGCCAGGGATGTCACCGGCATCATCGGCGGTGAAGAAATTGTCGGGATTGACCGGTTTGCGTTGGATCATCCTTGGCAGCTGCTTTGATGGGGAAATCTGTCAACGAAGTAATTGAAATCCCGGCGACAATCAGCGTTTCGAAGCGCTACAGGATAAGAGAGCTCAAGCACAAATATATCTGGCTACTCCACGATATCATGGCGAAACACGCGGCCCGGTTCCCATCTGCGCGATCCCTGTTCGAGCTGAGTGTGAAGGACGGCGACTTACAGCCGATCCTTGACGTGGTTCGCGACCTTCAGGACAAGGATGACGTGGTCGCCACGACCTACACGTCCCACCCTGTCCCGCTAGCGGCGATTGCGGCGTGCTCTAACCGGTCAGTCCTTCAACTGGCTGAATATCTGACGCGAACCGGAACCAATCTCCGCACCTGTGTCGGTACGGCTGACGAGCGCGAAGAAGCCACAATGTTCGTACGCCAAGCGCGCGGTAAGGGGGTTGCGCTTGACACACTAACCATCTGGCAACTGCGCGAACTGGGGCATCTCCAAGCGGCAAAGGATTATTTCGGAAGGCTGTGCATCGCACGCTCGACTATGGACGAGATGATCGAGCTGCGAGCGAAGGTCATGAGTGCCCGTGGGCGCGAATTCATGACCATAGCCTTCGATAGTGAACAGGCATATCGGCAGGTCCATAGCCCCGAAGACACGGAGAAGCGGCTGGAATGGGTGAATGCGATCATTGAGGACCTCGAGAACCTTTGTGAGATCCTGCCGGTCAACGGATCGCTCAATGTTCGGCTGGACAAGCTTTTCGACAATTTTGGATCTAAGGTAATATTCGATCCTATCAACCTTGCGCGAAGCGCAGATGTCATCATCCTCTCGGAAGATCTGAACCTCCGCCAATATGCAGCAAGTCAGGGCGTCAAGGGTGGAGCGTGGCTCCAAGTGGTCCTGAACGTATTTGCAGGGGATGGCCTGATCACACGCGACCAGTATCTGGTCAGTGTTGGCCTGCTCGCGACAATGCGCCACGGTCATCTCAGCCTCGACGCTCAGACCTTGCTCCAGATGCTCGCACTAGACGATCCAAGAGCGTTCGCATTGTTCAACGCCGCTATCCAGTTCATCGGTGGAGCCAATGCTAATATGCCTTCACACATCGCCGTTTCAGTCGACACCATGAGGGGCGCATGGAAGCTGAATTTGCCTTCATGGCAGCAAAGCCGCGTCATAGGTAGGTTGCTCACGCAACTGACGCAGTCACGACCCGACGACTGGAAAGTGCTCCTTCACATTATCGATGCCGAACTAGCGAGATATGCCCATGCCGGCGATCATCTTGCCCAAAGGGCGCGGGATCATTTGGCAGACTGGATTAAAGGCCATTTTTACGACTTGGCTGAAATCCGGTCAAAGGAGCGTGTCATCGCATCTGTCAAACCTAAGCGCCGGACAAAGAGAACAAAAGCATCTCGTCCCAAGAAAGTTGGCCGAAGTTAGGGCGAATGCCTCGCACTCATCAGGAACGGCAGGTATTGCCTATTCATGATTCGAGAGCCGCTTATCTCGAATATCCCAAACACGCTTCATAGAGCTTCACATAACAATGTCGGCTTTCGGGAGACTGTCATGCCCGTTTGAGTGTCGACTGTGTAGGCGGCTACAGCCATCTTGCTCCCAGGAATTATAGTTCTTAGCTTATCAGCATTAACGCAGCATCGTCTCATTACGCGATAAACGCGCGTTGCAACAAGAAAATGGAACTGTTTTTCACATTCCACCTATAAGGGTGGAAGCAGAGGAGTGTTAATGCCCAAATTGAATGCAGATTTTGTTGCCGATTGGGTCGCTATGCTGAGATCTTATTTGATTGATGAACAAAGATGGCCCGCAGTCGAGATCGCAGCGTTGCCCGATGGGGATTTACCGAGTCATTATTTCGACGCGCAACGCCGACGTATTGCAAGCGTCCCCCGAACCATCGAGATTGGAGACAGCTTTGTCTGCCCACCAGACTATGAAGCTGGTTGGACTATGCTCCAAGAGAAAGTGAAAAAGGGGGAAGATATCAATGGCCACCTCAGTATAGGCCATATCTCACTTCTCAACCATGATGGACTGCTTGCCGAGTGGGGAGTGCATCATTTTCATCTTGGAACCACCTTTCACCCGAAAAATCCTGCCTACGCAGACAGAACCGGACCTCTTCTCTATGCGATCGTGGGGAATGAAGCCTTTTATGCGATTAATGTTTATGATCATTATAGTTTTGAAAATATCGACGTTCTCGAAAGCATTCATCGAAACTGGCCAGAAATGATTAGCCGCTATCGCGCGAAAGGCGTCACCGGAGGTGCTTGGAATAAAGAGCAACGACGAGCGCTCAGGCGCAAAAATGCCAACGTTTCTGTGACCACCTCAGATGGCACCGTGTATATGCCGATCGGTGGCGGAGTTGTGGCGTCGGGTATCAATATGGAAGCGATCCGCCTTGCAGATTACTGGTTCTTAAAAATTCGTGGTTTCCAATCTGATTTCGAGAAGCAACTCGCCAGTATACTGCCAACTCTCACGCAAAACCGTTATGCAGGCGAGGGCACGATTGAGGCAGAGCTCAAGTCGTTCTCGGGAGAGAACGCGCAGGTTTTTTTACCGAAATACGATGTGCTTGCGAAAGTAACGCTCATTCAATCAGCGCGATCCCCTTGAAAGCAAATCCGGCTTCCTCTCTGGAATTAGCTGGAAAGCCGCCGTTTGGTTTGTTGATCAGAAACGGCAGCTTCGGCCCCGACTTGGACTTCAGAACACCGACAGGTTGCTCCACCATCAGGAGCATTGGTTTGAGCCAGCTATCACGCGCATGGGCGGGCTGCTGTCTCCACGAAGCATTGAACGTCCGCTCCTGGGACCACCCATAAGGCCAACCTATGTCAGAGAAGAGGGCGAAAGCAGTGTGTCCGCTTAGCGCGCGACAAGTAGATACGCGGGTTCCGCCCTCTTGTCGGTCGTTTCGGGGGCAATGTACGTTTTCTGAAAGCGGAGATGCTATACTGCTCAGAGATCTGGTATGTCTCCATTGAATGGTAGGATTGAAGCAATCGATATGGACTGGTTCACAGAGAGAACCTGATGTAACGGTAACGCATGACGCCACGTGCTCACAGTTCAACTTACCTTCTGGCCTTCTGGCCTCTCGTATTGCTTGCACTGATTGCACGCCTGACATTTGGCGGAATTGCTTCCCCAGCGGCATTGGTCGACGATCCTCTCAAAACTTTCACGAAGCTGAACATTCTTTGCGATGCTCAGAACACATCGTCTGATCCAGACGGACAGAACCGTCACTCAACCGCTCCCGATGATGACGGCTTTCTTCTGTCCGAGGCATTGGATCTCCTCGTTGTAAGCATCGTTTTCTGTCTTTTTATGGGGGTGTGTGTTGCGGGCATTCGCCAGACATGGATGTTCACATCCATCCGGGGGCCACCAACACCGAAACGGACTTCTCTCTGCCCTCAGGGGCCTCCTGCCTGATCTGAATTGAAAAAGCCGCTCACCTGCCATGCCGGTGAGCATTTTGTGCTGTCTCTTCAGGTTCCTTCACATGTTTCGTACTGTTTATTTTTCACTCCCGTTTTACGGGACACTTACGGCTGCCGCCATTTTCTCGGCCAGCACTCCACACGCTGCCATCGGTGCAGAGAAGCCCCGCTCTCCTTTGAGTCAACATGCTCCTCCTGTGCCCAAAACCCACAAAAACCCCGTCAAAACCGAACAGATTCTTATAACGGGATTAAGCCGGTCGTCTGCCCTTACGCGTCCGGCAGGCCAGACGACTTATAGTTCCAACAGAAGTAATTTCGCGAATCAGGTTGGCCAGAGC
>NZ_BAJW01000037.1 GCF_000613905.1 Acetobacter persici JCM 25330
TGAGCAACGCGCCCGTCACCCAGCCGCCCGGCCCCAGATTGGGGGAAAAATGGCTCCAGAACACCTTGTCCAGCGCCATGGTCTTCTGCGCTGCCGGGACAGGTTCCCGCACGGAGGCTTCAGAAAGCTCTTCCATCAGGCCGGACGGCGTGCGGGGGGGCGTGGGGGGCTGGGTCATGCCGGGCGGGTCCTGAAGCGGGATGGCCTGAAAAACAGGCAGGGCTGCATGGAAAGGGACTGATAAAAAAGCCGGGAACGGGGCCGGGCGGCAGGGGCTGGACGGTCAGGACAGGTCCGGTTCCGGCATGCTGCCCGCGGCCCCGGTGGGCTGGTGGTTGTAATAGGCTTCCGCCAGACGGATGGGCAGCAGGTCCATAAAGCGGGACCCGGCCACCAGCCAGCGTGGGAAGATAATGCGCCGTTCATTACGCCGGAGTCCACGCAGAATACGGCGGCTTGCGTGGTCCACATCCGTCAGCCCCGGCATGGGGAAGCGGTTGCGGGCCACCATCGGCGTGTTGAGAAAGCCGCAGACAACGGAGGTCATCAGAATGCCCGCCTGCTTCATGTTGCCACCCGTTGCAACCATAAAGCGATCTACTGCCGCCTTGGATGCACTATATGAGGGTGTTCCGGGATAGGATACAACTCCTGCGACAGATGAAATGGCGCAGAGTCGCCCGCGCATGCCGTCCGCCGCCCTTGGCTGGCGCCGCATGATCTGCAGGCTGGCAGCAGCGTGTTCAGAACCCCCTCCACATTGGTGGTGATCATCCGGCGGATCTGGGCGTCCGGCTCATACGGCGCATCATCCGGGTCGGGTGCGCGCCGGGTGCCGCCGGTAATGCCCGCGCAGGCCAGAACCATGTCCAGAGGACCGGTCGTGTGAATCCATTCTTCCATGGCGAGCCGGTCCGTTACGTCACACAGCCGGATGTCTGCCGCAGCCCCGCGGGAGATGCACTGGCGGGCTGTGTCCGTCAGCCGCTGGCTGTTGCGGCCGCCCAGAAAAAGTCTGCGGCCAGGGCGGGCCAGTGTCAGAGCCAGCGAGCGCCCCAGTCCGGAGGATGCGCCGGTAATCAGAACGGTATCGTGTTTCATGTCGCCCTCTTAACCTGAGACTGTTAGAAGATCTCCTCATTATGGCACCCCGACGGCACTTGTGGCAGAGACGCCGGGTGGAGTGTGCGTTGAAAACACGTCAAGAGTGGGAAAGTCCGGGATGTCGAACGCAGTGTCTGATCAGGGTAAGGCCATCAAGCGGCGGGGGGTGTGCTTTGTTATTTCCGCGCCGTCAGGGGCCGGAAAATCGACCATTGCGAACGCGCTGCGGGCGTCTGACCCTAAGCTGCGGCACTCTGTTTCCGTCACCACACGCCAGCCGCGCCCCGGTGAGAAAGAGGGCGTGCATTACCACTTCCGCACCATGGAACAGTTTGAGGAGATGGCTGCGCGGGGAGAGTTGCTGGAATGGGCCACGGTGTTTGGCCGGGGCTACGGCACCCCCCGCGCCCCGGTGGAAGAGGCGCTGAACGCCGGACACGATATGGTGTTTGATATCGACTGGCAGGGCCACCAGCAGATTCGCGCCGCTCTGCCTGATGACGTGGTGAGCCTGTTTGTGCTGCCGCCGTCTCTGGCCGAACTGGAGCGCCGCCTGAATTCCCGCGCCTCTGACCACCCGGATGAAATTGCCCGGCGTATGGCGGCTGCACGGGATGAAATTTCCCATTGGCGGGAGTTTGATCATGTGGTGGTGAATACGGAACTGGACCGCGCCATTTTTGAAGCCCGCGCGGTGCTGACAGCCGGACGCCTGCTTACGCGGCGGCAGACCGGGCTGGCGAAGTTTGTTCAGACATTCGGAGCCTGACGGGCATGGATTTTTCCTCGGTTTCTGTCCTCTGTCTGGGGGATGTGATGCTGGACCGGTTTCTGTACGGCACCATGGAGCGCATTTCTCCTGAGGCCCCGGTGCCGGTGCTGCTGCTGGAGTCCCGGCGGGAAATGCCCGGCGGGGCAGGGAATGTCGCCAACAACATCATCTCTCTGGGCGGGCGCGCCATTCTGGTCGGGCTTGTGGGGCAGGATGAGGCCGGGGCAGTGCTGCGGGAGGCGCTGAGCCAGCAGGACCGGGTGGTGGACGCTACGGTCCGCACAACTGCGCGTCCGACAATCTGCAAGACCCGGTTTATTGCCGTGCATCAGCAGGTGGTGCGTGCGGATGAAGAAAGCCGGGTGCCGCTTCAGCCGGAAGAGGCCGAGGCTCTGTGCCGAGCCATTGATGCGCAGATTGATCAGGTTCAGGCCGTTGTGGTGTCTGACTACGGCAAGGGCGTGTGCAGCCCCGCCGTGCTGACGCATGTGTTCGCCATGGCCCGTGCGCGGCGTATTCCGGTCTTTGTGGACCCCAAAACGGCGGATTACACCCAGTATCGCGGGGCGACGTGCATTACGCCCAACGCGAAGGAACTCGCGCTGGCCTCCGGCATGCCGGTCGTGACGGAAGAGCAGGCGGAACTGGCGGCCCGTACCGTGATGGCCCATGCGGAGGCCGCGGCCATTCTCGCTACACGGTCAGAAAAAGGCATGATGCTGGTGCGGCGGGATGGGCCGGTGCTTTCCGTGCCCGCCCGTGCGCGGGAAGTATTTGATGTGTCCGGCGCGGGGGATACCGTGATTGCCACCATGGCGCTGGGCGTGGGCGCCGGAATGACGTTCGAGCAGGCCATGCGCGTGGCCAATGCCGCAGCCGGTGTTGTGGTGGGCAAGTTGGGCACGGCCACAGCGGATATTCAGGAAGTGCTGCACGAGCTGGAAGAACAGTCCGGCCCTGACCAGATTCCGCATCTGTTGCCGCTGTCCGCCGCCTGCGCGCAGGTGCAGCGCTGGCAGGCGCAGGGGCTGAAGGTCGGCTTTACCAACGGGTGTTTTGATATCATTCACCCCGGCCATGTTGGCCTGCTGGCGGAAGCCCGCGCCGCGTGTGACCGGCTGGTGGTGGCTCTGAATACGGACGCCAGCGTCAGCCGCCTGAAAGGCCCGGCCCGGCCCGTCAACACGCTGGAATCCCGCGCCCGCGTGATGGCCGCCATCCGGTATGTGGACGCCGTGGTGTCTTTTGATGAGGATACCCCACTGGAGACGATCCGCATCCTGATGCCGGACGTGCTGATTAAAGGTGCGGACTATAAACCGGAGCAGGTTGTGGGGGCTGATCTTGTTACAGGCAACGGTGGCCAGCTTGTGCTGGCAACACTGGCGGCCGGACACTCCACAACGGCTACGATTGGACGGATTCAGCAATCATGAGTCGCACATTGCCCCCCAACCCTCTGACAGATGCCCAGACTGACGACGCACCGCTGCCTCTGGTCGCCGTGCGGGACCGGTTTTCGGACTGGCTGTTCCAGAAGGCTCTGCCGTTCTGGGCCACAACGGGGTGTGATGGCACCCCGCATGAGCTGGCTCTACTGGGCGCGCAGGAACATCTGACGCTGGAGGGGGAGCCCGCTTTGCCGCCGTTCAAGCGGGTGCGGGTGCAGGCGCGGCAGTTGTTTGCGTTCTCATGGGCTGCGTTGCAGGGGTGGGAAGAAGGTGTGTCCCGTGCGCACGGCATTTTCCGGTTCCTGCTGCATGCCCACCGGGAGGACGGGGGCTGGGCGCGCACCTTAACGCGTGAAGGCGCGGTGAAGGATGCCACGGCGGACCTGTATGATATCGCGTTTGTTGTGTTTGCTCTGGCCTGGTACGGGCGGTTGGAAGGTTCAGGCCGGGCCGAAAAACTGGCGCGGGACACTCTGGGCTGGGTGCACCAGCATATGGCCACGCCGGACGGTGGCTTTCTGAACTGGCTGCCCGATGATGGTGCCCCCCGGCAGCAGAACCCGCATATGCACCTGCTGGAAGCCGCACTGGCTCTGTATGGCACCACGCATCATGAGGCCGATCTGGCTCTGGCCCATACGTTATATGAGCTGTTCCGCACCCGTTTTCTGGACCCTGTAACGGGTACGCTGGGCGAGTTTTTCACAAAAGACTGGCAGCCGGTTCCGGGTGAGGCCGGGCAGTGGGTGGAGCCGGGGCATCATTTTGAATGGGTGTGGCTGCTGGGGGAATATCAGCGCCTGACGGGCGTGGAGACGTCCGAACCCGCCTTGCGGCTGGCCAGCTTTGCCACCCGCTTTGGCCTTGAGCCGGAGACGGGCCGGGTTCGGGATGTTCTGGCGCGCGACGGGTCTGTTCTGCGTGGTGGCTCCCGCCTGTGGGTGCAGGGGGAAGCCCTGCGCGGTATCCTGAGCCGTGACAGGCTGGATAGCCGGGGCATTGCGGTCCGGCTGGCGGAAAATCTGTTGGACCATTATTTTACCGGCTGCCCGGTTGGCACATGGGTGGACCAGTTGGATGCGGCAGGCGCACCGGCTGTGACCAAAATCCCGACCAGCTCCCTCTACCACATCATCACCGCGTTTGATGCGCTGGATCTGGCGGCAAAGCAGGCCATAAAGGCGAGGCTTCCCCGACTGTAGGCGGCTTAAAGTGTGATAGTCTGGTGCCGCTGCGGCCAGGCTACCTCCCGCATGCAGCGGGACTATAGGCGTCTTGCCGGTGATGCCGGAAGACGTGTGCTTCAGGATCTGATAGAACCAACGGCGTGAGTATGACCCAGACCCAACCCGCGCGGCAGGAAGAAGAAACGCTTCTGTCGCTCTCCCTTCGCCATCCTCCTGCCAACCTTGAAGCAGAGCAGGCCCTTCTGGGCGCGCTGCTGACAAATAACCGGGCGTATGACCGTGTTTCCGATTTTCTGACGGGCGCGCATTTTGCCAATCAGGTCAATGGCCGGATTTATGATGCCATTGCCCGCCGGATTGAAAACGGCCAGCTTGCGGACCCTGTTACGCTGCGGGCCGAGCTGGAAAATTCCGGGATTCTGAATGATGTGGGCGGTATGGCCTATCTGGCCAAACTGCTGACCTCCATGGTCGGCATTATCAACGCCGGGGATTATGGCCGCGCCATTCATGATGCGTGGATCCGCCGCCAGTTGATTGATATTGGTGAGACCGTGGTGAACAGCGCGTTCGGCACAATTTCCGATCTGTCCGGCCCGGACCAGATTGCCGCCGGGGAAGAGGCTCTGTTCCGCCTCGCGACTGAAAAAGGGCAGGACGGCGGTTTTGTGGTGTTTGACCGCGCCCTGACGGACGCCATTAAAACAGCGGAACTGGCCTTCAAGCGGGAAGGGCACGTGTCCGGTCTGACGTCCGGCCTGCGGGATCTGGACAAGAAAACCGGTGGGCTGCACCCGTCGGATCTGATGATTCTGGCGGGGCGTCCCGCCATGGGTAAAACCGCGCTGGCGACCAAAATTGCCTTCTCCGCCGCGCGCGCGCTGATGATTGAGGCGGAAGAGA
Organism: Acetobacter persici JCM 25330; assembly: GCF_000613905.1. Classification (GTDB taxonomy): domain Bacteria; phylum Pseudomonadota; class Alphaproteobacteria; order Acetobacterales; family Acetobacteraceae; genus Acetobacter; species Acetobacter persici. Next base: position 5,418 of record NZ_BAJW01000037.1, read on the forward strand.
AAGGGCCGGGCGTAGAGCCAACCGGAACGGTGGCGATTTTCTCGCTGGAAATGTCCGCCGAGCAGTTGGCAACCCGTATTCTGTCCGAGCAGGCGGAAGTGTCCGGTGAAAAAATCCGTCGTGGGGATATCGGGCAGAAAGAGTTTGACCGCTTTGTGCGCGTCAGCCGTGAACTCTCCCGCCTGCCTCTGGTGATTGACGATACCCCGGCGATCTCGCTTTCCGCCATGCGGACCCGCTGCCGCCGCCTGAAGCGCACGCGCGGGCTGAGCCTTGTGGTGGTGGATTACCTCCAGCTTATGCGCCCCTCCGTCGGCACCCGTCCGGAGAGTCGCGTTCTGGAAATCTCCATGATTACACAGGGGTTAAAGGCGATTGCGAAGGAACTGGAAGTGCCGGTTATAGCACTTTCCCAGCTCTCCCGTCAGGTGGAAAGCCGTGAAGATAAACGCCCCATGCTCTCGGATCTGCGTGAATCCGGGTCCATTGAGCAGGACGCGGATTCCGTGATGTTTGTGTATCGTGATGAATATTACCTCCAGCAGCGTATGCCCAAGGAAACAGCGTTTGATTCCATGGAAAAATACGGTGCAGCACTAGACGACTGGCAACGTAAAATGAGCCTTGTGCATAATAAGGCCGAACTCATTCTGGAAAAACAGCGTCACGGCCCCACCGGCGTCGTGCATCTGTTCTTTGAAGGTGAGTTCACACGTTTTGCGGATCTGGATATGGTGCATGAGGAGCCTCATCACTAAGGGCGGCCCGCTGCACGCAGCTGGTGCGGCGTAGCCGCCTGATGCCTATGATGACGCCGGACAGAAAAACGCAGAACACGCCACATAATAATGGAACGGCAATGCTCCGGTGCAGCAGGGTTCTGCGCAGTCCGGCCTGAAAATCCAGATCATGAAATCCGTACACCAGCCAGCGGGACTGGCGGGCAGGGCCGTCCAGAATGGTCTGCACTGCGCCGGACTGTCCGTCCAGATAGGTCAGGGTGCCATCCGCAGCCTCTGCCCGCCAGACGGGAAAATGGCGTTGATGCGTGGGGCGGCTGAAGTAATAGGCATCCGCCTGCGTTAGAAACGTCAGGTCGTCCGGGGTTTTAAGTAGGCCCGCTGGCTGAAGCGTCTCCCAGATCTGCTCAGGGGTGAGGGGGACTGGCTTCAGGGCTTCATCCAGTCTTCGGCTCATGGGTCCGTCAGCGGTTTGCTCCGTGATCTGCATAAAAACTTTGCTGTTCAGAAAAGCCGTTTTGATGCCTGTGCAGCCGGGCGGTGCGGCGCTGATCAGCCGTGAGAGAACCTGCTGGATTTTCGCGCCGGTCACCGTCCCTGTCACGCGCAGGGGGCGGGTCGCGTTTGGATTGCTTTGAAACAGGCCTGCGGGAGACATGGTAAGCAGTCCGGTGGTGACCCATAAAAGGGCCAGCACACCAAACACCGCGCCACTGAGATGATGGATGCCATGCCACCCTTTATAAGGAGTAAAAGGGGCGGCGCGACGGAGGCGCAAAACGCCAATCCACAGCCCGGTGACGGTGAGAAAAACCCCCGTGCCAGACAGAAGAATAACGACGTCGCTCCAAAGCGCCGGGTGCTTGCGCAGCACCGCCGGATAAAGCCAGTGTGGAATAGCCCCAACCCACGCCCAGAGGCGGGTGGAGCGTGTTGTGGCCTGCATGACCTCTCCGGTCAGGGACGAGACGTAAACCTGCGTGTGCGCCGCGTCGGGAAACAGAAAGCGATAAAAGCCATTTTCCCGACCATGAGTATCCAGAACCCACTGGTCGTCTGTGGTCAGCCCATCAAAGACGGGGCGACCCTGTGCTCCGGTGGTCCGCGCGTATCGGATGGCGCTGGTAGCGGCATCTTCCGGGGTGATGCGCCCCGCATGGCCGGTACGCAGGTCCAGCGCAAAAGGTGGGCCTTCCTGTGGCGTGAGTGTCAGAACCGGCTCCTGCCCCACCATGCTGATCTGAAAAGCCTGAAAGCGTTTTGTGCTGCCCAGTTCAGCCAGTTCCGGAAGTATGGCGGGCCAGTGGATTTCCGCCGGAACACGGCGCAGGGCGTCTTCCTCCGGCTGGGGCCATGTGTGCCAGAGCATGACAAGGCCGGAGGCGCACCAGCCTGCCATCAGCAGGCCCACGCCAATACCCAGCCATCGGTGCGTCAGATACAGCGTCCGGCGGAAGGCTTCATGCGGGGCTGTTGTATAGCGCCATGGCTGCGTTCTGGGCGCCGCGCGTCCAGTGGACGGCCACATAGGCGCGCACAATGCGCTGCGCGGCAGCGGGTGGCATGTCCGTGCTGAGGGCTGGCATGCCTTCAAGATAGTCAGAGGCGGTGAGGAGCAGCGGCCGGAAAGCCTCTTCCAGCACAGCGCCCCGTTCCCGGTGGGGTGCGGGCAGGGACGGGACCAGTTTGAGGAACAGCGCGTGGCCGTTCTGGGCAATGACCTCCTCCTGCTCAGGGGGCGGCAGGTGTGCCAGATGCGCGGCCTGCAAGGCATGGGCGCGGGGCGGGCAGGCGCTGAGCAGGCGGGCAAAAGCCGGGTGATACGCCTCTTCTGGCTGAAAAGGCCGGGGGAAGGGGGAAAATGGTCCCACTGGTATACTCCTGCCTTCCGGTACATCCCGCCCGGCGGCGCGGTCTGAACGACAACAGCAGGTCTCCTGGCTCACGGTTCAACGTCCGTATCCCGCCTTCCCGGTTGTGCACCAGTGGCGTGCCTTGCGGCAAAAAGACACGGACAGACCGCCTACAGTTGCGGGAGCAGCGACCGACTGAGCCGTGCGGCACGGCATACGGTCTTCCCTTTTAACCCGCCTGCGCGGGGCTGTTGACTGACAGGGAGAGACTGTACGCAAATGCCGGTTTTGCGCAACAGGCAGGGATACAACGTGCGGCACGGGCTGTGCCTTAGAGCCGTTTTTTATGGGGCATAAAGCTGCACGTTCGTTGACAAGGTTTTTCAGACCCTGTTTACGCTGCACGCAGCAATGGTGCTTTGTGGCTGCGTGCGCGGCCAGAAGGCTAAGAGGGAAATCGGTCCAAGCCGATGCTGCCCCCGCAACTGTAAGCTGAGAGGGCTTGCGGCGTTCATGCCACTTTCTGTGTCGCCCACAGGGGGGAAGGCAGCCGCAGGACCCGAAGACCAGCAAGCCAGGAGACCTGCCATTGCGCCAAAGTCACGGACGGAGCTGCCATACGGGGTGATGTGGCGGTGAGGCACGGTTTGCTCAGTGCCTCCATCGCGGTGACGTTGTTTTGGAGCGAACCCGTGCGTCCAGTCTCTTATGCCCTCAGTCTTCTGTTCGGCATCAGTTGCGTGCCCGCAGCCTATGCGGCCACCCCTGATCCCTCAGACCCGAAAGCCAGCGCTGCCCATCCGTATAAACAACGGACAGCAGTACCCCCGGCCAGAAAAGTGGCAGGTCCTGAATATATCACGGCTTATGGTAAAACCGCCCCTCTCCAGATGGCACCCGCAGTCGGTGGAAAACTTGGCCTGTCCATCCAGCACACGCCGGGCACACTCAATGTAGTCTCGCATGATCTGATGATGCAGCGCGGTTATGCTCAGGCTGAGGCCGCGGCAGATAGCGCGCCGGGTGTTTCCTCTGGCGGGTCTCCGGGGTCTCCCGCGCAGTTGATGATGCGCGGCTTTACCGGCAACCAGATTCTGGTGCTGCATGATGGCCAGTATTTTGGCCCGACCACCATGGTCAACCGGCCTCAGAACACCTTCAATCTGGAAAGTGTGCAGGTGCTTAAAGGCCCGTCCTCCGTGCTGTATGGGCAGGGGGCCGTGGGCGGCACGGTGGATATGCGCAGCCGCCCCCCCACGTTTGATGGCCCGCATGCCAATGCGCTTGTATCCTACGGCAGTTTTAATACGTGGAACGCCGGGGTTGGCGGCTCCGTGCCGATTACGCAAACGCTCGCGTTGCGCACGGATTTCAGCCGGACATCGTCTGACGGGTTTGTAAAAGGAGCTGACCCGCACTCGGATGATTTTACGACAACCTTGCTGTGGAAGCCGACGGAAAAGTTCACCGCGCGGCTAAGCATGGATTATCTGACGGACCGGCTTTCCACCTATTACGGCACGCCGCTGGTGGATCTGTCGCAAACAGGCGGGCGTGTGGGCGGTCTGCTGAGTTCCAGTAAAGGGCTGGGCCTTACCCGTGCGTCCCTGTGGCGGTACTATAACGTGCGGGACGGCAAGGCCGGGTCTGTCAATGCGACGCCCACACTGCATCTGGACTGGCGGGTGAACAGCCATGTTCTGTTTCATAACAGCAGCTATTTCATTTATTCCAAACGGCGCTGGAACAACGCGGAAAGTCTGACTTACATCAGCGGCCCCGGCCAGACGGATGCCTCAGGCAATGCCATTGCCCCCGGCAGCATCAGCCGGGACCGGTTTTATGTGTATCAGAACCAGCATCAGGTTGGGGATACGCTGCACGGGCAGTTTGATTTTTCCATTTTCGGCATGAAGAACCGTTTTGTGCTGGGAGGCGACGCTACTATCTGCGTTTTATCCGCAACCGCGGTTTTCCGGCAGCGGACTATGCGGACAGCGTCTCTCTTGTCAGCCCGGACGCCACGCCACTTGGGACGTTTTCCGGGGAATATCCGTATATGAAATCCCCCACCACGATGGTGCAGGCGGGCCTGTTTTTAGAGGACGTTCTGACCATCAGGGATAATCTGCGTCTTGTGGGGGGCTTCCGGTATGACTGGCTCTCACTGGACCGGCAAAACTACCGGCAGAACGGGCAGTTTAACGCTGCAACCAGTTTTAAGGGCCACTACAATCCGGATAATTTCCGTATAGGTCCGGTGTTTGATCTGACAAAAAACGTCAGCCTTTACGGGGTATATACCACGGGGGAAGACCCTCCGGGCTCCAACCTGTTTCTGGCCAACCGGGGGCAGTTTACAAAACTCAGCCACTCCCGGCAGGGCGAAATTGGTGTGAAGGCCAGCCTGTGGGACGGGCGTTTGACCACCACTCTGGCACTGTATGATATTCGCCGGACGCGGATGCTGGTTTCAACAGGGCCGGATACGGTGGCAACGGCGGGTGTCCAGAAATCACGCGGGGTCGAATGGCAGGGGGATCTTGTTCTCAACCGCCACTGGAGCCTGTCTGGCAATGTGGCGTATACCTATTCCCGTTACGGCTCTTTCCACCCCAGTGCCTCGGTTGATGCTTCTGGCAATCAGGTGCCTGATGTGCCTGCGGTCACGGCAAACCTGTGGGCCATCTGGTCCCGTGTGGGGGATCTGCCGCTCGATCTGGGGGCAGGGATGCGCTACGTCTCAGCCCGTAAGGGGGATTACGCCAACACGCTCTCCCTGAAAGACTATGCACTGGTCAATGTTTTTGCGGGCTGGTATGCCTATAAAAACATTACGGTCTATGGCCGCATTGATAATATTGGCAACAAGCGGTTTATCCAGTGGGCGGATACGGGCTACGCCGGGCAGGTGATGTTCGGGGCACCTCGCTCTTTCTCCATCAGTGCGCAGGCGGATTTCTGAGGCGAGGTTATGTGTGGTCGCGGTAAGGCTTGCGTGCAAGGTAGAGCAGCACAGGTGCCGCGATCACAAACACAATTCCAAAGCTTGCCGACACATCATCATTGGATGATGCGCCGAGGGCTAAAAATGTCCCAAAAAGTGAGTCGTCATAAGTGTGATATTCAACCGAATGACTACCGTAAACCTGCGTGACAAAAGACAATAGGCAGTAAGCGTAGGTCAGAAAAGACGCGCCGTCTGACAGGTTGAGGTAGCGCGCAAAATCCCGGTTATATCGCGCGTAGGCAGAGCAACAAAAGGCGATAACCGCCAGATAGTATTTCTTGCCACAAATCCTGTGCGCTGTGAAACTATAGGATGTTGTATGGAAAAACTGGGAATGGACATTGTGTACGGACGGCAGGATCAGGCCGGACAGAATACAAAGCGCTGCAAGAAGAGTCAGCTTGCCAGGTGATTTACGGATACTCAGGAAAAACTCATTGCTCAAAAAATTGCGCATGCCTGAAATTTTCCCTGATCTTTATAAAATAAGCCAAACAAATTTTTAATAAGCAGAAGCAAAGAGATTAAAACTAGAAACTACCGGGCATCCTGTCCAGTATTTTAAGGTCGCGTCCCCCCCTTAGCTGGAGGAGGCTACAACCGTCGCGCTGACGGTGACGGGGATCTGATGATCCTGAAATGCCTGCCAGAGGGCAAAAAGCGCCTGACTGCGCACGGCGGCGGTATCCATCCCCACCCGCGCACGGGCGGTGCCGGTCAGAATGGCGGAGCCTCCGCCACGGAGGTAATGCTGGCGGTGGGCACGGGCTGTGCCTCAACATTTTCACACTCCGCCAGCGTGCTCGTCATCACATTCATGGCTTTGTGCAGGTCAGACGTAAACGGCACCTGCAACGGGATGGTAAAGACGCCCGGCTTTTCCGCCCGCGTGGCATTGCGCACGGCGGAGGTGATGAACTGGGAGTTCGGCACAATCATGGTGGAGCCATCAGCCAGCTTGATATTGGTGGACCGTACGCTGATGCGCGCGACCTCCCCGTGCGCACCGGCAATATCCACCACATCCCCGATAGAAACGGGGCGTTCGGCCATGAGGATAATGCCGGAGACAAAGTTCTGCACAATGGATTGCAGGCCAAAACCAATCCCGACGGACAGGGCGCTGACAACCCATGTCATGCTCTTAACCGTCACCCCGAGGCTGAGGCCATGCACAGGCCGATAATAATCCAGGCGCTGTAGGACAGAATATTCAGGATGGACGCCTGCGCGCCAATATCCAGCCGCGTGGTGGGGAAGAAGCGCAGGCGGAACCAGTTTTTAACAATACGGATGGCGTAATGCCCAAGGATGGGCAGACCGGCGCAGAGCAGGACGGCATCCATGGAGAGGTTGAAGCTGCCATCTGTGGGCGCCTGCCCTTTGAAGATGGACAGAATACGGCGGCTGACCTGTGTCGGGTCAAAATCCGCGCCAGCCGTGGCGACGGAAAAAGCAATAATCAGCAGAAAAACATTGATCAGACCGGGGACGACCACACTGGCCTGATCCACCAGCCGGGCAGGCAGACCCAGCCGCACCAGATGCGCCCCCACGGGTGCTGAGGATGGAAAAACACTGCTACCCAATGCCGTGGCCAGAAGGGAGACCAGCAACAGACCTGTCATGGTGATGGCCATGACGGACACCCATGAGATGATGGTGTATCCGAGCGGGATATATCCCGTCAGCACAGCCCCCCAGCAGACAATGGCGATGGTCGTGACCAGTGTTCTTAAAAGCGGAGCAATATTGGCCGAGTTTGCGGAAGGATCATCCTCCTGCGCGGATAGGCGGAGCTGGCGCGGGATGGCAAACAGCAGCGGGCTGACGGCCAGCGTATATAATCCGTCCAGAAGCTGGATGGGCAGCAGGCCGAACCCGCTCCGCGTATCCACATAACGCAGCACCCCGCGCACGATCAGGGCCGAGGCAAACCAGAAGGGAAACAGGCGCAGATTACGGGCCAGCGTATCCGGCATGGAAAACACGCGCCATTCCGGCTTGTGGGACAGGATGCTCATGCCCAGTTCCAGCACAAACCCGCAGAGCGGTACTTGCGCGGCCACCATGTCTGCCAGTGCAGAGAGATCATCCGCTACGGCATCATTATTAAAACTGATGGCGTTCCAGATTATCTGGAACGCGCCGCCCCATGCCACAACGCCGATCAGAGAGCAGATGACGGCGGCTGTAATAGGCCGGATGCGGCCTGTGGGCAGAAAACGGGCAACCAGCATCCTGACAGGCGTATGGCAGAAAAAATGCAGGGCCAGCAGCAGGCCGGAGAGCGCCAGCGCCCCCAGTGTGAGCAGGGCATGCTGGCCGGTAAAGGCTTCTTTCAGCACGGCTCCGGTTTCAGACGCCAGTGCTGCGGCGCGGTTTTTATCCTGCCCGGAGGTGCTGGAAAGCTGGGACCAGAAATTGATCCCCAGCGGGGTGGGGAACCGCTGCGTCATGGTCGCCTGCTGGATGGCGGTGCCATGCTGGCGGAGTTCCTGCACCAGTTGCTGCGCTTCAAGCTGATACAGCCGGAGGCGGGTAATCCGGCCGGAAATATCCTGCTGGCGTGCCGTCAGCATTTTGCGCTGCTGCGTGATGGAGTCCGGTTCAGCCGGGTCTGGCTTGCCCAGAATATCCACAAAATTCTGATAAACCGATTCATACGGTTTGATCTGCGTCAGCAGGGTATCGGTTTTGGTCGCCACGGCGTTTGCGCGGCGCAGCAGCATGGTCAGGGCATTGGTGTTCTGGCTGGTGGAATAGTCTTTCCGGCTGCCTGATAGATGGCGCGGATTTCATCGCCCATCGCGTTCAGCGTGGCATCAGACGCAAAAAGCGTGATGTCGGCAATCAGAGGGGCCGGTGTCTGGGCGGGCGCTGCCTGTGCTGCGGGGGGCGAGGTGTCTGCGGCCTGTGCTGCCGGACTGAAAAATGTGGGGCGGAGAAACCCTGCCAGCACCAGGTACAAAACAGGAAAAAGAACGCGGAATGGCAGGCGGGTCATAAGGCTTCTCTACACTCCGGCACAGGGAACATGGGAGTTCCAACGTGCCAGAGAACCCTGAAGTTGCGAAGGATATTCCTTTCTGCAGGTTTGACTATTCTCTTTTTTTGATCAGAGTCAGGCCGGGAACCATGTGCTAAAGTAATAAAATGAAATTTTGAACAAGGGTCTGATTTGAGCAATGCGTAAACTCATCCTGAAAGCGACTGTTGAGCAAACCGGAAAGGATACGATTATTCGTATCGCATTGATGGGGGAGGGTGTGCCATCGGAGGTCCAGGATTACGGGATTTATATTCATCTGCGAAATTATCAGAATTTTTCGGAATCGTCATTATATGACGGGCTGATGTTTATGTTCATTTTTGTGGCCATGGAACGGTTTGACGTTTTTGAAATCTGTGGCGCTGTCAGCAAAAAAGCTTTACGGAATATTCAGATTTTTCAAGAGGCATGGCATTGCCTTTTGCCGAAAAATTATAAGATCTGTCAGATTGTGGCCCGGCGGGAAGTGGGTGATTTCTGGTTGAATGTGCGGCGAAAAGAAAAGGCTGTCTCAGCTTTTTCCGGTGGTCTGGATGCAACATTTCTGGCGCTGCGGCATACGCAAAAGAACAACTGGTCTTATCCTCTTCAATCCTGCGTCATGGTACACGGGTTTGATGTGCGGTATGGTAATGATGAGGCTTCGCGCGTCTTGTCACAAGAGTGGCGCCGTTTCTCCAGAGTGTGGGGCTGACACCGCATCTGGTGAAAACCAATGTGCGGCAATATGAGCTGCAAAACTGGAACATAGTTTTTCTTCTCAGTTAAGTGGCATTCTACACCTGTTTTACCGTGACTATTCCTATGCCTTGCTGGGCAGTTCGGAACCTTACAACCATCTGGTATTCCCGTGGGGATCAACACCGGCAACAGACTATTTGCTCTCAGGTGGTGCAGTGGATGTTGTGCATGAAGGGGCAGGTTTTTCCCGCACTGGTAAAGCTGAGGTGGTTGCGCGGGACAGTGTGGGGCGGCGCACACTCAAAGTTTGCTGGGAAGGGCAGGATCAGGCCGCAAATTGTGGGCAGTGTGAGAAATGTGTGCGGACGCGCCTGAACTTCAAGGCTGTGGGGATGGATGACCCAGAGTGTTTTGAACAGCCATTTGAGATGGAGATGATCGACACATTGAACGTCAGGAATATCGCGCAACTGACAGAGCTTACAAGTGTGATCGAATATTGCGCGCGGCACACCATGCAGGCGGAATGGGTAGACAGGCTGGAGGCCCGCATTCAGCAGGAAGCAGAAAAACTTTCTGCCTGAGTAAACCTCCGGGCTGAGGCTGCGCATAGACAGTGCAGGTGCAGCGGGAGGCAGAGGCCTCCCGGTCAGGCCAGAATCAGGAAGAAGACTTTTTCCGGTTCTTCTTTTTAGCGTCTTTGCCCTTGGCATCTTTGTGCGTCTGGAGCGGGTCGGCATCATCTGCTGAGCTGGGGCGGGTGGCCTGTGTTGTATCCTGCAGGTGGTCTTTGTAGCCGTATTTTTCCCACTGGGCCGCTGTGGTCATATGGCGCGGCTCACTTTTGCCGAACATCCCGCAGGAGCAGAGCGTAAAAGCACATACCAGCATCAGAACCGCGTGTTTCATGGTCTTGTTCCTGTATCTCAATCCGGTTGTGCTTCTATCTCACCCGGCGGGGAGGCGGGCAAGTGGAAAAGCATTGCGGCTCAGCGCCGCAGTTCCATGGTAATCGGGCCTTCACGCCGCCCGTGCGTAAACTGGTCCACCATGGCGTTTCCGCTGTCCATCAGGGCACTTGCTGGCCCCTGCCAGATAAGCTGGCCTTTGTAGAGCATCGCGGCTTCATCCCCGATGCGCTGGGCGGAGGCCATGTCATGCGTAATGGCAATGGCGGTGGAGCCAAGCTTTTTCACGCAGTCCACAATCAGCCCGTCAATCACGGCCCCCATAATCGGGTCCAGCCCGGTTGTGGGTTCATCAAAAAACAGGATATCCGGCTGGGCGGCAATGGCACGGGCCAGACCGACGCGCTTCTGCATCCCGCCAGAAAGTTCTGAGGGGTAGAGTTCCCCCACCGACGGGTCCAGCCCCACCTGCGCAAGGATGCCGCCCGCATGGGTACGCGCCTCCTTGCGGGTCAGGCGTTTGAGCGCCAGCAGGCCGAAGGTCACGTTTTCCCACACCGGCAGGCTGTCAAACAGGGCTCCGTTCTGGAACAGCATGCCAATTTTGCCGCGCAGCACATCCTGCCTGCGGGGGGAGGCGGTGATCATGTCCTCGCCGTCAATTTCAATGCTGCCAGCGTCAGGCGTGATCAGGCCGAGGATACAGCGCAGCAGCACGGATTTCCCGCTGCCGGACCCGCCGATAATCACAAAGGAGGTGCCGGGCATGACATCCAGATTGATGCCATCCAGCACCTTTTTGGAACCGAAGGACTTGTGAAGGTCCCGGATGCGGATTTTGGGAAGGGTGCCGGTCATTGTGAGAAGAACAGATCCGTCAGGAGGTAATCAAACGCCAGCAGCAGGATGGAGGCCGCCACAACGGCGGAGGTTGTGGCCGTGCCCACGCCTTCCGCGCCGCCTTTACTGTTATAGCCGTAATAGCAGCCCATCAGGGCAATCAGGAACCCGAACAGGGCGGCTTTTACCAGCCCGACGGTAACATCAATCACCTTAACGGAGTTCAGCGTAGCGGTAATGTAGGCGTGCGGCGAAAAGCCGAGCTTGACGACGGAGACGGTAAAACCCCCGGCAACCCCCAGCACGTCTGCCACCAGCACCAGCAGCGGCAGGGCGATCAGCCCCGCCAGCAGGCGCGGGGCGACCAGATACTTCATGGGGTTGGTGGACAGCGTGGTGAGGGCATCGACCTGATCCGTCACCCGCATGGTGCCAATTTCTGCCGCCATGGCGGCCCCCACGCGGCCCGCAACCATCAGCCCGGCCAGAACCGGCCCTAACTCACGGGTTACGGCCAGCACCACAATGCCAGCAATTGCACTCTGCACATGGTATTGCGCAAAGCCCGTGTAGGATTGCAGGGCAATCACGCCGCCCGAGAACAGGGCCGTAAGGGCCACGACAGGTAGCGAGAAAAACCCGGTTTCCAGAAAAGTGGACAGGAACACGCGCCCGTAAAACGGCGGCCTGACAATATGGGACAGGCCGGAGAGGGCGAACAGCGTCAGAGACCCGGCGGCGCGGATCAGGCCGAGGGTGGTTCGGCCCAGTCTGGCCACAAGATCGAGCAACATATCCATACGGTCAGGCGGTCCGGTCCTGTTTCTGGGGCAAAACTTTCAAGGGTTCAGCCGTAGCGTGAAGTCCCGGCCCCGTCAAAGGGTGTGTGGTGCTGGTATGCGGTCCGGGTGTGGTCTCTGGCGGGAAAAGAAAGGCGGATGCAGGCCGGGTTAGCCGCCTTGCCGCGGCCTGAATGTCTGAAATCTGTGCCGCAGGCATTGCGGCAATCGTCTGCTGAGGGCATGTGTGTCAGCCAGTTTTGAAGTCCACCCCATCCGCTGTGATGAGTAGCAGCGGTGATGAGTAAAGGCAGGAGGCAGCGGATGCGCATAGCCATGATTGGCGGCGGGTATGTCGGGCTTGTATCAGGCGCGTGTTTTGCCGAGTTCGGTATCAATGTTGCGATTGTTGAAACCAATCCTGAGCGTCTGTCCGCCCTGCGGGAAGGGCGTATCCCTATTTATGAGCCGGGGCTGGATGCGCTGGTGGCCTCCAACAGTCAGGCAGGCCGCCTGACGTTTGGGGATGATATTGCCACAGCCGTTGCCGGGGCCGAGGCCGTGTTCATTGCCGTGGGTACTCCGCCCCGCAACGGGGATGGCGCTGCGGATATGCAGTATGTCCACGCAGCCGCCCGCCAGATTGCGGAAGCCCTGACGGGTTATGCCGTGATTGTCACCAAATCCACCGTGCCGGTGGGCAGCAGCCGCCGCATTGCTGAAATTATCCGGCAGGCGCGCCCGGACGCGGATTTTGATGTGGCCTCCAACCCGGAATTCCTGCGGGAAGGGAGTGCCATTGGGGACTTCATGCGGCCCGACCGCGTGATTATCGGGCTGGACCAGACACGCCCCGAGCGCGCCAGCCGGGCGGAGGATGTGCTGCGTCGCGTTTATCGGCCGCTCTCCGTGATTGAAGCCCCGCTGCTGTTTACCGGGCTGGAAACGGCGGAACTGACCAAATACGCCTCCAACTCCTTCCTCGCGATGAAGATCTCCTTCATCAATGAAATGGCCGATCTGTGCGAAACGCTGGGCGCGGACGTGCATGATCTGGCGCGAGGCATGGGGCTGGACGGGCGTATTGGCCGCAAGTTCCTGCAACCCGGCCCCGGCTATGGCGGGTCCTGCTTCCCCAAGGATACGCTGGCTCTCTCCCGCATTGCACAGGAAGCCCACAGCGCCTGCCGACTGGTGGAAACCACCGTGCAGGTGAACGAAGCCCGTAAGGCTGGCATGGCGGGCCGTATTATTGCGGCCTGTGACGGGTCCGTCGCGGGGAAAACGGTCGCCGTGCTCGGCCTGACCTTCAAGCCGGAAACGGATGATATGCGCGAATCCGCCTCCATCCCGATTCTGCACCGTCTGGCGGAAGCCGGGGCCGACATCCGGGCGTATGATCCGGTGGGCATGGCCGCAGCCAGACCGCTGCTGCCGGAAAGCGTGACCTATTGTGCCGATGCGCTGGATGCGGCGGAGCAGGCGGATGTGCTGGTGGTGCTGACGGAGTGGAATATTTTCCGGGCACTTTCCCCCGTTGAACTGCGCCGCAGGATGCGCACCAAAACCATTGTGGACCTGCGCAATATTTTTGACCCTGCCGCCATGCGTGCCGCCGGGTTTACTTATGAGTCCGTGGGGCGTCCGTAACCCCCGGCTCTTGAGAACAGGGGTGTTCACCCCCAGATGAGCGACAGGATAACGGGGGAGAACGCTCTTGGCTAAACGACCAGCCCGCCAGTTTGCATGCCGGGCCTGCGGGGCGGTGTATCCTAAATGGATGGGCCAGTGTGAAGCCTGTGGTGAGTGGAATACGCTGGAGGAAATAGCGGTTGAACCGCTTGCCGCCTCGTCCCCCCGCGCCAGCAGCAAGGGGCGGCGCGTCCAGCTTGAAGGGCTGGAGGGCATGGCGGCACCCCCGCCACGCATTAAAACCAGTATTGAAGAACTGGACCGCGTGCTGGGCGGCGGCCTTGTGCCCGCGTCCGTCGTGCTGGTGGGGGGAGATCCGGGGATCGGGAAATCCACCCTTCTGCTTCAGGCGGCCTGCAAGCTGGCCGGGAAGGGCGACCGCGTTCTGTATATTTCAGGCGAAGAAGCAGTGGACCAGATCCGCCTGCGCGCCCTGCGTCTGGGGGTCGGGCAGGCCAAGCTGGACCTCGCGGCCTCCATTAACGTCGCGGATATTGTGGCGACACTGGAAGCCGAGCCGGATGTGCGGGCTGTGGTGATTGATTCCATCCAGACCATGTGGCTGGAAACGGTGGAAAGTGCGCCCGGCACAGTCTCACAGGTGCGGGCCTGCGCGTTTGAACTGATCCGTCTGGCCAAGCGCAAAGGGTTCAGCCTGATTCTGGTCGGGCATGTGACCAAGGAAGGTGCGCTGGCCGGCCCGCGCGTGCTGGAACATATGGTCGATGCCGTCATGTATTTTGAGGGCGACCGCGGGCACCAGTTCCGTATTTTGCGTGCCGCCAAAAACCGTTTTGGCGCGACGGATGAAATTGGTGTGTTCGCCATGACGGACCGGGGGCTTGAGGAAGTCTCCAACCCCTCAGCCTGTTCCTTGCCGAGCGGCGCGGCAATATCGCCGGGTCCGCCGTGTTTGCCGGGCTGGAAGGCACGCGGCCTGTTCTGCTGGAAGTGCAGGCGTTGCTGGCTCCTAAAAGCGGGGATAATGCGCCGCGTCGCGCAGTGGTGGGCTGGGATAGTGGCCGCCTGTCCATGCTGCTGGCGGTGCTGGAAACACGGTGTGGCGTCAAGCTGTCTGGCATGGATGTGTATCTGAACGTGGCAGGCGGGCTGAAGGTGGCCGAGCCTGCGGCGGATCTGGCCGTTGCTGCGGCTCTGATTTCCGCGGCGACTGGTATGCCGACCAGTTCGGGGGAGGTCTATTTCGGGGAGGTCGGTCTGTCTGGTGAGGTGCGTCAGGTCTCACAGGCGGATGCCCGCCTGAAGGAAGCCGCCAAGCTGGGGTTTGATAAAGCCGTGCTGCCCCGCCGCATTGCCCGTGGCAGCGCGCGCAGCAAACCACCGGAGGGTCTGACATTACGGGAGATCGGGCATCTGTCTGATCTGGTCACGGCGGATATGGAAGCGGACTGACGCTGTGCCCTATTGTCAGCCTTATAAGATGCCGCTATAGTCCGCGCCACGGAATGCGGATGTAGTTCAATGGTAGAACGGCAGCTTCCCAAGCTGCATACGGGGGTTCGATTCCCCTCATCCGCTCCAGTTCCCAAAAATTCAATGAAATCAACGAGTTGCGCTCCTCAGCCGGAAGCGACTGATACCGTGTTGGTCGTCGTTCAGCGGTAGTCCTTTCTGCCCAGGAAGGACGCTGAAATGTTTGGTCTGACGCTGACAGGTGGCAGGACATGGTCTGCCTGCCTTTCCAGTCCTCGTGACCGCTGGGGAAACGTGGGCGCGGCTTTGGCATCGCTTCAGGCATCAGCCAGATTTTGATATGCCCCTGTAAACAGAGGGCGAGCATAACGTCTTCAGGCGTAGAGACTCATTCCTGAAAGCCCCTTATTTTCAGAGTCTTCCAGTAAAGGAAAAGAGCCGTGCAGAGAAAAACCTTTCAGAGAGACAATCTGACTTTTTCCTATCTGGACACGGAAGGAGAAAAGCCGGTGCTGGTGGCACTGCATGGTCACATGATGGAAGGGGCGACCTTTCTGCCGCTTATGCAGGTTTTGCAGTCAAGTTTCCGGGTGGTTGCGCTGGATCAGCGTGGACATGGGGCGTCAGACCATGCGGCAAGCTACACGCGTGATGATTATCTTTGCGATATTGAGGCTCTTTTACAAACGCTGGATTGCGATGCACCTGTTGTTCTGCTGGGTCATTCTCTGGGCGGGGTGAATGCATATCAGTTTGCGGCGCGTCACCCTGAGATGGTATGGACGCTGATTATTGAAGATATTGGCGCTGCGGTGAACGATAACCTCAGCTTTTGTCTTGCATGGTCAGGATTTTTCAAAATACAGGAAGATCTTGTCGCGCGTATCGGGCCGAATATGGCGCGCTATCTTGCCCCGTCTTTCCGCGAGACAGCACAGGGCTGGAAACTGGCGTTTGAGCCTGCTGAAATGGTGCAGTCCCAGACCTGTCTGAATGGAGACCACTGGACGGACTGGCTGGCAACGTCCTGCCCCGCACTTCTGCTGCATGGCGCGCAAAGCCCTGTTCTGACCAGCGTCATGAGCGAGGAAATGGCGACGCGCCGCCTCAGAACACAGGTGCAGACCCTCCCCGGCGGCCATGTTCTGCATCAGGATGATTTTCCGGGGTATGTTCAGGCTGTGGAAGGTTTTCTTGCGCGTCTGTCAGTCGAAGAGACCTAAAAACTCTTTAGCTGTGCAGTAGAGTTTTCGAAAAACTAAGCGGAAGAATTTGCATAATACTGCCGTTCAAAAAACGCTTTAAAACAGTTTTGGCGTATTACCGAAGAAACGGAATATTGGTTCTGGCAACATCCAGAATTTCATCACCGCGACCGTTCATTACGGCTTTCAGGGCGTAGAGGCTGAAGCCGGTAATCTGGGCTTTTTCAATTTTAGGGGGGAGTGCGAGTTCCTGCGTGTTGGTGACGGCATCCAGCACGGCGGGGCCAGGGTGGTTGAGAATATCGTCCACAGCGGCGGGCAGGTCCGCCGGGTTTTCCACCCGCACGGCATGCAGACCCATCGCCCGCGCCATGGCGGCGAAGTCGGGGTTTTGCAGGTTGACCCCCGTTTCCAGATAGCCTGCAGCTTTCATTTCCATGGCGACAAACCCGAGTGAGCCGTTATTCACAATCACCAGTTTCACAGGCAGCTTTTCCTGCGTCAGCGTAATCAGGTCCCCCATCAGCATGGTAAAGCCGCCATCTCCGGAGAGGCTGATAACCTGCCGTTTTGGTTGTGCAACCTGCGCGCCAATGGCCTGCGGGAGTGCATTGGCCATGGACCCGTGGACAAAGGAGCCAATCAGTTGCCGGCGGCCGTTCATGGTCAGGTAGCGGGCCGCCCAGACGGTCGGGGTGCCAACATCGGCGGTGAAAATGGCATCATCCGCTGCGGCCTGATCAACCAGCCGGGTCAGATATTGCGGGTGGATGGGGGCTTTGCCGTTGCCTGCTGTTGCCAGATCATCCAGCTCGTGCCGAGCTTTGGCGTACAGGTGCAGGCTGTGGTCCAGATGGCTGCGGTCTAAGCGCACGGGCAGGCGGGGGAGCAGCGCGTCCAGTGTGTCGGCTACATCGCCCACCAGTCCCTGCGTCAGCGTGCAGCGGCGGCCTAACTGCTCCGGGCGGAGATCAATCTGCGCGATTTTCGCGTTTTCCGGGTAAAACTGGCGGTAAGGGAAATCCGTGCCCAGCATCAGCACCACATCCGCGGCCATCAGCGTGTGGTACCCGGACGAAAAGCCGATCAGGCCCGTCATGCCGACATCATAAGGATTATCGTACGCCACATGCTCTTTGCCGCCCAGCGCATGCACGATGGGTGCTTTAAGGGTCTCCGCCAGTTGCAAAAGCTGGGTATGCGCGCCTGCACAGCCGCGCCCGGCCAGCAGGGTGATTTTTTTGCCGCTGTTTAAAAGGGAAGCCAGCGCGTCCAGCTCTTCTTCAGAGGGGAGAATGCGCGGGGCTTTGGGCAGAAGGGCTGCCTGTTCAGAAATCGCGGTGGTGACCGCCGCCTTGAGCGCCACATCTCCGGGAATCACCAGAACAGCCACACCCCGCTGCCCCACCGCCGCCCGAATGGCGAGTTCCACAAGGCGGGGGGCCTGCTCCGGCGAGGAAATGGTCTCGCAATAAGTAGCTGTTTAAGAAGGTCAAGTTTGGCAGAAAACTGCTAGGTATAGGCTATAACCTTGGCCTGCTTTACCCTTATGCGAGCAATTATAGGCCAAGGTTAATCACACCCATTCTGGTTAATACATAGGGGCGAAATGCGCCCATCAGCCAGAATGGAGAGTAAATATGAAGATGTGTAAGGAAATCAGATTTTATTTAAAATTCTACCTTGGAGAGCTATTGTGGTATTTAGTGAAAGACAGGGTTGAGTTGCGTATAGGGTGGTTTTCAACAGACCATGTAGCAGATTTTCATTCACCTATTAGCGACGAAAGGAGAAGCCATCTTCAAAAGAAATACCCTGAACGCTATCTTTAATGTGTTGGAAAGTTATAACAGGATTCTCATTTCTATTAATATAGATAGAACAATATTTCATATTAGATGCGTGAACATATTTATGTAACCACTGCTTTGGCGCAGCAGGACATCCCACCAAAATATCTTTTTTGCTTATGTTGTCAATTAAAACAACACAAGGAATATTAGGAAGATCTTCTTCATTTATTTTGTAAAGTATTGCATTTATTTTTGGGTGATTGAATACATCAGTCATATATAATAACCCCTACACAGGCACCAGCCTTCTCAGCATCAAACGTATGAAGGCCAGTCTCACCATAGCACAACTATGCTTCATGCTACGCTCGTAGTCTATGGTGAGCCGCCGGTAGTCTCCCAGCCAAGCAAAGCCTCTTTCCACTACCCATCTATTTTTAGCGGGCACAAACCCAGTCTTGGCCGTGGTGTGGTTTTGCCCAATCTCTACCACGGCTTGAAGGCTTGCTTTACATAGCCCGCAAACATGGTTCCCCTGAACCCCTTGTCAGCCACTACCTTCTTCAAACGGGGATTTTTGGCCCGTTTGCGGTATTTGGTCATGACCTTTTTGCCGCCTTTGGTGTCATGGCGGTTGGCCGTGGTCACGGACACATCAACCAGTAGCCCAAGGCTATCGGTAGCAATAAACCTCTTGCGGCCTTTGACGCGCTTGCCGCCGTCATAACCCTTGGTCTCAGCACTGGCACACTTGCCCGTTTTGACGCTTTGGCTGTCGATCACCAACAAAGAGGGCTGCTCGTCTTTCCCGGCAGCCCTTCTTACTTTGGTATAGAGATCATAATGAATGCGCCGCCAGCGGCCCCGTGCTTGCAGGGCTGAAAAGTAATAGTAGACGGTTTCCCACGGCGGAAAGTCTTTGGGTAAGCCACGCCACTTGCAGCCATGCGTGACCACATACAGGATGCCATCAACCACGCGCCGCATATTAGTCGAACGTGGCCGCCCGCCTTTCTTGGCGCGAGGGATGTGGCGTTTGATTAGCCCCCACTGTTCGTCAGTGAGATCAGTATCGTAGGCCATACATTCACACCACGCCAATCATGCTCCCATTATACGATAGGGCATACCCAAGTCAATTAAAATTTATTTTAATATCGTTCTATATCAATGGGTTACAGTCAAACCTAGCTGTCAGTTTTGGCCTGTGTTAATATGTGGCCGCGCTTGGCAGCGCACTGAAACAGGGTGGCCCCTATGTCGGGTGGCCTACCAAATAGAACACCCGGACTTATTGTCCAGCGGTGAACGGTGAGAGCTGTTCGCTGTTGTGGAAATAGGTAGGGCGTGAGTTCACCTTGTTTCACACGCTGCCAACCGCCCGACGCCAGGAGGTGTCGGTCGTGAAACTGTGCCCTTGGCAGGGTAATGAAACAGGGTGAGTCCTATGGCTGATCGGCTTTTTAAAGCAAAAATAGTTCTTCCAAATGGTGCCGTTCAGGAGGTGACTGTGACGGCGTTCAATGTGTTCAATGCCAAAGAACTGATTAACATGCAGTACAATAACCCAAAGTTCTTTAGCCAGCCGATAGAAGTTCGGCGTTAAAGTTTCAAACCATAAAAAACCCGGTTGAGTATATTACTCAACCGGGTTTTTACATTGGAAATCAGCAATGAAAATTAAAACGATTATGCTGGGAACCGTGTGTGCTCTTTTAAGCCATACAGCCTACGCCAAGAACGTTTGCGGAAACCCTGCTGTGATACAGGAGGCCAAGGAACAATTGGCCCGGTCATTCAATTACGACAGCTCTGACGGCATGAACCTCACCAACGTTGAAGCCCATACGTTGAGGGATGGAACACCTGTTTGCACGGGCAAACTCACCACACCCTATCTCGAAACCATTTCAGTATGGCAAGCGCAACTCATGTCCGGGGTTGCTGAGGTTAGTTTGGTGCAAGCGGTTGATCCAAACCACTTTCAAACGACACCTCTTTATGAGCAGATGAAAAAGCAAAAAGATGAAGCCAACAAATTGGCCGACCAAAAACACATGGAAGAATGGGAAAAGCAACACCAACAACCCCCAGTTCCACGCAATTTAGGGGACGCTCTTGGTAGCGTTGTTGATGGGCTATTCCATTGATGTAAATTTTTGGTTTCTTCGTGAATATATCATTAAACTCTGCTAGAGTGGTGTTGGGAGGTAGCAGCCTCCCAACACCTTTAACACTCTGTAGGAGTATCAAAATGAATAAAGTGCTACACAAACTTGAGCAAGAGAAGATTA
This sequence comes from Acetobacter persici JCM 25330, assembly GCF_000613905.1. Classification (GTDB taxonomy): domain Bacteria; phylum Pseudomonadota; class Alphaproteobacteria; order Acetobacterales; family Acetobacteraceae; genus Acetobacter; species Acetobacter persici. The sequence goes on from NZ_BAJW01000037.1 coordinate 25,699, forward strand.
CTCAACGTCAAACAAGGTTGAAACGTGCCCTGCCACTATCTCGTATAAGTATGCCTGACATAATGGCAGAGCGGTCCTATCAACGCACTATGACCCTACGCAAAATTGCAGAGGGCCGTTATCGAGCAGAAAACAAAGCCCGATAGGTCAAGGGGTGGCGGTGCGTCAACACCGCCACCCGCCTATAATTGGTTAATCTTAGCTGAAAACTTCATAGGGGTTTATTGCCCCCATATAAGTAAACCGCCCTAAAATTTTATATGTAAAAACAATCTTTTAAGCATTTTTTCTAGTTTTCAAACAACTACTAATGGCTACATTCACGGAAGAGCGCTTCCGGCCGTGTCTCCTGAAAATAGCCCGAGCCGAATTCAGCGCTTGGGATCTGCGCCGCGATGGCCAGCACCGGCACGCGGGAGCGGTGCGCATCATAAAGCCCGTTAATAAGGTGCAGGTTCCCCGGTCCACAGGACCCGGCACAGACTGCCAGCCTGCCCGTAACATGCGCAGCCCCGGCGGCGGCAAAAGCCGCGACTTCCTCATGCCGGACGTGCACCCAGCGGATGGATTTATGCTTGAGCAGCTGTCGGTAATGCCGTTCAGGCTGTCCCCCACCACGCCGTAAATGGCATCCACGCCAGCGGTGGCAAGCGTCTGAACAATAACATCCGAAACATTGGGCTTCGCCATCGGTCATTGGTCCTTCTGGCAGGGGAGGGAAAAGGCGCACAGGCCGTTTGTGCGCAGAGAACGGATGAAGGCGGGGGGCGGTTAGAAAAGCCAGCGTCACAATTTTGTGACAGCACCCGAAGGGAACCAAAGACTCCGTTTTTGATCATGAACAGGAAAATGGAGGGAAATGGGCTGGAAAGCCGCAATTCACGGTTTGTGTACTCTCCAGAGAGCCTTAAAAACCCGTTTTTCTCCTTAGATTGGGCAAAAATTTGCCCGATATTTTTGTTTCGATCTCGTATGGTATAAGCCAGTAAACCTGCCTATTTCATTTTTATTTCAGAACCATATGCTTGAGAAACGTATTTTTGTTCTTTGCTTTTTCGGTAGAAGTTAGGCTAATAACGTCCCTGTGCGGCAATAAATGAAAAGCCATCTTGTGCTTGAAAATAATATAATACCGTGCAAACCTTATATCACTGATTGGTTATTATAAGGTTTCCGGGCTTTTTTAGAGTCTTTTGGTGGCGTCTCTGCGGGGTTGCGCTGCGTGACTGTTTGCGTCTGCGCGTCATGCAGTTATAGCCTCTGGAAAATATCCTGTAAAATTCAAATATTTTGCAGGGTAAGAAATGCACCATGCCTGCTGTGGCAGGCCGGACTGTAAGGGCTGGCGGGTCTTCCGGCGCAGATTTCTGTGCTGAGAAGGCTCTGAAAAACAGGTGGAGTGTTTAAGGTATGAAACAGTGGAGAGCGGGCTGTGACCGCTGCCTGTGTTAGAACAGCATGCGTAAGACAGTTCATTTTCTGGCTCTTGGGGGCGCGTGCCTGTGTCTGGCTTTTGGGCGTCAGGCTGCGCAGGCTGATACCACGCTGGTTTCCCTGCACGGGCTGACGCTGCAAGGCGGGCTGGATATTGGCGGGTCCGCGTTTTTCGTGCCGCATGCCAATTTTGGCGCGGGCTCTTACGCGCCACAGCGGAACGGCACCTATCAGCGGAATAAGAACCCTGTGTATGGTGAACTGTATGGCAAGCCGATCCTGACGGGCCAGTGGGCACTGGGGCATGGCTTTACCGTTATTGGCAAAGCCTCCGCCCTTGGCGCCACCACTCTGGGGGACGGGGACGCGGAAGAAGTTTCTCAGACGTCCGGCACACCGCGCTCCGTTTATCTGGAAGAAGCCAATCTGGGCGTGGAAATGCCCGTCAAACTCTTTGGCAAGTCCAACATGCTGACAGTTCTCGGCGGTCGGCAGGCTTTTGCGGTGGATGATGGTTTTCTGATTGGCAAAGGCACCTACAGTGCGGGGAACCGTGGCGCATGGTGGTATGCGCCACGCTTTGCCTTTGCCGGCCCCGGTGTGATCAAACTGGAAGGTAATCCGGTGCGCGCGGACGTGTTCATGCTGGAAAGCAATGCCGATAATGATATTGATAAAGGCTATGACCGCCCAAAAACCAAATTTGTCGGGTTTGATGTCAGCTGGTTTGTCAACCGCCCCGGCGGGCACGGGGAAAGTACCTATGCGGACCGGGCCGCGTTTGTCACGCTGACCTATTTCCATGTGCGTGAGGCAGATACCTCCGCGCATTATGATTACTCTACGCGCGCGGACAGGCAGGGTATGAATGTCGCGTCCCTGAGCTGGGGCGGGACGCTTTTTCCGATTAAACAGCTCGGAATTTCAAAGAATTTTACGTTCTACGGAGATTTTGTATCCGAACAGAACAGCCATGCGGGCAACGGCTATAAATCGGTTGAGGCCTACGGGATGTTTCTTGAGCCCGGCTACAGATTTTCCATGCTGCCCTGGCAGCCGTCCCTTTTCTATCGCTATACGCGCTATAGCGGTGCCAGAAATCCGGAAGGATCCGTCAAACGGAGTTATGATACGTTCTTCCTGTATGACGGCAAACGCTATTGTTATGGCGGATACTGGCCGGGGGAAATTGTGGGCATGTATCTTGCTCCGCTCTCCAATCTGGAAGTGCATCAGATTGACCTGACCGCCACACCGCCGGTGCATCTGCTGAACCCGAAGGACAGCCTGAAGCTCGGCCTGCATTATTATGATCTGTCTCTGCTCTATGCCACCGGCGCAGGCCTTAAAGCCCATACCGGGCGGCATATTTCAGATGAGCTGGATTTCTCCGCTGAATATACATTGAACGCCACAACCTCTGCCGCGCTGGCAGGCGGTGTTGCGTTCTCCGGCCCTGCGGGGAAGGCTCTGGCGCGCGCCGGAGCGCCAGCCGCATATGCCATGCCGGATCTGGGGCACCATGCCGGTATTATCGAAGGATATTTCTTCAAGCATTTTTAACGGAAATTTCCATCTTTCTTCCGAATGGGCAATAATCTCCCGACAACAACACAGGATGCCGCGCTTATGGTCGATCAGGACAGTCCCCAACCCACCACACAGCCTGCGGGTTTAAGAAACCGGCATATCGCGATGATCGCCCTTGGCGGCATTATCGGCGCAGGCCTGTTTGTTGGCAGCAGTGCTGCTATTGCGGCCACGGGTCCGGCTGTTCTGCTGGCGTTTCTGGCCGTGGGGATTCTGGTCATTCTGGTAATGCGCATGCTGGGGGAGATGGTGACGGCAGACCCCGGCCGCGGCTCCTTTGTAGAATATATCCGCGCCGCCCACGGGGACAGGCTTGGTTTTACCGCAGGCTGGCTCTACTGGTTTTTCTGGGTTGTGGTGCTGGGGAGTGAGGCCATTGCCGGGGCTATCCTATTACAGGACTGGATAGCCCTGCCGGTCTGGGTGTTGTCCATCGCGCTGATTATTGTGCTCAAGCTGGTGAATTTTGCAGCGCCCCGGGTGTTTGGGGAATGTGAGTTCTGGCTTTCAATGATCAAGGTGATCAGCATTGTCGCCTTTATTGGCGCGGCCCTGCTGTATGTGTTCCATGTTTTTGGGCCGGGCGTGCCTGTGCGTGAAAATGTGCTGGGGCATGGTGGCTTTTTTCCGCACGGGTTTGTTGCGGTTCTGTCCATTATTCCCACCATTCTGTTCACCATGATGGGGTCTGAAATTGCAACGGTCGCGGCGGCGGAATCTCCGGAACCCGGCCGCAATGTCGCCCGCGTGACGCGGAGCATCGGCACGCGCGTCACCCTGTTTTATCTGGCGTCCGTCGCGATGATTCTGATGGTGGTGCCCTGGCCGTCAGTAGTGCCCGGTCGTTCCCCGTTTGTGGCGGCTATGGATGTTATGGGTGTTCCGGGTGCGGGCCTGCTCATGCGCATTGTGGTGCTGAGCGCCGTGCTTTCCTGCCTGAATTCCAGCATGTATATTACCTCGCGTATCCTGACAGAACTGGCCGGAAGCGGGGATGCACCTGCGGTGCTGGCACGGACTTCCACCACCCAGACGCCGCGTCTGGCCATTACCGTCAGCAGTATTGCGGGTACGCTGGTTGCGTTTTCTTCCATTCTTGCGCCCAACACCATTTTTGCTTTTTTGCTGAGCTGTAGCGGCGGGGTGATTCTGGTGGTGTATTGCCTAATTGTGTCTGCTTATGTGCAGGCGCGGAGCAAGGCAGAAAAAACCGGGCAGGGGGAAGGGTTCAACCTGCCGCTGTTCCCGTTCTGCAATTACGGGACGTTGCTGGCTGTGGCCTTTGTGTTCATCGCCATGATGTTCAACCCGGAGGAACGGATGACCGCCATTGCAAGCCTTGGCACTTCGGTCTTTTTCTTCCTTCTGGCGTCTTTCAGGAACAGACGCGCTTAAGGGGGCTCTGTTTATAATGAGGAAAGGCGCTGGCTGTTTAGACACAACAGCCAGCGCCTTTTTTATGCGACATGGTGCTGGTGCCGGTGTGAGTGTTGCGTAAGTGTCGGTAGGGTGCGGCGGTCCTTGAGTGTGCCGGAGAGTGTGCCAGAATATTTTTACAGACCCTGCGAACCGGGAAACCTTCTGTTTGCAGTGCGTTGTGTTGTAACACCATGCAGGCAGAGAAAAGCCGGAGCGTGCTGCGTTTCTGGCCTGCGTGGCGTGGTTTCACACATATTGTGAGGTTCTGTCATGGCCGACAAAAAAGATAAAAACACCAAGCGGCAGATTCAGGAAGACAATCTGGACGAAGCGCTGGATGACAGCTTTCCGGCGAGCGACCCACCGGCTCAGGGTGGCATTACAGGGGACCGTGGTCCGCCCAAAAAACCTGAAAAAGCCCCGAAGACATAGCCAGACGTCAGGGTCTGGCACGGAGAGGCCTCATGGCCCTTCGTGCCAGTGACTGCCCAGTGACGGCTGGTGTATTTAATGCACGGTAATCTGGTCCAGATGCGCCAGAAACCTGTGGTCGCGCAGATGGAGCAGGGCGCCAGCACTCAGGATGGTGGCTGCGGCAATCGCAATGGCGATGGAAATGCTGTGGCTGGATGTCAGCGTGCCAATGACGGCCCCCACAAACAGGCTGCCAATGGCTGTCAGCCTGCGCCATGTGCCGGGGTTGGTGCCACCGGCAAAGGTGCTGTTATGTGCCAGACCATGCAGCAGCATGGTGGCGGCGGGCAGGCTCATATCCGCAACCTTGGCGTGGCGCGTGGCGGATGTTTGCAGCCCCATGGCAAAAGCCAGCAGGCCGAGTGTGATATAAATGCAGCCCGGTGGTTGTGCGGCCCATTCCAGCGCCGTCAGCCCCACAAGAGAGCCGACACCCAGCAGAACATTGCCCACCGCAAGGCGCACTGTATGGGCCCGCCGCACAAGGCGGCCGCCTGTCAGCGCGCCCAGAAGATACAGGCCAATCGCCTCAAAACCGGACAGAACGATAGTTTCTGACGTGGCGATATGCACGGCCATCAGCAGGACCGTGGCGGTCATGTATCCGGCAAAAATCTTGAGATGCACTAAGGAAATAGCGTCCAGCATCCCCATGGCCATGGTTACCAGAATAATGCTGATAACCAGTCTTGGGTCATGGCCGGTACGCGTACTCATAGGGGCTCCACTCACACGATAAACTCAGGAAAAGTTGAACAAGCCGGGCTTCATATCACTCTTTGCCCGGCTTGTGTGCGGTGTCTTGGCTGCTTTGCTGCCAGCGCAGGGCGGTCAGCCCAGCGCCATCAGGCTGGCATTGCCGCCTGCGGCCGTGGTGTTAATGCTGCGGCACTGTTCTTCCACCACACTTTCCGGCGCAGGCAGACCTGCTGCGGTGAGCCATGCGGAGGCAATGGGGCGGTTGCTTGTGCTGAGCGCCTTGCGAGCCTCGGCAAAGGCCGCATCATCCTGTTCACCCAGCACAATAGCGCAGGGTTCATTTTTTGCGGTGCTGACGGGGCGGATCACCAGTTGCAGGGCATCCGGCAGGCCAGCAATCCAGCCGGTCAGGCTTTTGTCAGCCAGCACAAGGGCTGCGTTATCGCCTGACAGGGCGAGGGAAATCTGGTCATACAGCCCGGCTTTTGTCTGGGCGAGGCACAGAATAGTGCCGCGTCGCGTCAGGCTGTAGAGGTTGCTTTCCCCCACTGATCCGGGGAGGGTGATCTGCCCGCCCACCAGTGTCTGGCGCGTCAGCGCTGCGGCGGTAGCGGCGGCTTTGCTTTCCCCCTGCTCCCGCAGCCAGTCGGTCCAGCGTGCCATGGTG
>NZ_BAJW01000036.1 GCF_000613905.1 Acetobacter persici JCM 25330
TCCGCCGCGGTCTGCTGGTGGCCCCGGTGGTGGGCGTCCGCCCCGTAAGGGTGGCGGTGGCGGCTTCAGCAAAAGCGGTCCGTCCAGCCGCAAACGTAAAGGCTTCTGATCCTCTCAGACGCAAAAAAGGCCCCTCCGAAAGGAAGGGGCCTTTTTCTTGCCTAACGACTCAGCGCCTTACAGTCTGGGCAGAGACGTTGCATCTTTCCAGTCAGACTTCAGACGATCTTTCTGGCTCTTCCAGGCATTTTTCGTATCCTGCCCGGCATTGTTCCATTTTTCCTGCGCGCTTTTGCCCGCGTTCGTCACCTTATCGCGCTGAGCTTCCCACTTCTTGCGGGTTTCCTCGTTCGCGTTGTTCCACTTATCCTTCGCGTTCTGCTCCGCGTTGGTCACCTTGTCACGCTGGGCTTCCCACTTCTTGCGGGTTTCCTCGTTCGCGTTGTTCCACTTATCCTTCGCGTTCTGCTCCGCGCTGGTCACCTTGTCACGCTGGGCTTCCCACTTCTTACGGGTTGCCTCGCTAGCATTATTCCAGCGTTCTTTTGCCTGATCCTGTGCGGACTGGCCGGCGTTTTTCAGATTGGATGAAAATTGGTTAGCATCAGTCTTGACGGCATTCCGCGTATTCTCCACTCCCTGCTGTGCGCAGGATGTCAGGGAGAGGCAAGGATCAGCATGGGCGGCTGTGGCTGAAACCAGAACCGTTGCAAGCGGCAACCCCAGAACGGCGATTTTCCGAATGAACTGCATAAATATTCCTTCCATATTTCCTGATAACCATCAGGAAGACGGGCGTGTTTTAGGCAGGAAATTTTGTCAAAAAATGGCCCTTCCCGCCCTGACCGGACAGAATTGCCCGCACACCCTCGTATCTTTTTTTGTGTTTGGAGAATAAACCCAGATGATTAAGCCTTCTTTACTCTGCAAACACATGCGCAGACCGCACACAAAGGCCGGACTTGCTTTAGCCACGGCCCTTTGCCTGTCTGCGGCCCCGGTATACGCCGTGCCGCCCACTCCGCCAACCGCACCCCATGCTGATGCGCCCAAAGAGGCCCGGACAGAGTTTACCGGCACCGCCGCCCTGCTCCCGGATGATGCCATAACGCACCACACGGACACGTTTGCTGGCCACAAGATCAGCTATACCGCCCACGCGGGAACACTCGTGCTGCGGGATGATGCCGGCAAGCCCACAGCCCGCATGTTTTACGTGGCCTACACGCAGGACGGCGCGGACCCGGCAAAACGCCCGGTGTCCTTCTTCTTTAATGGTGGTCCCGGCGGAGCCACGGCTTATCTGCATCTGGGCGCCGCTGGCCCCACCGCGCTGACATTTCCCGCAGGCAACCCGACGGACGGCGCCAACGCCCGGCTGGCGCTCAACCCGGATAGCTGGCTGCCGGACACGGACATGGTGTTTATTGACGCCCCCGGCACAGGCTGGTCCACCCCGACCGACCCAAAAACTGCTGACAAAACCTTCTATGGTGTCAAGCAGGATGCCCGGGCCTTTGCCAAGACCATTCAGCTCTGGGCCAACACCAACGGCCGCCTGACCTCCCCGCGCTATCTGGTGGGAGAAAGCTACGGCGGCATTCGCTCCATAGAAGTCGCAGAAGCTCTGGCCCAGCAGCAGAATCTGATGGTGAACGGCATCGTCATGATTTCACCGGCGCTGGATATGGGGCTGCTGGATACCAGCAACAGTATTCTGGCCTCCGCCCTCACGCTGCCGTCCTTTGAGGCCGCAAAACTGGCCTTACAGCACAAACTCGCGCCGGAAACCGCAGCGCATCAGCTTGATGAGGCCTATCACTACGCGCTCGGCCCGTATCTTTCCACGCTGGCCAACACCCCGCCCACGGGCGATGCCGCGCGTGATTTTTATGAAGAGGTTGCCAACCACACCGGCCTGCCGCAGGACGTGATTGCCAAGGAACGCGGCCAGCCACAGCCCATGGCGCATGATGTGCGCAGCCGGGACGGACGCCTTTACACACTGTATGATGCCACGGTGTCCATTGCCGACCCGTTCCCCGAAGGTGTGGATAATGGTGACAGCCCGGACCCGACCCTCTCCGGCTTTGGCCGCGCCTATGGCAGCGCGTTTGAAAACTATGCCGCCAAAACCCTGAATTACCGGACGGATCTGTCCTACGAACTGCTGAGCATGAAGGTAAATGCCGCGTGGGATTTCCGGGGGGATGGGGAACCTATGGCGCATCAGATTCCCATTCTGCGCCGCCTGCTGGCTCTGAACCCGACCCTGCGGATCTTTATTGCCAACGGATATTATGATCTGGCCTGCCCCTTTGCCAGCGCACGCTGGGTAACGGAGCATATCCCTGTCGGCCGCAACCGCATTGGCCTGCACACCTACCCCGGCGGCCACATGCTCTATACCCGCCCGGACAGCCGTGCGGCTCTGGCACGGGACGTAAAGGCGTTTCTGGCCCCCTGAAACAGGCCGGACCAAACCCGCCAGACATAAAAAAGGCGGGAGAGGTTCCCCTCTCCCGCCTTTTTCTGGCGTAGCGTGTAAGCCGCTCGCCCCTGCCGGATCAGCGCTTGCTGAACTGGAAGGAACGACGGGCTTTGGCGCGACCGTATTTCTTACGTTCAACCTGACGGGAGTCACGGGTCAGGAAGCCAGCAGCTTTCAGAATGCTGCGCAGGCCGGGTTCATAGTGCGTCAGCGCACGGCTGATGCCGTGACGGACTGCACCAGCCTGACCGGACAGACCACCACCAACGACGGTGCAGACAACGTCGAACTGGTTGTAGCGGTCAGCCACCAAGAAGGGCTGCGTCAGCAGCATGCGCAGCACCGGACGTGCGAAATACGTGCCAACGGGACGACCGTTAACCGTAATGTCGCCTTTACCGGGCTTGATCCACACGCGGGCCACAGCGTCTTTACGACGGCCCGTTGCGTAGGAGCGGCCCTGCGCATCGCGTTTAACTTCATAGACCGGGGCTTCCGGAGCCGTGGGAACCACGTCTTTCAGATCAGCCAGCGTGCCTGTACGTTCCTGAGTTTCAGACATGATGCTCAGCCTTTCTGCGCGTTAACGACGTTTTTGCGATTCATGGCAGCCACGTCCAGCTTCTGCGGCTGCTGGCCGTCATGCGGGTGCTCGGCACCGGCATAAACATGCAGGCTGCGCATCTGCTGGCGCTGCAGCGGACCACGAGTGATCATGCGTTCAACGGCCTTCACCACAACATGGTCAGGGTTCTTGCCACCCAGACGCTGTGCAATGGTGCGGGTCTTGATACCGCCGGGGTAACCCGTGTGGTAGTGGAACAGCTTCTGGCCAGCCTTGTTGCCCGTCAGCGCCACTTTCTCGGCGTTGATGACAACAACGTGGTCACCGCAGTCAACATGCGGGGTGAACTGAGCTTTGTGCTTGCCGCGCAGGCGGTTCGCGATGATGACGGCCAGACGACCCAGAGCGAGGCCTTCGGCATCGATCAGGATCCAGTTCTTCGTCACCTCCGCGGGTTTCAGCGAGAGGGTGGTCTTCATGAGAGTGTGATTCCGTTAAGACTATAAGCTTTGAAGATGGGCGCCTTATGCGGGTGCCAAAGGGCTTCGTCAAGAGGAATTGGCGTTCACCCCCGTAAAATCAACAGTTTTTCTTACGGTAACATGTTACCCTAACCAGACTTGCAGCACCCCCCGCCCGTGCATTACACGGGGAGATACGGTGAAGACTTCCTTTGTCAAAACAAGCAGGATTCCTACCTGGTGAAGAAACATGTCCCTTTCACAGTTGCTGGTATTGCAGCCCTCGCCTGTGTCGGATGGCTGGCGGCCCGCCATGCCGAGCATGTCATGCTGGAAAAAAGTATCGACAGTTTCCGCCAGACGCTGGGGCCGGATACGTCCTTTACATATAAAAAGGCATGGCCCGGCCTGCTTGGGCGGAGTGTGAAATTTACCGCGCTGGTTTTCCGGCAGGGGCAGCAGAGCGTGACAGCGGACGACGCGGAAATTTCCAAAGTCAGCACCACTGGGGATGAAGCCAGACGAATCGGCCATCTCGTTTTCCACAAGTTCCAGTTTACCGATACCTCAGGCAACCTGCGTCTGGATGATCTGTCTCTGGATGGCGTTACCCTGCCCAGCAACGGCGATGAAAAACAGGGCACACCCCCGCAGGCGCTGGAAATCAAACATGTGGACGCCAGAAAGCTGCATGGCTTTATTGCCAGCATGCAGTCGGACTTCACCGCATCCAGCCTGAAGGTGGATGATTACGGGAATGATGAAGCCTCCCATTTGGACGCAAAAGACCTCCGGCTGGCAACCAGCGTTGCCCCGCAGCGCCAGATTACGGCCAGCGCCATCCTGCTGGACGGAATGGATCTGGCCGGACTGTATAAGAGCTACACTACCAATGCCCCCTACAAACCGCTGGACGGCGTGCGGGACATTCAGGTGGACGCCCTGAGCATAGAAGGGACAAGCCCTCTGCTTCGCGTGGCCCGCCTCACATCCCACGCCACCCATACCGAGGCATCGGAAAAGGAAGTTTCAGCCGTTCAGGGGCTGGAACTGTGGCCTGCCGTGCCCAACCTCTCTTTCCTGCCAGCTCTGGGCTATGACCATTTCCGGGGTGCGCTGGTGCTGAACCTGACGCATGATTACAAAGCCGGAAAGCTGCATATCGACACCTTCAGTCTGGAAGCGCCGGACATGGGCCGTCTGACACTGGACGGTGACTTCAGCGAGGCCAGTACGCTCGCCATGCTCTCAGCCAGTGCTGCGGATATGCAGGTGATCAGCATGAACCTGTCCTACCGGGATCGCGGGCTGGTCCCCAAAGTGATTGCAAATTTTGCCAGCACACGTGGCACAACCCCGCAGGACTATATAACGTCTCTGCGGAACAGCATGGCCCCCGAGGGCAGTGACCCGAAAGCGCCGTTGCCCCAGTTTGCAAGCTATCTGGCCAACCCCGGCAACGGCCCGCTGACCATGACCGTGCGTCCCCCGCAGCCTGTGCCGTTGATGGCGATTGCCGCGACCCTGAGCATGCTGCCCACCTCCCCCCAGCTTGCACAGCAGCTCGGGCTGACACTCCACGCCCCATAAAAAACAGGCCCGGTATCTGGTCGGACGATCCTGACCAATACCGGGCCGCCCGACCGCCGCTGTTTTTTGAAAAAACTTTTCCCGCAGGCTTACCGCGCAGCACCCGTCTGGGCAGACGGCGCTGTGGTCGGCGCATTTTTCTGCCTGATCAGCAACTCGAAAGTATGATCCTGCTCCGGCGGCCGCAGCCGCTGGATGAAGATCTGCTCCTTCTTGTAGGAAATCCACACCCGGTTATGCCGCAGGAAGTCCGCCCCCAGCAGAGCATAGCCATCTGTCTCAATGGGTGAGACGGCCAGCATCGGGTTGGGGTAAATTTCCGTCCCGATCTGAAGGCTGTCAAAACGATGAAGATATCCGCCACCGCGTCGTTTCCCGTTCACACCCCCTGATGTCACCGGAACACCCCGCGCCAGTTCGTCTTTCATGACGCCCGCCTTACGCGCCTGCGATGGCAGGACCGTTGTATGCCACGCCCCGCTGTCCAGCATGGTATCAATCTTCTTGCCGTTCAGCCGCATGGTGGTGCCTATCCGCATCCCATGCGTCCCGAGGCGATACCAGTCGAGCGTTGAGGAGGGGCCGCCCCATGTCGGGGTCGGGTTTTTACACCCGCTCAGCTCATAAAGCGCTATTTTCCGGGCAGGCAGATTGAACATCACATCATAGGACCGGAGAAAATCCGCCCCGAACAACCCGACAACAGGCCGTCCTTCCAGTGTACCGCCAAAAGACTTCTTGGCCTGCGTGAGAAAAACCTCTCCGCTGGTGGCGGTGCCGAGGCCCATCTTGTCGGCGCGCATGACGGGGGAGAGCATCTCACCCGTCACGCCGCTGATGTTCAGAACGTGCCCGGTGTCCGTAAGGCCAAAATTCTTGCTGGCCTCTTCCGAAATCATGGACAGATCGGCCCCGCTATCCACAATCATCGCGGCGTCATGCCCGTTGATTGTCACCCCCACGATGGGGGAGCCAAATTTGTTCAGAACAGGGAGGTCGCCCAGTGTTGCGATCTGACACACCCCGTTCTCTTCCGCGCAACCGGCCAGTGCCAGCAACGCCACCATCCCGACCCAGCCTGCTTTACGCACGTCCTGCCCCTTTCCCAGTCTCCACGGCAGCACGCAGTCAGGCTGCTTTAACTGCCCTTTTTCGCGGCTCCGCCACGCGGACGCAGCGCCGGAAGCATTTCCCCGGTGACCGCATAGTAAACACGCTCGGCAATATTGGTGGCGTGATCCCCGATCCGTTCGAGATTTTTCGCTACGAACAGCAGGTGGATACAAGGGCCAATCTTGCGCGGGTCTTCCATCATATACGTCACCAGTTCACGGAACATGGCGGTATAGAGTTCGTCAATCGCTGTATCCGACCCCCAGACCTGCATGGCGCATTCACTGTCATTATTGACCATGGCTTCAATCGCGCTGTGCAGGTTTTCCTGCACCAGACGCGCCATGTTGCGCAGGGCACCAAAGGACAGCGCCCCATCCAGCGGCTCGACCTTCAGCGCCCGCCGGGCGATGGAGGAGGCATAATCCCCGATCCGCTCAAAATCGCCGGTAATTTTCAGCACGGCGATAATCACACGCAGGTCAACCGCCATCGGCGCGCGCAGGGCGAGAATGCGGATGGCGAGACTTTCCGCCTCACGCTCCAGAGCATCGACTTCCACATCCAGTTCAGGCGGCTCCAGAGCGGCGTCTTCATCCTGATCCACCACGGCAGCAATGGCCTGCGCCGTCTGGCGTTCCACCAGACCACCCATGCGGGCCACCAGCCACGCAGACGGTCCAGCTCCTGATCATATCGGGTGACGGTATGCGCGGGTTCGTTCCCCATGAGTGTCTCCTCCCTGTTCAGCCAAAGCGGCCGGTAATGTAGTCCTGTGTGCGGCTTTCACGCGGGGCGGTAAACATCCGCGCCGTGCTGTCCACTTCCACCAGTTCCCCCAGATAGAAAAAGGCGACCTGATCCGCACAGCGGGCAGCCTGCTGCATGTTATGCGTGACAATGGCAATGGTGAAATCGGTCTTGAGTTCGTCCAGAAGCTCTTCAATGCGCGCGGTAGAAACCGGGTCCAGCGCACTGGTCGGCTCATCCAGCAGAATCACTTCCGGGCGCACGGCAATGGTGCGGGCAATGCACAGACGCTGCTGCTGGCCACCCGAGAGCGCCGTGGCGGACGCCTGAAGGCGGTCCTTTACCTCCGGCCACAGCGCCACACGGCGCAGCGCATCTTCCACACGCCCGTCCATTTCGGAGCGGGACACACGCTCATGCAGGCGGATGCCAAACGCGATGTTGTCATAAATGGACATCGGGAACGGCGTGGGCTTCTGGAACACCATCCCCACGCGGGAGCGCAGGGCGTTCAGATCCAGTCCGCTACCCAGAATATTCTGGCCGGCAAACAGCACCTCACCCGTGGCGCGCTGGCCCGGATACAGGTCATACATCCGGTTCAGCACCCGCAGCAGCGTGGATTTTCCGCAGCCGGAGGGGCCGATCATCCCCGTCACACTCCGTTCGGGAAAGCCCAGCGTAATGTTATGCAGCGCGTGGGTCTTGCCGTAATAGAAATCCAGATCATTCACCTGAATGGCGATCGGACGTTCTGACAGCGCAGCGGCTGACGCATCAGCCTCCCCGTTAGCCGGGGGCATAACCTGCATGGTGTTCTCGTTCATGTCCGTCCTCCGCGGATGCCCACCCGCACCACAATATTGATAATGAGCACACCCATCGTCACCAGCAGGGCTCCGGTCCATGCCTGCTGCATCCAGTCCTGATAGGCAGAGCCTGCATACTGATAAATTGCCACCGGAAGGCTGGCCATGGGCCGCCGCATATCCAGAGACCACTCAGAATTCCCCAGCGAGGTGAACAGCAGCGGCGCTGTCTCCCCCGCCACGCGGGCAATGGCCAGCAGCACACCGGTCATGATGCCGCCGCGCGCGGCCCGCACGCAGATAAACAGAATGACGCGCCACTTGGCCGCACCCAGTGCAATCCCGGCCTCACGCATGGACACCGGCACCAGCCGCAGCATGTCTTCCGTCGTGCGCACAATAATCGGCATGGCCATCAGCGCGAGGGCTGCGGCACCGGAAAAACCGGAGAAGTGGCCAAACGGCTCAACCAGCAGCATGTAGATAAACAGGCCGATCAGAATGGACGGCGCGGACAGCAGCATGTCCGACACAAACCGCACAGTCCGGGCCAGTTTGCTGTCAGCCCCGTATTCCGCCAGAAAAATACCCGTCAGCAGGCCTGCCGGTGCGCCCAGCAGAATGGACAGACCCGTTTGCAGCAGGCTGCCAACAATGGCGTTGGCCAGACCACCCCCAGCCCCCGGAGCCCCCATGGAATGGGTGAACAGGGAGAGGGTCAGGCCGGGCAGGCCGTTTTTAAGCAGCGTCCAGAGAATGGACCCCAGCACAAACACCACAATCAGCATGGCCAGCCAGCTCATGCCGGTGGCCAGTTTGTCGATCATCTTGCGGCGCAGGGCCAGCACGCCGGACCGCTGTGGCCGCCCGGCAGCCTGTGAGAAGACCTGACGGGTCATGAGCGTTTTCCTGCCTGTGCTTCCCCTCTGGCCAGCAGAATGCGCGAGACCCAGAGCGTCACGAAGGAAATAGCCATCAGAATAGCCCCGAGCGCCATCAGGGAGGACAGCTTGAGGCTGCCCGACGGGCTTTCCGGGAATTCCAGAGCAATCAGAGAGGCAATGGTGTTGGCCGGGGCAAAGAGAGACCAGCCAATATGGTTACTGTCCCCGATCACAAAGGTCACAGCCATGGTTTCCCCCATGGCGCGGCCCATGCCCAGCACAATGCCGCCAACAACACCCTGCCGGGACCAGGGCAGCACAACCTGCCGCATCACTTCCCAGCGAGTCGCGCCCAGCCCGTATGCACTTTCACGCAGCACAGCCGGCATGGAAACAAACACATCCCGCATCACAGCGGTAATGGACGGCACGACCATTACGGCCAGTACCAGCCCGGCTGTCAGCAGGCCGGTGCCGAATGGCGCCCCGCTGACCAGCGCGGACAGCACAGGCACATGGCCAAACATGTGGCGGGCCGTTGGCTGCACGTAATGCGCCATGACGGGCACGAGCACAAAAAAGCCCCACATGCCAAAAATAATGGAGGGAACAGCCGCCAGAAGCTGCACGGCCATGCCAATAACGGAGGAGACCGCCGGGGGTGCCAGAGCTGTCAGCCAGAAGGCCGTACCAAAGGCCAGCGGAACGGCAATCACCAGCCCCAGAAAACTGCTGGCCAGCGTGCCGAACACCGGGGCCACCGCACCAAAATGCTGCGTGACCGGGTTCCAGACAGCCGTGACAAAAAAGCCCGGACCAAACGTGGAAAATGCCTTCCAGCCGCCTGTCAGCATCACGGTAATGATGGCGCCCAGCACGAGAAGGACGCCAATACCCGTCACAACGACCAGCGTCCTGAACAGGGCATCACCATCCCATCGGCGGTTTATCTGAGGCGTTGCAGCCTGCGGGGGCTGCACTGCGGTTCCGTCCATCTGCACTCCGTTCCGATCTACAGGCCGGGAATTGGGAGCAATACTGAACCACCCGGCAGCCTGCAACCAGAGCCGTGAACAAACGCACCCATACGCAACAAATGTCATGAAACTGTAGCACTTTTACACCGAATATGTCTCAAACCCCTTCCCACACCCTGACACAGCCCCACTTATGGCGTAGGATGCGCGCCCGCATTGTCGGCCTGCCTGAGACCGGGCCGTCTTTTTTACCCCTTTTGATGTATTGACCAGAGAGACCCCGCAATGGCCGGTTACCGTTCCCGCACTACTACCCATGGCCGCAACATGGCAGGCGCCCGCAGCCTGTGGCGCGCCACAGGCATGAAGGATTCAGACTTCGGCAAACCCATTATTGCCGTCGCCAACTCCTTCACGCAGTTTGTGCCCGGCCATGTCCACCTCAAAGACATGGGCCAGCTTGTGTGTGACGCCATTGCGGAAGCCGGAGGCATTGGCCGCGAGTTCAACACCATTGCGGTAGATGATGGCATTGCGATGGGCCATGGCGGGATGCTCTACAGCCTGCCCTCGCGTGAGCTGATTGCCGATGCCGTGGAATATATGGTCAACGCGCATTGTGCGGATGCGCTGGTCTGCATCAGCAACTGTGACAAGATTACCCCCGGCATGCTGATGGCCTCCATGCGGCTGAATATTCCGGTGGTGTTTGTCTCTGGTGGCCCGATGGAAGCCGGACGCGTCACGCTGGATGATATCGAGCAGCGGGCCGACCTCGTAACCTCCATGGTCGCCGCCGCCAACCCGACCGTCAGTGAGGCGGACTCTCAGGCCATTGAACGCTCCGCCTGCCCGACCTGCGGCTCCTGCTCCGGCATGTTCACCGCCAATTCCATGAACTGCCTGACAGAAGCCCTCGGCCTGTCCCTGCCCGGCAACGGCACGCTGGTCGCAACGCACGCCGCCCGGCGGGAGCTGTTTGTGGAAGCTGGCAAGCGCGTCGTGGATCTGGCCCGCCGTTATTATGAGCAGGATGATGCCAGCGTGCTGCCCCGCAGCATTGCCACCATGAAGGCGTTTGAAAACGCAATGTCTGTTGATATCGCCATGGGGGGCTCCACCAACACGGTGCTGCATCTGCTGGCTGCCGCCCACGAGGGTGAAGTGCCCTTTACCATGCAGGACATTGACCGCCTCTCCCGCAAGGTGCCGCATCTGTGCAAGGTCTCTCCGTCCCGTTCGGATGTGCATATGGAAGATGTGCATCGGGCTGGTGGTATTCCCGCCATTATGGGGGAGCTGGACCGCCTCGGCCTGCTGCATCATGAAATCCCGATGGTGCATGCCGCAAGCCTGAAAGACGGGCTGGCAACATGGGACATCCGGGCCACCGACAATGCGGACAATACTAAAGCCCGTGACTTCTTCCGTGCAGCCCCCGGCGGCGTGCGCACCACGCAGGCGTTCTCTCAGGCCAGCCTGTATAAAGAGCTGGATACGGATCAGGAAAACGGCGCCATTCGTGATGGCGCGCACGCTTATAATCAGGATGGCGGTCTGGCTGTACTGTACGGCAATCTGGCCGAAGACGGTGCCATTGTAAAAACCGCTGGCGTGGCAGCAGGCCTTGAAACCTTCTCCGGTCCGGCGCGTATTTTTGAAAGTCAGGATGATGCCGTTGCCGCCATTCTGGGAGATAAAATTCAGCCGGTGATGTGGTGCTCATCCGCTATGAAGGCCCCAAAGGCGGCCCCGGCATGCAGGAAATGCTCTACCCGACCAGCTACCTGAAATCCAAAGGGCTGGCCGAAAAATGCGCCCTGATTACCGATGGCCGCTTCTCGGGTGGCAGCTCGGGCCTGTCCATCGGCCATATCTCCCCCGAAGCAGGGGAAGGCGGCGTGATTGGTCTGGTAGAAGAAGGCGACCGGATTGAGATCGACATTCCCAACCGCCGCCTGTCCGTTGCGGTGCCGGACAGTGAGCTTTCTGCCCGGCGGGAGCGGATGGATGCGAAAGGCGATGCCGCATGGCAGCCAAAGCGGGACCGCGTTGTCTCCACAGCTCTGAAAGCCTACGCAGCACTTACCACCAGCGCCGCCCGTGGTGCCGTGCGTGACGTCGGGCAACTGACCCGGCGCACACCGCGGTAAAACCGCACAGAGCGCCTACACAAAGCGGGAGGCCGGTCTCTTCTCCGGCCTCCCGGCCATTAGGTGGCAAAAATCCCTTTCAGGGCGGAGATAACGCGCGTCACCTCTGCTTCCGTGCCCACGGAAATGCGCAGCCAGTCATTCAGCGGCGCAAAAGGACGGGCAATAATTATACCCAGCTTTGCAAATTGCTCCCGGACATCCGCAACAGGTTTCGGACTCTGGAAAAAGACAAAATTGGCCTCGCTGTCTGTGTGCTTTAACGTCAGACTATCGAGTGTTTGCGTCAGGCGTGTGCGCCCTGCGGCAATACGGGTATGAACAGAACGGACCCAGTTCTGATCCGTCAAAGCGGCACTGGCGGCGCTGATAGCCAGCCGCCCGAGACCATGCGGGTTTCCAAACCCTGCATCGCGCAACGCTGTAGCCAGTGAGCGCGGAGCCACAAGATACCCGATAGGCAGCCCGGCAAGACCGTAAATTTTATCAAATGTTCTGAAGACCGCGACATTTTCCCCCTGTCGCGTAAGGGAGACGGCGCTCCGCACGGAAGTGCCATATTCAAGATACGCTTCATCAACAATCACAAGCGTTTTTCTGGAGGCGTCCCGAAGAAGTTTCTCAAAATCCTCTGGCGCCGAGACAGTCCCGCTCGGATTATGCGGGTTTACCAGATAAAGGGCTTTCGTCTGGGGTGTGATGGCTTTTGCAAGTGCTGGCAAATCATTTTTCAAAGACGCATCCAGCGGCACCCCAACCCCTGTCAAACCAGCCGGTTTACCCGCATCGACCAGAGCCATGTAACCGGGCGAGGAATAGACGATATTCCCGCCAACCGGCGCACGGGCAGCCAGAAACAGGCCAAGAAGTTCCAGAATTTCTCCCAGAATAATCTGCTCAGGTGCGACATTTTCAAATCTGGCAACCTGCTGCACAAACTGATCGGCTGAAAGAGCATCCCCGTAGCGGTTAGCGTTTTTAAGCTGCGCAGCCAGCGCCTGCTCCGCTTTGGGCGAAGGGCCAAACGGATTTTCATTTAACGCCAGTTCAAGAAGCGGTTGCCTGCCGGGGGCGGCCTGCGCCCGCGGGAGAGAGGTGAGAAACGCAGCCGAGGCTGTAAGCGAAAAAAGCTGACGTTTTGTAAGCTGAGCCATGATGGTCTGTCCTGTTGCTGAAAGGCTCCCGGCCAGAGCCATGATAATCAGAGCTGATAAGACGCCTGTGCGTAATAAAATCCGCCATTGATGCCGATCTGGCTCGCTGCACCATCATATTTTCCTGACCCGTAATATCCGTTTGCCGCAGGAATCCGGCTGGGATAACTGTTGAACAGGTTATTGGCGCCTAAAGCGAGACGGAGTTTTTCAATCGGCCGATAGCCCACCTCAAAATTGGTAATCCAGCGGGGCTGGTTGTAAATTCTGTTAAAATCTGTAGCAGAATAGGCATAAGGCCCTTCGTACCATGTCATTTCATCTGCGGTCTGGCCAAAGCGTTGTTCATGCAGGCTGACATCCCATGTTCCGGATGCAGACTGCCAGTGGCCACCAAAGATAATCCGGTTTTTGGGTGTGCTGCTGGCCAGATAGGCTGCTGTCTGCGCATTGAGTGCCGACATGCCATTTGCCAGCGTATTCACGTGCCGGATGCTGGTGTAATTGGCGTTCAGAGAGGCATCCCAGTCGACATTACCGAGGCGGCCAAATTCTGTACGGTACGTAACCGTTACATCAACACCACGCGTTCTGGTGGCGGCTGCATTGGTGAAAAAGGAGGCTGAAACATCGTCGGGCGCGAGAGAGGACGAGACAGCAATCCCCTGCACCCGCAGAGCCTCCAGAGCCGCATTCCCGGAAATACCGGGACCGCTGACAATACGATCCCGAATATCAATCTGATAGGCATCCAGTGTAACATGCAGACGCTTAAGCGGTGAATAGACCAGCCCCGCAGTCAGATTGGTGGCATATTCCGGCTTAAGCGGAGTGGCCCCCAGCAGGCGCGCGGCGGCAGAGTTTGCCGCCAGTGTGCCGCTTGCACTTTCCGGCCCGACAGCAAGCGCGCTGTAATATTCATTCGCCAGACTGGGCGCGCGCGTCCCGGTGCTGAATGTCGCCCTCACGGCCAGCTTCGGCGTGATATCATATCGGGTTGAGGCTTTGCCGTTATAGGTATTTCCAAAATCTGTGTAATGCTCGTACCGGCCAGCCAGTTCTGCCTGCCAGTTTCTGGTCAGCCGTGCAGAAAGATCCAGATAGGTACTATAGACCACGCGGGAATGTGGACCTGCGTTTGAGGGCAACAGGCCTGCCTGCGCCTGTGTTCCCCCATACAGATAAGAGGCGGGGCTGCCCACGCCCGTGCCATATGTTTCAAACCTGTGTGACACCCCTGCCGCAACAGTTAACGGCCCTGCAAGCCCCTTAATTTTGAAAGGCTTTGTCAGATCAAAGGCATTATTTAACTGTGTGGTGGAATAATCCGCAAGATGAACGGAAAGCGGGCTGGAACCCGTCGCCGCGTAGAGACCGCTATTGAGCGTGTTATTCAGGTTGCTGTTAATGAAGTCCCCACCGTAATTGGATGCAAGGTCCCAGTGCCAGCCAAACAGGTTATTGCCACGCAGCCCGACCGCTGCGGAAAAATCGTTTTCCGTCGCCGTCTGATGCGGCGTAAACCCATTGGGATAAACCGCCGGGAAACGGCTGGGCACGCGATAGACCTGCATAATATCTGTAAAGCGGTGCGCGTATGTTTCCGTCGTATACGCCTCAATCCCGTTTTCAAACGTATAGCCCGCGTTTAACGCGGCGTCATAACGGGTTGTTGAGGGGTCCCCCACCACACGCAGCGTATCCGTGCCTGTCCGGCTGTCCGTGCCGCTTCTGAACGTGTGGTCCTGATGGCGGTAGTCAAAGCTCAGATCCACAAAGCCGGATGAGCCGAGTTTAAGCCCCTTCTCGGCCCCTGCCTGAACAACAAAACCGTCACCCTCGTAGGTCTGGCCAATCTGGCTCCGCGCGCTGCCGCCGTGATCTGCTTTTTTCAGAATAATATTGACCACACCGGCAATGGCATCGGACCCGTACTGCGCCGCGGCACCATCCCGCAGCACTTCAATATGGTCGATCAGTTCCGGAGCAATCAGGTCAATATCCGTGGGCGTGGCACCATCGGCAAAACCGTCTGTATATAAATAGGAAGAATTATGGTGGCGCTTGCCATTGACCAGCACCAGTGTCTGATTGGGGTTCAGGCCCCGCAGGCTGATAAAATCCGTTGGGGCACCATCAAATTGTCCAACCGCCGGGCGCGTCACAGATGGCAGAATCTGGGCCAGAGCTGCTGTGGCATTTGTCTGGCCTGTGTTGAGCATCTCGCGGTTACTCACGACATCCACCGGTGAGAGACTGTCCCGCACTTTTTTGTGGATTTCTCGCGTGCCCGTCACAATGACGTTTTCATTCTCCGGTTCTGTACCCTGAGACGTGCTGGCCAGCGCCTGACCTGAGCAGGACAGAGCGGTGCAGGTAAGAGAGACCCAGAATGTGCCTCTGATCTGGCGCCGCTTCATAAGATATTTTCCTTTGATATGGATCTACGATAAAAACCGTGGATACGAAACGATACAAAAACAATCGTTATTAGTGTTTAATTTTTAAGTCAACATTATCGTGTTGTAATTATATTATAACTATTTTTATTAGTGTTTTATGCTTAAGCGATGCCCATCCCCATCACACCCAGACCGACGCCCGGTATATTCACCTCATGCCTTCAACATTGCTCCTTGACTGGCACTTACCTTTTTAGAATTTTTTCTACTTTCTGAAAAAATGCTTCTGGAACAGCACACGCAGCCTGCGCTCTGCGGGATAGGACAAAAACCGGTCCGTCACGTACCCCAGCAACCATGCCCCCAACAGGGCGACGGGGTAACAGATCCATGCTGAACGCTCTGAAAATCCGACAGCCTGATATGCCCGCACAAGCCCGAGCACAAAAAACATATGGGTCAGATAGATCTCATAACTCATGAAGCCGCATGATCTGACCCACGCCAGAGCCTGTGCCGCGACATACTCCCCCAGCCTTTGGAGAGAGCAATCAGCAAAGCCCCGGTGCTCAGGGTCAAGGCGACAGTCAGATCATCCGCTAAATAGTCTGGCAGGAAATATACCTGAACACAGCTCAGAAAAATCCCGATACTACCGAGCCACCCCAGAAGCGTGACACCAGAGCGCCCCATCCGGCCCGACCGGGAGAGAAGGAGGGCCGCCGCCACACCTGCGGACAACGCCGATGCTCCCGGAAGATAGGCTTTATGCCGGCAGATATCAGCATCGCCCGTCATCAGGTGCATAGTGAGAGGCAGAGCGAATGCCGCGCTTCCAACCAGGATAATCTGCCATTTTTCTGATCGTGGCAGAATCAGGCAAATTAGCGGGAAAATAAGATAGAACAGTTCCTCAATAGAAAGAGACCACAGAACATCCCAGTTCGCAGGCAGGTATCCTGTCCAGCATTCATATTTATTCAGATACAATCCTACTGCTGAAGCAAGAGCAGCGCCAAGGGTTTGTCCTGTTTTATTAAGTGTGAAATCCGGCACACCGCAAAGATCCAGCACAACAAGGGTACTGAGCAAGACAAGCAGACAGGGAACAATACGGGAAAAGCGCCGGGCATAGAAAAATGGCAACTGACTCTTCCGCAAATTCCCCCAGCGCCGGAGCATGCCAGATGTAATCAGAAACCCGGAAATAACAAAAAACATAAAGACGCTGTGGTAACCCTGATGCGTGAGAAAACGGAGCACACGGTAGGGCAAAACACCCGCGACATGGGTTTTTTCCAGCGGCAGTCTGATCGCAACATGGTTCACAATAACCATGATGATTGCCAGACCTCGCAGAACATCTATCCCTGCGTTGCGGGACTCTGTCTCAGGCAGAGGGAAGAGAGCTTTTACCATGCAGCACAGATCCATCAAAAACAGTTCGACTGTGCAATGAGGAATCAGGTGAATTCATGGCACTTACCTCAAAAAGAAAAGGCGCCCCGGATGGGACGCCTTTCTGCACGCTCTGTAAAAATGAGGCGCGTTACTGGGCCGCAGGCGCTGCCGGAGCAGACGGTACAGCAGGGGCCGCCGGAACTACGGGCGCAGCCGGAACGCCTGGCACGGCAGGAACCGCAGGAGCGGCAGGCACAGCACCAGCGGCAGAGGCCGCATCGGCCGGAGCCGGCGCATTCGGGTCAGCCGCCGGAGCAACCGTGTCATTCAGGATAAGGTAGGAAATGGATTCCATGCGTGTGATGTCAATCACATCACCAACCTTCAGCGTCGCCATGAAGTCCTGCATCGCTTTGATGCGCAGCACGGCAACGTGAGATTCCCCATCCGTCGTGACGAAGGAGAGGGTGTGCGTTGCAAGGTCAATGCTCTGCACCGTCGCGCGTTCACGGCGGAAGGCCGCAATCACGCCGCGCGGGTGGCCATGCACATAGCCTTTAGCGGTTGTCAGCGTGGATTCCGGCAGCGGGCTGCCGGGAGGCGCAATTTCCGCACCCAGCGTTTCTACAAAATGGATGCTCAGCTTGTCGCCAGCATTCACATGCGGCAGGTCACGCACGGACGCACCATATTCAATGGTGATGAGGTGGCCGTTGGCTTCACGCAGCAGCAGTTCACGCGCGTCATGATCAACAGTTTCCACAACCGCTTTGGCGGACTGGTTTTTGAGCAGAACAGAAGCCTGCGCATGCGCGACTGTAGGCAGGCCAGCGGCAACAACGCCGCCAACTGTCAGCGCACATGCAGCCACGGACCCTGCAGCCAGAGAAGCAAGACGGGAGACGATAGGATGCAACGCCCTTATCCTTTCTGAAATCAGTCTGACAACACAGGGGGTGCAGACCGCAGTTACACTGGATTTAGTCTGATACAGGGCCGGGATTATAACACAACCCGTCACCAGCACATTGCTCTACCTCAAGGCATGTGCGTCAGGCCGTGGGCCGCCAGCCTGCACAAAAAAAGCCCGCCCGGCATAGACCGGGCGGGCTTTTGGGCAGCTTTATCTGATCAGAAAATCAGACTTAGCCGCAGCATTTTTTCTTGCGGAAGAAATAAACCACAGCCGCAACCACGCCAGCAATCAGCAGACCGCGCACACAGGGAGATTTCGGGCATTTTACCGGACATTTCGGCATATCAGATATCCTTGCATTCTTTCTGGCTACCCGATGTACCGGGCAGACAGGTCAATCTAACGCATCCGTGACGGCCCGTCATGCCGTAACCGCCACATGTCTGTGCCTCTGTTGGCACGTCTTTAAAAAACGCCTCAGCCACCCCACCGTTCCATAATCCGGCAAAGGAGCACCTCTTCGTGACGCGCCGTCACCAATAGCGCCAGCCCACCTTACGGCAGGAGAATGGTGCTTCCAGTTGTCTTGCGCGACTCCAGAGCGATGTGCCTGCGCCGCATCTGTCAGTGTGTAATGCTGGCCAATGGCAGGCTTCAGCACGCCCTGCTCCAGCATACGGAACAGTTCCGCGGCAGACGCCTGAAGTTCGGCTTTGTCTGCAATATACGTCATCAGCGTGGGGCGGGTGAGATACAGGCTGCCGTGCGCCCCTAATGTGCCCACATCCACATCCGTAACCGGGCCGGACGCATTGCCGTAACTGACCATCAGACCACGCGGGGCCAGACAGTCCAGACTGGTCTCAAACGTATCCTTGCCGATGCTGTCATACACCACCGGCACCATGGCGCCGTTTGTCAGGTCCTGCACGCGCTGGGGCAGATTGTCCGTGCCAATCAGCACATCCGCAGCCCCACAGGCGCGGGCCACATCTGCCTTTTCCAGCGTGGAGGTCACGCCGATCACCCGCGCGCCCAGATACCTGCCCCACTGGCAGAGCAACTGCCCGACCCCTCCAGCGGCGGCGTAAACCAGAATGCTCTCGCCTTTACGCACCGGATAAACCTGCCGCAGCAGCATATGGGCGGAAAGCCCGCGCAGCATGACGGAGGCCGCCGTCCGGCAGGACACACTCTCAGGCAGCACCACAACCCGGTTCGCCGCAATGGTCCGGTAGTGCGCATACCCGCCCAGAACCCCGGCGTAAGCAACGCGCATGCCGGGAGTGAGGTCCTGCACATCCGGCCCCACAGCCTCAATCACGCCAGCACCTTCCATCCCCGGCACAGCGGGCAGAGACGGAAATTTGTACAGGCCGGAGCGGAAATAAGTATCGATAAAATTGACGCCGATCGCCTCCTGCCGCAGCAGGACTTCTCCTCTGGCGGGTCTGGGCACAGGCTGATGTTCCACACTCAGAACACCGGGGCCACCCGGCGCATGGACTCGTATGACGGTATTGGCTTCATCATTCATGGCAGAACACTTTCCGTCTTAAAAAAGAGACTGAACAATTCCATACACCAGCGCGCCTCAGGCCTGTCTGGTATCGTCCTGCGCCAGAAGCTGGATCAGGGTTTTCAGGTCCGTGCGGAGAACGCCCATCACAAACCGCATGATCTCATCATCCTGCGCCGTATCTTCCGGCAGCGCCGTAATCACTCCGGCCGCCACCCGATATTCCTCGCCCGTGCGGGCTACGGCTTCACCCTCACACCGTTCAATAATCCAGTCAAACGCACGCATCAGGCCGGGGTTGAGCGGGTCCGTCGCGTCATCCTGCCCGTCCGGGGGCGGATTTTCCGCCAGCAGAACCGCCCGCGTTACCACCAGAGCATCCGTCTGCAACTGCCGCAGCGCCTTGGGGAGCGCCGCAAGCATAGGGTCCCGCTTTTCCAGAGGCCGCCAGTGTTCACGCCGGGCCTCTTCCACCGCCGTCTGCACCTTGCGCAGGGAGGCGATGCCCGCATCATTCAGATCCTGAATGTCAGACCAGCTCATGGCGTGGCTCCGGGCATGGGTGAGCATGGCGACACTCTGGCGCACCGTTGCCGCCGCGTTGCGGAAGGCATCCCGCCGCGCCTGCTCATGCAGCACAACATAAGTCACCAGCATGGACACCCCGACCCCCATCAGAATCGATAACACACGCTCGATCGGGAGCAGATACGGGTCATTCGGTGTTGCGAAGAGCGTTGCGATCATCAATGTGACGACGCTCATCCGCGTGCCGGGCTTCCATGAGGCCAGAACCGCCAGCGGCACAAAGGCCACAGCAAAGGCTCTCCATAACGGCCAGTGGTACAGCAGGAGCGTAATAGGCAGAATACTGGCGACCGCGCCGATCAGCGTGCCCACAAGCTGATACCGCCCGCTGGACAGAGTTTCCGTAATACTGCTCTGGGTGACAATCACCGAGGTGATCAGCGCCCAGCCCGGCTCCTGCAAATTTGTAAGCCAGGCCACAAACCCGCAAAGCCCGACAGAGACCAGAAGTCTGATGGTCTGCCGGACAACAGGATTCCCCAGCCATGGGGCGGCAAAAAATTTAAACTGCATCAAAAACCTGTTCTGCCTTTACAAGACGGGTAAAGAACGCAGGACAGGCTCAGGGAGTGTCCTCACCATTCAGTGGGAACGGCACCCAGCGCAGACCATCAGCATCATGCACCAGCAGCAGGATGGATTTTTTGTGGGCCTTCTGAGCCGCTTCAATCCGCTTTTTGAGGTCCGCCGGGCTGGTCACTTCCGCCTGCTGCACCTCCGTCACCACATCCCCTTCCCGCAGGCCACGGTCAGATGCCAGACCACCATCCTTCACAGACGTAACCAGCACACCTTTCTGGCCAGAGGCAGATTATATTTCTGCCGGGCGGCCGCATCCAGCGGCCCAACTGAAAAGCCCAGCGCGGACAGGCTGACTTCCGCCGCCCCTTTAGGAGCCGCTGCGGGTTTGGCCTCCGGCTCCGCAGCCGGTTCAGGCAGCATGCCAATCGTCACCGGCACATCCACCATCTTGCCGTGACGCCACACGCCCAGATGCGCCACCGTGCCGACTGGCAACTGGGCAGAGAGGCGCGGGAGCGCCTTGCCTTCAATCGGCTGACCATCCAGCGTCTGAATGACATCACCTGTCTGCAACTTCGCTTTAGCGGCGGGACCATCTTTTTCCACACCGGCCACCAGCGCGCCGCGTGCGGGGCTGAGGCCCAGACCATCCGCAATATCCTGCGTCACGTTCTGGATGCGCACCCCCAGCCAGCCACGGGAAACTTTCCCGGTTTTGCGAAGCTGCTCCAGAATACCGCGGGCCTCGTTGGACGGAATGGAAAAGCCAATCCCCACGGAGCCACCGGACGGCGAGTAAATGGCGGTATTCACGCCAATCACATTGCCATCCATATCAAACAACGGGCCACCGGAATTGCCCTTGTTGATGGGCGCATCCGTCTGGATGAAATCATCATACGGGCCCTGATCAATATTGCGCCCGCGTGAGGAAATAATCCCGGCTGTGACCGTGCCGGACAGACCAAACGGGTTGCCAATGGCCAGAACCCAGTCCCCAACCCGGCGCTTGTCACTATCCCCAAAATGCACGGCGGGCAGCGGCTTCTTGCTCTCCACTTTCAGCAGGGCCAGATCGGTCCGGTCATCATGCCCAACGGCGCGGGCCGTCAGCACCGTATTGTCCTGCAACGTCACCGTGATTTTGTCGGCATGGCGGATCACGTGGTTGTTCGTCACGATATAGCCTGCCGGGTCGATAATAAACCCGGACCCCAGCGCCTGCATCCGGCGCGGCGGCCCGTCCGGGCTGTTCTGGCGGTTCATGAAATCATGGAAGAATTTTTCAAACGGCGAGCCTGCGGGAAGTTGGGCATCTGGGGAAGCTGGTCATCCCCGCCATCCCCCTCATCATCGTCGTCTTCCGAACCGCTTTTGACGGTCTGGGTGGTGGAGACATTGACCACGGCTGGCAGCAGCCGGGCCGCGAGATCCGCAAAACTGTCTGGTGCGCCGTTTAACCGCCCCGCGACCGGCGCCGTAGTTGCCTGCGGCGCTGTGGGCAGAGCAGCCCCCTCTGCCGCCCGTGCCACAACCGGGCCGGAAACCCCCGCCAGCAGCAGACAGGACAAGGAACCGGCACGAAGAAGAGGCTGAACAGGCGCATGGGCGAAACTACTCTCAAACGACAGAAATCACATCAGACCTTAATCTATCGCACGATCCTGCCTCATCGTCAGCCTGTTTTGCGCACTGGCCTTCCGGCCCACACCTCAGCCCCTCATGCTGCCTTTGCCGCCCGCTGCCGCTTGCGATACCCGTCCAGCCACGCGGCCAGCGCCAGCAAAATGCTCAGCCCCACCACGTTGACGACAATCTGCAACAGCCAGCCATCCCCAAAGGTGCTGAACAGCAGGCGCGCATACAGGTCCAGCACGGTGCCCACCACAAAAATTTCCAGAGAATGCCGCCCCACACGGGCCAGAATCTGGCCCATACGGCTTTCCGCCGCCCATTTGCGCGCCGCCGTTGAGGACTGCACCAAGTAGAAGATGGCCATCACATCCAGCAGCCGCAAAGGCGAGAGCCAGCTTTTTTCCGGCATGATCATCGCGCCAAACGGCCGCAGGTCCGGCAACCCCCACAAAGCCCACGGGAAAGCCTGAAGGGCGGAAAACATCAGATACAGCACGCAGCACCCGGCCAGCAGATCCACCCGCGGGAAGTCCGCGCCGCGCCGTTCCGTCTCAGCCGCGGCGGACGCCCCGAGCGCAAACAGGAACTGCCAGGCAAACGGGTTGAAATACCAGCCATCCGGGTCCAGCCAGTTGGGCAGATTCAGGTCCGGGTCCAGATTGACCAGCATCCACATCGCGCCAGCCAGCAGCAGCGCCAGAGACCGGTGGATGCGCATCAGCACATAAAACAGCGGAAACCCGCCCAGCAGAACAATGTAGAGCGGCAGGATATTCAGGTTACTGGGCAGCGCATCAAACATCATGACGCGCCAGACCCAACTCAGCCCGTGCGCCAGTTCCGGCTCCAGAAAATCCACCGGCACCAGCGTATAATGCCGCCACACACGGATGGTGAGGACATACACCATCACCATAATCGTCTGGCCGATATAAAGCTGCACGCACCGCCGGAAGATCCGGCCCAGACACACGGACACCCCGTATTTCCTGAAGCCGCGCCCATAGGCCAGCCATGAGGCATAGCCTGCCAGCAGAACAAAGATTTCCGCCGCATCGGCAAAACCGACATTGCGCATGGTAAAACGGTTGAGCAGGCTTTGCGGAATATGGTCCACAAACATCATCAGCAGCGCCACACCCCGCATGGCGTCAATCCGGTGATCCCGCACGGAGCGCGCCACCGGCGGCGCAGGCTGAGAAGGTAAAGCTGAGGACAAAACAGGGCTTTCCATGCTAGACGGATCAGGCGGCAGGACGCTCATGATAACGGATCAGCCCCTTTTTCCATCAGACTTCAGACGCACACCAGATATCGGGCGACCAGTTCCTTCTTTACCCGCACCGAATTCCCGAAAAAAGCGGCAAAACGATGGGGTGGGCAAAACAGGACCCGTTCCGCCCCCTTGACGGCGGCGGCCTCATGCTGTTGCCAACAGGGCACAGGCCTTTCGCGCCGCACAGAAAGCCAGAGTCAGGACAAACAACCGTGGAACACTCTTCTCCCCTTCATCATGATGACGTTGCCCGTGTGCTGGATTCCGTGCGGGACACCAAAACTGGCCATTCCCTGCTGGCCCTGAGCAAGCTGGACGGGTTCCGGCTGGAAGACGGGCGGCTGAGTGTGGCGCTGGCAGCCAGCAAGGAACAGGCCACAACCCTCGCCCCGCTATGTGATGCCGCCAAACCCGCGCTGGAAAAGCTGCCGGGAGTGCAGACCGCCATCGTCATTCTCACAGCGCACCGCCCCGGCCCGGCGTCCGGCAGCACTCCGGCTGCCCCTTCTGCTCCGGCACACCCCAAAGCCTCGGGCGGTGGCCATCGTCCGTTTGGCGGGCCTGCTCCGGCACCAGATGCGCCGGTTCTGCCTGACGTGAAAGCCATTATCGCTGTGGCGTCCGGCAAGGGGGGCGTTGGCAAATCCACCACTGCCACCAATCTGGCCATTGGTCTGGCGCAGGAAGGGCTGCGCGTGGGGCTGATGGATGCGGATATTCATGGCCCGTCCCTGCACCGCATGCTCGGCACGGATACAAACAAACCGGACGTGCGCGAAGGCCGCCTGCAACCCATGCCGGTGTGGGGGCTGAAGGCTGTCTCCATTGGTATGCTGGTGGATGAAAAGCAGGCCATGATCTGGCGTGGCCCGATGGTGATGGGGGCCATCAATCAGTTTCTGACAGATGTGGACTGGGGGCCGCTGGATGTTCTGGTGGTTGATATGCCGCCGGGCACGGGGGATGCCCAGTTGTCCCTGATGCAGAAAGTGCCGCTGGCAGGCGCTGTGATTGTGTCCACCCCGCAGGATATCGCCCTGATTGATGCACGACGCGGCGTAAGCATGTTTGAGAAAATGAAGGTGCCGGTTCTCGGCCTGATTGAGAACATGTCCTACTTCTGCTGCCCGAACTGCGGCCATAATACTGAACTGTTCGGCCATGGCGGCGCACGGAAGGAAGCCGAGGCCATGGGGGTGCCCTTCCTTGGGGAAGTGCCTCTTCTTGCTGATATCCGCTCCACCGGGGATGCAGGCGCCCCGATTGTCGCCAGTGCCCCTGACAGTGAGGGCGCTCAGGCCTTCCGCCGGATTGCGCAGGCAACCGCTGCGGCTCTGAAGGCGAAGAGCAGCCCCGCCGGTTAATGGCCGGGAGGCGGGTTACCCCCGCCTCCCCCGACGCAGGGTTTAGTGCTTTTTAGCAGGCGCTTTTTTGCCGCCAGCGGGCTTGTTTTCAAAAAACGCACGGCATTGCGGGCTGAGCTTGTCTTTTTTCCGTTCCATGCAGGCGGTAATTTTCTTTTCATTCGGGATGGCCAGCGCACACAGCTTGAGGGCATCCCCTTTGCAGGCCTGCGTCTGCTTCTGGCGAAGAGAGTCGTCCTCTGCATGAGCCGGAGCGAGTGTGCTGAACAAGGCAGCCGCCCCTACGGCCAGACCGAGTGTGCGTGCAAATCTGCACTTCAAAATAGACATCTCGCTCCAATCCATTTTCTGTAAGAAAAATCAGCCAGCCGCAAAAACGATGACGTTCCTGACGATACAGAAAAGACACGTCCGGTCACCACACATCATCCTGATCGGCTGACCTGCGCAAAAATAATGAATTTGACGGATGTGTCAATTTTTAATGGAAGCAGAGCGTCCTGTGGCTGTCCGGCCCCTGTGTCTCGCACACATGCAGATGCTGGGGCTTCATGTCTTTCGGGGCCGTAAAAAACAGATAGGCCCATACGCCCACAAGCAGGGCCGCCACCACAAGAAAGGGCGTGAAATTCGGCAGGCGCTCTGAGGGCGGACGCAAGCCCTTCAGATCATCCGGCGTGGCCGGAAACGGAGAGAACGCAGCCGGAACGCCAGCATCACTCTCCGTAAAGGGTTCATCGTGAAAAGAGGTCTTCTTCACAGGCTGGAACTCAGCCTTTCAGAACAGCCATCATTTCGTCCCATTCCCGCTTGCTCAGGCCGGAACCTGCCTGCTCCACCTGTTCCCCGGCCAGCATACGGCGCACAATTTTCAGCATCCCGGCAGAGAACGTCACCGCGCCCCGGCGATAATCCTCAAACGCAGCCGCCGTCTGCGGCACCCATGCATGCAGGATTTTCAGCATGGCTTCCGCATAAACCCGGATTTCATACTGCGCATGGGGGTCCAGCCGCAGGGCCAGAAAATGCATGAGGTTGTGCAGATCAATCTTCCAGTACCACTGGGTATAGGTGTTCACGGTCAGGTTGATGCGCGCCAGTTCGCGCGCCAGACCGTAGCCATCCTCTTCCGTGCTCAGCATGGTCTCATAATTGCGGTAGGTGCGGATGGCATCATCCCGCAGAATATCCATGACGGCAGCGGCATCATCCGGGGCCAGCACATCACCACGGCCCTGACGGTTCACGCGCTCTGCGCCGCCATATGGTCCGGGGCCGGAATGTAGAATTCACTGTCGAGAATGGAATAACGGGCAGAATATTCGTTCACGCTGGCCATACGGTGGCGGATCCACTGCCGCGCTACAAAGATCGGCAGTTTGACGTGAAATTTCATCTCGCACATTTCAAACGGCGAGGAATGACGATGCCGCATCAGGTAGCGGATCAGCCCGGCATCTTCCGAGACCTTGCGCGTGCCGCGCCCGTAGGAAACGCGGGCCGCCTGCACAATGGCGGAATCATCCCCCATATAGTCAATCACCCGCAGGAACCCGTGGTCGAGCACCTCCTGAGGTTCATAGAGCATGGCTTCCAGCGCGGGCACCGTTGGCCGACGGGTGGAGCTTGTTTCCTGGGCGTGCGCCGCAATTTCGGCGCGT
This sequence comes from Acetobacter persici JCM 25330, assembly GCF_000613905.1. Taxonomy (GTDB): domain Bacteria; phylum Pseudomonadota; class Alphaproteobacteria; order Acetobacterales; family Acetobacteraceae; genus Acetobacter; species Acetobacter persici. The sequence goes on from NZ_BAJW01000036.1 coordinate 26,232, forward strand.
TGAGCATCGGTCAGTGACATAGCCTCTCCCTAGCGCAAAATGCTCTGCGCGGAAATGATTCATCGCACCGGCAGGACGCTTATCGCAGCCTACATAAAGAGCAATTATCAGTTAATAATGAAATTTCATTAGACAGTGTCTATCTGATCATGACACCGGAAACGGTAGAATACGAAAATTATTTTACAACCGATATAAATAAAAATTAAACATTCATATGTAGTGGATACTGCATGTATGCGTAGCCTGTTCCAGAAATTTTCCATACCTTCAGGACAAACAGGCATTGCCGTCCCGCTTTCTCTGGCAGCCGGTCCGGGAGCACTTTGTGGTATTCTGGCCAGCATGGGGCTAACCGCTCTGTGCGCGCCCGCTGCCCTGCCTGCTCTGGTTGCCCCCATCGGCGCGTCGTCCGTTCTGGTTTTTGCCATCCCCGCAAGCCCGCTGGCAAAGCCGCGCGCAGTGATTATGGGCAACATCCTCTCCGCCGCGACCGGCGTGCTGGTCAGCCTGCTTATTGCCAATCCCATGCTTGCGGCGGGGCTCGCGGTAGGACTGGCCATTATGGTGATGAGCACCACCCGCACCATGCATCCGCCGGGCGGAGCCGCTGCTCTGACAGCGGTTATGCTGCACCCCTCTTCTGCGGGGCTGGACATGGCCCTCCTCTTCCCGCTCATTCCCGTAGGGCTTAATTCCCTTGTGCTGGTCTGCATCGGCATGATGTTTCACAGGCTTTCCGGCCACAGCTACCCGCACCATGCGGTCACCGTTCCCCACCAGACAGAAAAAGCCGCCGGACTGCACCGCGAGGATATTCTGGCGGCCCTCCATAAAACCGGGGAAACATTTGATATTGAAACAGAAGATCTGGAACGCCTGCTGATACTGGCTGAAGCCCATAGCAAACAGCGCCGTCCGGCCTGATGCGGCATAACGCCCCCTCCATTCCTCTTGCAAAACTGCCCCGTGCTCCTTATGTTCATCAGTGCCGGAGGAGCTTGCTCCTTGGCTATGGTGATAAACGGAACGTGGAATAATCGTTGTGGACCCGGGGGCAGTACCCGGCGTCTCCACCATTTTCAATCCGGCCTTACGGCCCGGACGGATGGGGACGAAACAGGCTCGACACGCGTGGTAAAGACCTTCCTTTTGCCCGGCATTGTACCGCCGTTATCGGGCTAAACTTACAAGTGCCAATGATAACACTGAGGTGCTCGCTGTCGCTGCATAAGCGATAAGCGCGGTTCGGGAGGGCACCGGGCAACAGAAGCCCTCCCACTTTAGCCGCCAGCAAAACTGGCGTGCCTTCCCCTAAAGATTCTCCTGCGCAGAAATCAGGGATATGACCTGGACACAGGCCCAGCACTCAGCACTCAGCACTCAGCACTCAGCACTCAGCACTCAGCACGTCCCGCAAACCCCCTTGGCGCGCGCGGATCAAGAACTTTTGAAGAGGCAGCGGTGGCGCGTCTGCCAGCCGGATGTGTTGCAGAATTATGCCATGCCGACTTGCACTTCCCCCCTCTTTCACGCATGGCTGACGGCAGAGTGATATGACAGAACGCCGGAATGTCCACCCGGCGCAAACGAGGAGAGCAGTCATGGCGGATGACCACGATAACACCCCGGAAAATGGCGTTTTCCCGCCAGAAAGCCTGCTGCCTTATGAAACATGGCTGGAGGACGCCTATCGTGGCGTCATGCTGAGCGCGCTGGACTATGTAAGCCGTGAAGGTCTTGCGGGGGAACATCATTTTTACCTGACATTCCGCACGGATATCCCCGGCGTGGTGATCCCGGACCGGCTCCGCGCGCAGTACCCGCATGAAATGACGATCGTGCTGCAACACCAGTTCTGGGACCTGAATGTGGACCGCACAGCAGGGAAAGTCTCGGTTGGTCTGTCCTTTGGCGGCGTCGGCTCCATTCTGGAAATTCCCGTGCGGGCCTTTACCGGTTTTGCGGACCCTTCCATCCATCTCAGCCTGCATTTCACGGCGGCGGAACCGGACGAAGAGTCCGCGCCCGTGGCAGAAGCCCCGGCGGCCACCCTGACTGGGGACGAGGCGGAAGGCTCAGCGGAAAGTGACTCCTCCTCACAGGTTGTCAGTCTTGACGCCTTTCGCAAGAAGGGGCCATCACCCGGTTAAGCCCCACTTTTCGGGGCAGGCCGACGGAGAGTTCAGCACATCATGACCAGCCAGCCCCCTCGCCCCCCGGTACCCGCCTTTACCTACTCCCCCATTTTTCCTCTGGGGGAGGACATCACGTCCTACCGGAAGGTGGATATCGCCGGTGTCAGCACATCGGAATGTGGCGGCAAGACCATCCTGCACATCACGCCGGAAGCCCTGACGGAGTTCACGGCACAGGCATTCCATGAAGTTGCGCATTATCTGCGCCCGGCGCACCTCAAGCAGCTTGCCAGCATCCTCAAAGACCCCGAAGCCTCGGACAATGACCGCTTCGTGGCGCTGGACCTGCTAAAAAATGCCTGCATTGCCGCAGGGGGCGTGCTGCCTATGTGTCAGGATACCGGCACCGCCATTGTTTTTGGCAAAAAAGGCCAGCGCGTGTGGGTGGAAGGCGATGAGGAAGTCGCCTTCTCCAAAGGCGTGTATGAAACCTATACCCGCACCAGCCTGCGCTATTCCCAGATGGCGCCCCTCAGCATGTTTGAGGAAAAAAACACCGGCACCAACCTGCCAGTACAGTGCGACATTTTCGCCAGCCCCGCCACGCATCATGATGAACAGTTTGACCTGATGTTTGTGGCCAAGGGCGGCGGTTCTGCCAACAAGACCTTCCTGTTTCAGGAAACCCGCGCCCTGCTGGGGTCCGAGCAGAAGCTGCTGGACTGGCTGGATGTTAAAATCAAAACACTCGGCACATCCGCCTGCCCACCGTACCATCTGGCCATTGTGATTGGCGGCATGTCTGCCGAGCAGACGCTCAAGACCGTCAAACTGGCCTCCACCCACTGGTATGACAGCCTGCCCACCAGCGGCAGCATGACCGGCCACGCCTTCCGGGATGTGGAGATGGAACAGAAGGTTCTGGAACTGACGCGCAAACTAGGCATTGGCGCTCAGTTTGGCGGCAAATATTTCTGCCATGATGTCCGCGTGATCCGCCTGCCGCGCCACGGTGCCTCCCTGCCTGTCGGGATGGGCGTCTCCTGCTCGGCAGACCGGCAGATCAAGGCGCGGATCACGGCGGATGGTTTCTTTCTGGAAGAGCTGGAGCATGACCCGGCCCGCTTCCTGCCGGAAACCACGGATGAACATCTGGAAGGCGAGGCCGTGAAAATCGACCTTAACCGCCCGATGGATGATATCCGCAAGGAACTCTCCCGCTACCCGGTCAAAACCCGCCTTGCCCTGACTGGTACAGTCGTTGTGGCGCGGGATATTGCCCACGCCAAATTCCGGGAGCGGCTGGAACGCGGTGAAGGCCTGCCGCAATATCTGAAGGACCATCCCGTTTATTACGCTGGCCCCGCCAAAACGCCGGAAGGCATGGCGACCGGCTCCTTTGGCCCGACCACAGCGGGACGTATGGACTCCTATGTGGCCGAGCTTCAGGCCGCGGGCGGCTCCTACATCATGCTGGCCAAAGGCAACCGCTCCAAAGCGGTGAAGGAAGCCTGCCAGACTTATGGTGGCTTCTATCTGGGGTCCGTCGGTGGTCCGGCTGCCCGGCTGGCGCAGGACTGCATCCGCAAGGTTGAGGTGCTGGAGTATCCCGAACTGGGCATGGAAGCCGTGTGGAAAATCGAGGTTGAAGACTTCCCCGCCTTTATTGTTATCGACGACAAGGGAAATGACTTCTACGCTGAACTGAGCTGACACGTTCAGAATGCCCGCCTTATGGGAAGGCGGGCCAGCCAGAGGAGCCGGGTTGCTTCATGCGCTTTACTGTTGACCGGATGGACCATGCGGTCCTGACTGTAAGAGACCTCGAAATTTCTGCCTCATGGTACCAGCGCGTGCTGGGCATGGAGCGTGAGGAATACGGGCGCAACAACCGCACTGCTCTGCGTTTTGGGGGGCAGAAACTCAACCTGCGCCCGCAGGACGCCACAGGATGGGAGACCGCCGTGCATGCGTTGCCCGGCGGGAATGACTTATGCTTTGTCACCGCCGTCACGAGTGATGATGTGATTGAGCATCTGGAAAAATGCGGCGTGGCCGTGGTGGAAGGCCCCGTTGCGCGGCTTGGCGCACTGGGGCCGATTACATCCGTCTATTGCCACGACCCGGACCAGAACCTGATCGAAATAGCGTCCTATCAGGGATAAACGCCGCCGGGTATCACCCTGCCTGCTGCGCACCGCTGCGGGCAGGGACCCGTGCGCGGGCATGCTGGCCGCCTGACTCAGGCTGGTCAGACGGGGTTGCGCGGGCATACGTTGCAGGAGACGGTGCAGAGACATTATCTGCACTTTCCCCAAGCCAGCCCCCCCGGAACCCGGCTTTGAGCAGACCCTGCCTGATGACCGGATTACGCTTCATGGTGTTCCACACCAGCCCGCTGCGCCAGTTTTCAATCATCAGCAGAATCGGCCCCTGATCAATGCCCAGATAGGCCGTATCAGACCAGAAAGACTTATCCGCGTTGTGGAAGCTGGGGTTGAAGGCATCCACAAACCCGTAGCGGCTATAGATATGGCTGCCGTAACGGTGTTTCATTTCCCGCAGGGCTGGAATGGCAATTTCCGGAGCAAAGGCAACGGAACCGCCCGCCGCCGTCGGGGCAATCGTGCCATCATCCTGCGTATAGTCACGCCCTGTCCCACGTGCGGAATAAGACATGAAATGCCGTGGCGTGCCCCCAACAGTCTGCGTCAGTTCCCCCGGCCCGTCACTCGCCGTCAGGCCCCACACGTCTTTCCCGTAATCCTGCCATTTACCGGGGTTGGTCATGGCGTAGGTCCGCTGCGCGTAGGTGGCGCGGCGGCTGTTTTCAAAATAGTCGATGCCCTTTTCCCGGTTCCAGTCATCCTGAATCCCCCGGAAATCAATCCAGGAGTGGGTGTACTGGTGACCGAACATGGGCGCAAAATTCAGCAGGGTCTGGCCGTAATACTCGCCCCACCGCCGGTCATTCGTCGTCAGCCAGACCTGCCATGAGGCAGAGTCCAGCGGATGCTTCTGAGAACCAAGGGCCAGAATATAGGCCATCATGCCCTCGCTGTACCCTTCCCAGTAATTGGGCAGGAACTGGCGCTCCGGGGACCATCCCATGCTCAGCCGCAGGTCTGGGCGGCGCATCCAGACCCAGTCCACATTCTGATACAGCGTGTTGGCCAGCGTGCGAATTTCCGCTTCCTGCGGCGTATTCTGCGTATAATAACTTTCGGCAAACAGAATACCCTGCATCAGTAACGCAGTATCAATACTGGACAGTTCAATATCTTTATTAAAGCGCAGCCCAGTGTCTTTATTCAGAAAGTGATAGAAAAACCCGTGATAGCCAGAGGATTTTTCCATGCTGTCATTCTGGGGCAGGCTGGAGAGATAACGCAGGGTGTTCAAAGTCCGCCCGATGGCCTGCTGGCGCGTAATGTAACCCCGCTCCACCCCGATGCCATATGCCGTCAGGCCAAAACCTATGGAGGCAACGCTCGCCTGTGTCTGGTCAGACGGATAACGGTCTGGCACCAGTCCGGTCTTTGCATCCCCTGCTTCCCAGAACCACAGGAACGTCCGGTGTTCCAGATCCTCAATCAGCGCCATATCGGTGCGACTGGGCCTGAACACAACGCTGGTGGACAGGCGGACCGCCTGCCGCTGCTGGGTGGCGGAAGGCGGCGCAGGCATTGCGGAAGCCTGTGGGGCGGCAACCTGC
>NZ_BAJW01000035.1 GCF_000613905.1 Acetobacter persici JCM 25330
TGAACTGGGCACCAACCGCCACTCGGCAGAGGCCCGCGCCAGAGCCGCCGGAAGTTGGTTTGCGGGAGGGCCGTCCCTCTCCGGTTCGTATTTCGATGACCATGCCGTAGTCCAACCTCGGCTACACCACCTATGAAGGGGGCGTGAGTGTGCCGCTCTGGCTACCGGGGCAAGGCAATGCCACCCGGAAAGTGGCCAGTGCCGATGCAGAAACCGCTGCCGAACGCAGCAGTGCGGAGCATATGGCGCTGGCAGTTCGCCTGCTGGATGCCTCTGCGGCGGCTCTGCTGGCCCGCAGGCGTGTTGCAACCACTCAGGCCCTTGCCTCTGCCGCAGCCCGGCTGAACACCACGGTGGCGCGCGCAACCCATGTGGGGGAAACAACGCAGGCAGACCAGGATATGGCGGAAGCCGCCCTTGCCACCGCCCGGACGGATGCCGCCATGGCGCAGGAGGAAGCGCAGACCGCAGACGCCGGACTGGTTGCCCTGCTCGGCACGCCGGTTGTGCCTGACCTTCTGGCATTTTCCATACCCGGAAGTGCAGAAGAAAAACTGGTTGCGCATACGGTGGAAGACAATGACCCGCGAGTGCGGGCGGCGCAGAAAGAAAGTGCCGCAGCCCGTGCGGGTCTGCTGCTGGCACGACGCTCCTTTATGCCCAACCCGGAGATTGGTGTCGGCGCCATTCATGAAAAACAGTATGGCAGCCCGTGGGATAACCGCGTTGGCGTCAACTTCACCATGCCTCTGCCCAGTGCCGTGCATAATGCCCCCCTGCTGGCGGAAGCCCGCAACCGGCTGGCGGCGGCGGAAACGCAGGAAACACTGGCCCGCCGGATGGTGCGGCAGGAACTGGCGCAAATTCGTGCGCGTCTGGCCGCTGCCTCTGCGGCCCGGCAAAGCGCTCAGACCGCCGCACAGCAACTGGACCGCCGGGCCGATTTGCTGGAACGGTCATGGAAATTGCAGGAAAATTCTCTGGATGATGCCCTCCGGGCACGGCAGGCCGCCTATATGGCTGATCTGGTGAGAGACCGCGCGGAAATCCTCTGGCATAGCGCCATTCTCCGTGCCCTGATTGCCGCAGGCGCGGTGCCGGGACTGGAACAGACGCCCACACCACGCCCCCACCCAACCCGGACCGTTAACTGTTCCTGCCTCGGCAGAGAGCGAAACCCTGCATGAGCCGGACATGCCCCACACCCGGCAGCCGGGGGAGGCACTGCATATCCCTGAAATGGTGTCCGCTTCCCGCAGCAGTGGCGGGCCGATGCCATGAGCAGACATGCTCAGCCCTCTTCTTTTCATGCCTTGTCCTGCAGAGCCTCCATGCAAAAAGCCAGAGTCATTTTTGAAAAACCGGCAGCCCGGATCATCACGTCTCTTGCTGTCGCTTTGCTGAGTCTTCCGGCCCTGCCTATCAGTTCGCAGGCTGAAGAGGCCAGTCTCCCTCCCCTCACCCTGTCCGCCGAAGCGGTCCGGAATGAGGGGCTGCGCGTGGTCCCGGTCACACGGGGCACACTGGCGCATAGAGTGCCTGCCATGGCCCGCATTCTACCGGATACAACACGCACCGTCACCCTCCATACAGCAGGGGACGGGAAAGTGCTGTCTGTGCTGGTGCTTCCGGGGCAGAATGTCAAAACCGGTCAGCCGCTCGTGACTTATCAGAACCACACACTCCATCTGGCCCGCCTGCAGGAGGCGCAGACACGCGCCGCCCTTGCCGCCGCCAGAGCGGATCAGGCCAATGCCTCCGCCGCGTATGACCGCGCCCGTGCGCTGGCGGGCACGACGGTCTCTGTTGGAGAAATGCGCAGACGGCTGGCCGTGCTGAAAGAAACACAGAACGCGGTTGCAACCCATGAGGCTGAACTGGGTGTGCTGGCGCATCGCTTACAGGAAGAATACACCTCTCCCACCGAAAAACATGGCGAGGATGAAACCTCGACCATCATTTCCCCGGTAGACGGCACGGTCACGCAGGTTGAAACGGCGGTCGCGGCTGATGTCGCGCCCCCTCAGCCCCTGCTGACAGTGAGTGACACGGCCCATGTGTGGGTTGTGTCCGATGTGCCGCCACAGGATGCGCAGATGCTGGTGCCCGGCGGCAGGCAGGAGACATTCCTCCCGCCTGCGGGTGATGCCCCGTCTTCTCCAGCCCTGCAGTCCACCATTGAGACCATTGAGACTGCCGCAGACCCGGCAACCGGGCTGGTGCGTGTGCTGAGCCGCGTTGCCAACCCGGCAGGACATTTACGCCCCGGCATGATGCTGAACAGCCTTCTGCAAACAACGCAGACAGGAACAGGCCTGCTTGTGCCGGCACAGGCGGTTCAGAACATTGGCGGCCAGACAGTCGTTTTTGTGCAGACAGCCCCGGAGCATTTTCAGCCCATACCTGTCCGCACCGGGATGGAAGACAATGACACAACCCTTGTTCTGTCCGGGCTGAAACAGGGGGATCAGGTTGTGAGTGATGGCAGTCTGGCTCTCAAAGCCATGGTGATCCTGCCCGGTATGGATGCGGACTGAGCCTGTGCGCAGCATTTTTGAAAAACTCAATCAGGCCCGCTTTCTGCTTCTGGCCTCTCTGGTCCTGCTCATGGCGGGCGGCTGCCTTGTTCTGTCCGGCCTGCCGGTGGAGGCCGTGCCGGATATTTCCCCCCAGCAGGTGCTGGTTTCTGCCGTTGCCCCCGGTCTGGCGACGGAAGAAGTGGAAAAGCTGATTACTTTTCCAGTGGAAAGCAGCATGGCGGGTATTCCGGGTGTAAAAGACCTGCGCTCCGTCTCGCGCTCCGGGGTCTCGGTGGTTTATATCCAGTTTCAGGATACGTCCGATATCAATCTGGACCATACCCGCGTGACCGAACGCATGGCGCAGGCGCGTGCCATGCTGAGCATTCCCGGCGTCACCCTGAACATGGGGCCCCTGACAACCGGCATGGGCGAGATTTTCCAGTTTCAGCTTAAAGGTCCCGGCGTATCGCTCATGGAGCTTAACCGCCTGATGAACTGGACGGTGGCCCCGCAGCTCAAACTTGTGCCGGGTGTGGCGGAGGTCAATATTGGCGGCGGCGCTGAAGAAACCTGGAAGATCACGCTCGACCCGACCCGCCTGCTGGCCTATGGCCTGTCCGTAGGGGATGTGTACCGCGCTATTGATGCCAGTAACGCCGCAGCCGGTGGCGGCTGGATTGAGCACCATGCCGAACAGCAGGTGGTGGCCGGGCGCGGCCTTTTACGGTCCTGCACGATTTTGGGGCCATTACCGTCAAAACCGGGCCGGGAGGCACGGCCATCCGCCTGCGGGATCTGGGCCGTATCAGCACCGGGCCGCGCACCCGTCTGGGTGCCGTCACCCGTGATGGTGGCGGAGAAATTGTAACCGGCGTGGTGATGATGGAAAAAGGGGCGAGTTCCGACGCCACACTGGCAGGAATCCGGGCCGCCCTGCCCGCCATCACGCAGTCCCTGCCAAGGGGTGTCACGCTCGATCCTTTTTATAACCGTGCAATGCTGACAAGCCGCACCATTGCCACGGTGCGTGAAAATCTGCTGATCGGGGCGGCACTTGTCGTCGCGGTTCTGCTGGCGGTGATTGGCAGTCTGCGGGCCTCCCTGCTTATTGCGTCCGTTATCCCGTTTGCACTGGTCTGCGCCATGACGGGCATGCGGGTATTTGGCATTTCCGCCAATCTGCTCAGTCTGGGCGCGATTGATTTCGGCATGATTGTGGATAGCTCACTGGTGGTGGTCGAGCACGTCCTCAGCCGCCGCCTGCGGGAACCTGATGCGCCGTTTGGCGCGCTGGTCCGCTCTTCCGCAGAGCAGGTGATGCGGCCAGTCAGTTTCGCCATTCTTGTTATTATCATGGTCTATCTGCCAGTGCTGACACTGGAGGGTATTGAAGGCCGGATGTTCCGCCCCATGGCGCAGACCGTCATTATGGCGCTGGCGGCCTCCCTGCTGTACTGCGTGGTGTGGATTCCAGTCCTGTGCGTGTCCGTGCTGCGGACAGCCCATGTTCCGCACGAAACACGGCTGATGGCATGGCTGCGCAGGCACTATCAGCCCTTCTTCTCCCTCTGTGCCCGCAGGCCGAAGCTCCTGATTGGCAGCAGTCTGGCCATCTGCCTGCTGGCCGCCGGACTGGCCATGACACTGGGCAGCGAATTTGTGCCGCAACTGGAGGAAGGCGCTCTGGCGCTACACGCCATGCGCCTGCCCTCTGCCTCCCTGAGCACCGTGCTACATACCGTGCAGCAGCAGGAAAAACTGATTAAAAATTTTCCCGAGGTGGAAACTGTTGTCAGCAATACCGGCACCGCCGCCATCCCGACGGACCCTATGGGGCAGAATGAAACTGACAGCTTCATTCTGCTCAAACAGCCCATGACCGGACGCTCACAGGCCGAACTGGTTACGGCGCTGAATGCTTCTTTACAAAAAAACCTGCCTGATGCTCTGTATTCCTGGAGCCAGCCTGTGCAGATGCGCATGGATGATCTGCTCTCCGGCGTGCGCACCCCCATTGCCATTTCCATTTTCGGGGATGATCTGCCAACCCTCACCCGCCTTGGGGAACAGGTTGTCAAAGCGCTTAACACCGTGCGCGGTGCGGCGGATGTCATGGCGGAAGATGAAGGCGCAGTGCCGTTTGTGCATATCGACGTCAACCGGGAAAATGCCGGCCGCCTGAATGTCCGTGTGCAGGATATTCTGGATATGGTGGAAGCCGTCGGCGGGCATATCGGCCGCCCCGTGACGGCGGAAAACGCTCTTATCGCCACGCAGGCCCAGCTTGACCCGGCATGGACTGGTTCCCTGAGCGCACTCGCGACGCTGCGGGTTCCACAGGCAGACGGGCGTGGGACGGTGCTGCTCTCTCAGGTTGCGGATATTCGCCAGCAGGACGGGCCGCCGCGTATCAGCCGCGATGATATCCGGCGGCGTGTTGTCATACAAGCCAATGTGCGCGGGCGGGATCTGGCATCTTTTGTGGCAGACGCACAAAAGACCGTGCAGCGCACCGTCCCGCTTCCGCACGGCTATACCCTGCGCTGGGACGGACAGTTTAAAAACCTTCAGTCTGCCTCAAAAAGGCTGGCTCTTGTCGTGCCCATTGCCCTGACCCTTATTTTCCTGCTGCTGGTTGCGGCCCTTGGCACCGTCAGGCTGGCGCTTCTGGTGTTCTGCAATCTGCCACTGGCGGCCTCCGGCGGCATTTTTGCGCTCGTGCTGCGCGGGCTCCCTTTCAGTATTTCCGCAGGGATCGGGTTTATTGCGCTGTTTGGCGTGGCGGTGCTGAATGGCGTGGTGCTTGTCAGCACGGCGGAGCAGATCCGCCGCCGGGGCGCTGGTGCGGCCCGCGCCGGATTTACAGCCGCCAGAGAACGCTTCCGCCCGGTGATGGCCACAGCGCTTGTCGCCAGTCTGGGCTTTTTTCCCATGGCCTTTTCCGCCTCTGCCGGGGCGGAAGTGGAACGTCCGCTGGCCAGTGTGGTGATTGGCGGACTGGTGACCTCCACCCTGCTGACCTTGTTTGTTTTGCCTCTGCTCTATGCACGTTTTATGAAGACAAAAGCCACCCGGAAGAGGATACCAGCCCCTATGCGCATCCTGATTGTGGAAGATGAGCCCCATCTGGGCGCAGCCGTGCAGGAACGGGTGCGGCAGGCAGGCCACACGGTAGACTGGTTTACCACGCTGGAAGATGCACGCGCCGCTCTGGCCGCCGTACAGTATGATGTTCTGCTGCTGGACCTGGGGCTGCCAGACGGCAGTGGGCGAACTTTACTACGGGAAATCCGCCAGACATCCTCCCCGCTGGCTGTGCTGATTACCACGGCGGAAGATCAGGTGAGCGACCGTATTGCCGGACTTTCCGAAGGGGCGGATGATTATCTGGCAAAACCCTATGATCTAGATGAACTGGTTGCCCGCATTACCGCCGTCGGACGCCGCTACCGGCCACTGGTGGATAATCGCCTGAAAGTTGGCGATATCGAGATTGATCTTGAACGCTCCCGCCTGACGCGGGACGGACAGGCCATTGATCTGACCGCGCGGGAATGGGCACTGGTGGAACTGCTGGCGCGCAGACCGGGCGCCATCTGCTCGCGCGAGCGGATAGAAGATGCGCTTTATAATCTTGAAGAAGAAATTGGCAGTAACACCATAGAAGTTTTTGTTAGTCGCGTACGTAAAAAACTCGGAGCAGACATTATCCGTACGGTGCGCGGCCGTGGCTACTGCCTTGAACAGCCCTCCAGCGCATGACATCCGCACCTCCCCCCACCTCCGCGCACCATCCCACACCCATGGCCGCAGAGTTATGCTCTTCTGTGAGCGCACCAGAGACCCCGGACCCGCACACCCTGCCTGCCTCTGCGGGTAAACCTGCACGCCCATGGCGGCTGGCAACACGGCTGATCCGGGGTGTGACAGGCGTGGTGGTTGGCTGCCTTGCCATTGTCACGCTCATGACAGCCGGTTTTACAAAATATGAAATTACGGAACGGCTGGATGACTCCCTGCAGGAAGTCGGGGAGCGGCTGCAATTTGCGGTGCTGGCCCTCAAACAGCAGGCACCGGGGCAGGATGTTGCGCATCTGTCCGATATTAAACCAACATCTCTGGCTTACCAGATTACCGATACAGCAGGACATGTTCTGCTGCGGTCCTCCAACGCGCCTGCGCGGCGATTTGATGTTCCGCTATCGGGCGGGTTTTACATGCTCCCGCAGTTCCGGGTGTATGTGACCCCGGCTGCACAGACCGACCGGTTTATTCTGGTGGGAGAGCCACGCCTGCACCGCACACAGGCCACGCACCGCGCCATTCTGATTGCCGTAGTGCCCATTATCGGCTCTGTGCCCTGTATCTGGCTGCTGGTGATCTGGATTGTGCGGCGGGGGCTGCGCCCTCTTGTGCGGTTGCAGGATGAAATTCGTGAACGTGGCAGCGGCAACCTCACCCCTGTGCCAGAACTGGCGTTGCCGGTTGAACTGTCCGCCATTCAGGTCGCGGTGAATTCCCTTCTGGAACGTTTGCAAAAAGCCCTTTCTGCGGAACGCGCTTTTGCCGCAAATGCCGCGCATGAACTCCGCAACCCGATTGCCGCTTTGCTGGCGCAAGCCCAAATGCTGCGCGCTGCGGCACAAGACACATCCCCTCCATCCGTAGCGGCAAACCATACAAACGCCACCCCCGACAACACGCCACACCGAGCAAACACAGCAGATACCACCCAGCGGCTGGATACGCTGATCAGCCAGATCCACCGGCTGAGCCGGACAGTGGAAAAGCTCCTGCAACTCTCCCGCGCGGTGGCTGGCACGGCCTTACGGCGCGATCGGTTTGACCTGTTGCCCGTCCTGCATGTTGTGGCGGACGAATTGGACCGGCCAGACCATGCCTCCCCGCGTATTGTGATTGAAACGGGCGCTCTGAACACGCTGGATGTGCTGGGCGATCTGGATGCCGCGGGGATTTTGCTGCGTAATCTTCTGGAAAATGCCCTCCGTTATAGCCTGCAAGGCTCTGCCGTACAGGTGCATGTTACCGCCACGGCGGCCCTCCCACCCTGCTGCCATGCAGAGGGTCCTACTCCCTCCGGTCAGGCTGCGGTGTTTGAACACGGCGCCTGCGTGACAATCCAGAATCTCTGCGCGCCGCTCGCACCGGATCTGCTCAACCGGCTGACAGACCCGTTTGTGCGCGGCAATGCCAGTGCGGAGGGAAGCGGTCTGGGGCTGGCCATTGCGCGCACCATCGCCCGGCAAATGGCAATCCGTATGGACCTGTTCTCCCCCATACCGGGGCAGAATACCGGATTTATGGTGCAACTGACGTTTCAGAAAGCCGCTGGCCGCCTCTGAAAGAGTCAGACAACAAAACGCCGTGCTCCGCAAAGGCTAAACAGGCCTCACGAAGCACGGCGTCAGAAAATTCAGAGAACCTAAGGTTCAACCGGGCGGGTTAGCCGATTTTTGCGAGGCCACCCATATAAGGCCGCAGAACCTCCGGCACAGTAATGGAGCCATCTTCATTCTGGCCGTTTTCCATCACGCAATCAGCGTGCGCCCGACTGCCAGACCAGAGCCATTCAGCGTATGCACAAACACCGGTGCCCCGCCGCCCTGCGGGCGGAAGCGGGCATTCATACGACGGGCCTGAAAGTCCCGCGTGTTGGAGCAGGAAGAAATTTCACGCCATGCCGCCTGCCCCGGCAGCCATGCCTCAAGGTCAAACGTCTTGGCTGCGCCAAATCCGGTATCCCCCGCGCACAGCAGCACCCGGCGATAGGCCACACCCAGCTTTTCCAGAATGTTTTCCGCACAGCGCGTCATGCGCTCATGTTCGGCTTCACTCTCTTCCGGCGTGGTAACGGAAACCATTTCCACTTTTTCAAACTGATGCTGGCGCAGCATCCCGCGCACGTCCCGCCCGGCAGAACCGGCCTCACTCCGGAAGCACTGGCTGAGCGCTGTCATCCGGCGCGGCAGGGTGGCAGCGTCCAGAATGTCCCCGGCAACAGAGGCCGTCAGCGGCACTTCCGCCGTGGGGATCAGCCAGCGACCATCTTCCGTGCGGAAAGACTGATCCGCAAATTTTGGCAGCTTGTCCGTGCCGTACATGGCGGAATCATTCACCAGCACGGGCACCTGAGTTTCCTCATAGCCGTTTTCATCCGTGTGCTGGTCCAGCATGAACTGCCCCAGCGCACGGGCCAGACGGGCCAGCGCCCCACGCAGCACCACAAAGCGCGCACCGGAGAGTTTGGAGGCGGTGCCAAAATCCATCAGCCCAATGGCTTCCCCCAGTTCAAAATGCTGGCGGGGCGTAAAGCTGAAGTCCGGCGGCGTGCCCCAGACATGCTGGATCACGTTGGCTGTTTCATCCGGGCCTTCCGGCACGGAGGGGTCAAGCCGGTTGGGCAGGCTGGCCAGAACCTCATTGCTCTGGCCTTCCAGATCCGCCACCCGCAGTTCCAGATGTTCCATGTCAGAACGCAGGGTAATGGCTTCCGCTTCCAGCGCGCTGCTATCCTCACCAGTGCGTTTCAGCGCGCCAATTTCCCGCGCGAGCGCTTTCCGGCGGGCCTGCTTTTCCTGGAGGGCCGTCAGGGCCAGACGCCGTTCTTCATCCCATGAGACAAGCTTCTGCGCGACAGGGGCAATCCCGCGACGGGCGAGATCGGCATCAAAAGCGGCAGGGTCTGCGCGCAGGGCGCGGATATCATGCATGGGTCAGGAAGCCTCTTGCTCTGGAGTGGTCTCTTCAGACAGCGGGTCCGGCTTTGTTTTTGGTTCAACAAGCCGGGCTGCCAGAATGGAAATTTCGTAAAGAAGGACGAGCGGCACCGCCAGCCCGACCTGAGTAATCACATCCGGCGGCATCAGAATGGCGGCAATTACAAACGCCCCCACAATGGCATACCGGCGGAAGCGCCTGAGCATATCCGCGGTTACAATCCCTACCCGTGCCAGCAGGGTGAGCACCACAGGCAGTTCAAACGCAACGCCAAACGCCATGATCAGCTTCATGACGAGTGAGAGATATTCAGACACTTTGGCCTGAAGCTCAATCTGCACCCCGCCAGAACTGCTCGGCGTCTGGAAAGAGAGGAAGAACCGCCATGCAATGGGGAAAATGAAGTAATAAGCCAGCGCCGCGCCCAGCAGAAACAGGATGGGCGTTGCAATCAGAAACGGGGCAAAGGCCCGCTTTTCCGAGCGGTACAAACCGGGGGCAATAAAAATCCATGCCTGAATGGCGATAATGGGGAAGGACATGAACGCCGCGCCAAAAAACGCCACGCGGATATAGGTGAAAAAGGCCTCATAAAGGGCTGTATAAATCAGATGCGGCTGCTCACCCTGCTGCCGCATGATCTCGCCCAGCGGCCGCGCCAGAAAGAGGTAAATATCACCCGCAAAATGGTAACAGAGCGCAAAACACACCAGAAAGGCCGCACCAGACCATAAAAGCCGGCGGCGCAGTTCAAGCAGATGGTCAATCAGCGGCATCGGCTGATCATGGATCGGATCATCCTGCAGGGGTTCGTTCTCCTTCATAGCCCGCGTCCGGCTCCCATACCCGCATCAGCCTCTCCGGGATAATCGCCTGTGGGCGCGCTTCCAGCGTGGGAGCTTCCTGCCTGCTGGCCCAGCACCGCTGGCCCCGGAGCCACCCGGCGCTGCCCGTGCATCAGCCGGACAGGGGGCAGGATGGCGGGCGGGAAAAGCCGCTCACGTTCCTTGATAATGCGGCGCACATGGTGCGGCGGCAGTTCCGCCGGGGCGTCCAACACTTCATCTTCCACCAGCGGATTCAGGTCATCCAGCGCGTGGGTGCTCACCGCTGTGGGCGGCAGACTAGGCAGGCCGACGCTCCGTTCTTCCAGCATGGCGGTTGAACCCCCTGCCCCCCCGGACAGGCCTGCGGGGCGCGGCGGCGTATCCAGCGCACGCGGGCCTGCGGGGCGCACACCGGATGGTTCCTCAAAAGACCGTGCCAGTGTGCCATCACCATCGATGGCCTTCATGATACGGCCACGCACGTTCAGGTTGCGCAGGTCGCGCACATGGTCCCGCACTTCCGTCAGGTCCGCTTCGCGCACCATTTCATCGACGTGGGACTGGAACTCGCTGGCCATTTTGCGCGCTTTTTTGACAAAGCCCGCCAGACCCCGGATGGCCACAGGCAGGTCCTTCGGACCAATGACGACCAGCGCCACCGCCCCTATCAGCGCAATTTCCGACCAGGCAAAATCAAACATCCGCAGGACTACCCTTCAGCATGGACGCAGATCTATCACGACCGCTCCGGCTCGGAAACCATTGCGCTGGCGGCATCTGCCTGTTGTCCGGGAGTTCCCTCCTCAGGCGCAGGCTCTGCATCCGCTTCCGGGGCTGCCTCAGCACTGGTCGTTGCCTGTTCCGCAGGCGTGGCGTCCAGTTCTGCTACACCCTGGACGCCTTCTGCCGCGTCCTGCACGTTGTCCCTACCAGATGCGTCGCCCTCCTGATCCTGTGGCGTAGCCGGTGCAGATTTGCTGGCGGAAGTCAGGGTATCCGGCACGTCCACCAGCAATTCTTCACGCCGGGGCAGGTCTGACAGCGCCCGCAGACCAAAATGCCGCAGGAAATCGGGCGTTGTGCCCCACAGCACAGGGCGACCCGGCACTTCCTTGCGCCCGCGCGGAGCAACCAGCGATGCTTCAATCAACGTATCCAGAACCGTCTGGCCAAGGCTGACACCGCGAATTTCTTCAATTTCCACACGTGTACAAGGCTGGTGATAGGCAATAATGGCCAGCGTTTCCATAACGGCGCGCGGCAGGCGACGCGGCTTTTCCAGTACGCGCGTCAGGGCCGGGGCCAGATCTGGCGCGGTGCGAAACTGCCAGCCCCCCGCCACCTCAACCGGCTGCACGCCACGCCCCTCATACTGCGCGACAAGTGCCGCCATCACAGAGGCGACAAACGCGCCAAGATCGTCCACTCCGTCCGGCACAAGCTGACGCAGTTCCAGCAACTCCGCCAGACGCCGCAGACTGACAGGCTCGGTGCCTGCAAAAATCAGAGCCTCCGCCAGACGCACAGCATCCTCCGGAACAGCAACAGCCCCTCCGGCCTCGTCCGGCACAGTGCCTGACAAAGCGGCCACAATCCCGTCTTCATCCTTCTCCAACTGGATGGCGTGCGGAATCTGCGCTGGTTCTTCGCTCATCGGGTCTCCCTGCCTGTGTTCCGCGCGTCGTAACCGGGCCGCTGTTCAGGCATCATGCGTCTCATCCTCCGGCACATCGTCCTGCACCTCCTGCACCTCCTGCGGGCGCAGAAGAATTTTGCCGAATGTTTCATCCTGCCGGAGTTCCAGCCGGCCACTTTTTGCCAGTTCCAGCCCGGCAATCAGGGTGCCGGCAACGGCCGCCCGGCGCTGGCGCATGGCGTCCTCCCCCACTCCTTCTTCCGGCAACTGCTCAGGCAGAAACGCATCCAGACTGTTCCAGCCCGGCGGCGTTTTCCCCAGCAGGCGGGTCAGGCGGGACAGCGCATCCTGCACGGTCCAGAACCGGATGGTGCGCGGGGCGTAAATCCGCTTCCGGGCTGTGCGCCGCATCGCCGCCATATAGGCGCGCATCAGTTGCGGCATATCAAGCGCCAGACCGGAGCGGTCAATTTCAATCAGGGTTTCGCCCTCGCCACGGGCAA
Source organism: Acetobacter persici JCM 25330 (assembly GCF_000613905.1). Taxonomy (GTDB): domain Bacteria; phylum Pseudomonadota; class Alphaproteobacteria; order Acetobacterales; family Acetobacteraceae; genus Acetobacter; species Acetobacter persici. The sequence continues at coordinate 12,227 of NZ_BAJW01000035.1, forward strand.
AAACATCCCGGCCCAGACGCGGCCGCGTTTCCAGCCAGCGGGCCAGTTCCGTCATGCAGGCCAGTTCAATCAGCCGTTCCTGCAACAGTTCGGCAGCATCTTCCCCTTCCGCCGCCAGATCATCTTCCGCAGGCAGAAGCAGGCGGGATTTCAGCCACGCCAGCCAGGCCGCCATCACCAGCCAGTCCGCCGCCAGTTCCAGCCGCACTTTGCGGACGGACTCCACAACCGCCAGATATTGTTCCACCAATTGCAGGATGGAAATACGGGAGAGGTCAACCTTCTGCGCCCGCGCCAGATCAAGCAGCAGATCAAGAGGGCCTTCAAATCCGTCCAGTGACAGCAAGGGCACACGCGGCACCCCGCCCTCCGCCGTGACCGGGGCAGAGCCATCCAAAGCCCCTGCCTGATCAGGCAGAGGCTCCGATGTTTCCAGCTCTGGCGCGCTGTCCGGCGGCTGCGGGGCATCCATTCTGTCTGCCCTTAATGGACCTGAGTGCAGCCCAGCCCGCGTTCCCGCACGGCACTACAGAAGCTCCGCGTTTCCGCCACGGACGCAAAACCACCAACCCGCAGACGGTAGAAGATTGCGTTATCGCGCTGCACCTTCTCAATCACCGGAGTACGGTCCGCAAACAGGTTGAATAGTGCGTTTTAAGGCGGCTCCACTCCTGCTGCGCCTGCGCTTCACTCTGAAGAGCGGCTAACTGAACGCGGAATTTCCCCCCTGTGGCAGCAGGCGGTACCGGCGCACCCGCAGGGGCCGCACTTGCCGCCGGGCGGCTTTCTTCCGGTTTCCGCGCAGCATCGGCATCTTCTGCCGGAGCCGTCTTTTTCGCGACGGCCTTTGGCGGGATTTTGGCGGGCACCGGCGCGGCGGGAGCCGGGACACTCGCGGCCGTATCGCCCGCCGCAGAGTCATCCGCAACACCTGCGCTGGAATCCGGCAGACTTTCAGGCTGCTGAGGCGCATCCGCCTGTGCCGCAGCCCCGGGAGCGGCAGGAGCAGCCGGTGCGGAAGCATCCCCGACAGGAGCCGTGCCCTCTGACGCAGAGGCAGGCGCTTTCGCCAGATCGGCAGAAGCAGGATTGCCCGCCGCAGCGCCGTCAGTCGCATCCGTTTTGGCGGCCTGCTGGCCGTACTGCGCGGCCAGCGCCCCCGGATTAGGCTTTTCCGGCGCTGGTACCGGGTGCGCCTGCCCATCATCCGCGTCCGGCGTGCTCAGACCATCGACCTGCATCCCGCCCGGATCAACCGGTTTGGTCTTCATGGAAACAGGCGGCGGCCCCAGAACCGGGATGCCGCTCTGATGGTGGCCCATCAGCGCCCAGCCGCCAATGCCAAGCACCAGCAGGCCGCCGAGACCAGCAGCCCCGTAAACCAGTCTGCGGGTTCCGGTATCGCTGCTCAGAAACTGGGAAATCACGCTCCCGCCCGCGCTCCTGCGGGTGCGGCCGGACGGCGTGGCGGAGACGCATCATAATCCGTACTCATGCGTTCCCGCGCACGGTTGATCCGCTCGTCAAAAGACCCTTTGTCGTTTTCACTCATTAACGCATCTCCTCCACAGGCTCTACGCCCATGACAGCCAGTCCGGACCGGATAACGGTTGCGGTTGCCGCAACCAGCGCCAGCCGTGCACGGGTGGCGTCCAGCGCATCAGGCTGGAGGAAGCGCAGAGACGCATCATCCCGCCCACGGTTCCACAGCGCGTGGAAATCACCCGCCAGATCCGCCAGATAGAAGGCCACGCGGTGCGGTTCCCGCGCAAGGGCTGCGGATTCAACCAGACGCGGCCATTCTGCCATCCGGCGGGCCAGCGCCATTTCTGCATCAGAATTCAGGCAATCCAGCGGCACGGCGGCCAGAGCCTCCGGCGTGACAGCGCCATATGTGCCTTCTTCCTGCGCGGCCCGCAGCACGGAGCGGCAGCGCGCATGCGCATACTGCACGTAAAAGACCGGATTATCGCGCTTCTGCGCCACCACCAGATCCAGATCGAACTCCATCTGCGCATCGCTTTTGCGGGTCAGCATGGTGAAGCGCACGGCATCCTTGCCCACTTCATCAATCAGGTCCCGCAGCGTGACAAATGTGCCTGCGCGTTTGGACATTTTGACCGGCTGGCCATCCCGCAGAATATGCACAATCTGGCACAGCACGACTTCCAGCGGCACGGTATCGTTCGTCACGGCGCGCACGGCGGCCTTCATGCGTTTGACGTAGCCCCCGTGGTCCGCGCCCCAGACGTCCACCATCATCTGCGCACCACGGGCCACCTTGTCCGCATGGTAGCCAATATCATTGGCGAAGTAGGTATTGGTGCCGTCCGATTTGCGCATCGGGCGGTCCACATCATCCCCAAACTGGGTGGAGCGGAACAGGAGCTGCTCACGCTCTTCCCAGTCCTCCGGCAGCTTGCCTTTGGGCGGCTCCAGCACGCCCTCATACAGCAGGCCCTGCTTTTCCAGCGTGGCGATGGCCGCATCGGTCACGCCATCCCGCAGCACCTGAGCCTCGGACGTAAAGACGTTCTGGTGCACACCAAGCGCCGCCAGATCATCCTTAATCGCCAGCAGCATCTGCGCCACGGCAAAGTCCCGCACGGTGTCCAGCCATGTCAGTTCCGGGGCCGGGTTTGCACCGGGTTCCGCCAGATTGTCCCCATACTGGGCCACCAGCGCTTCCCCGACCGGGATCAGATACTCACCGCGATATTGCAGGCCGGTGGGGGTCAGGGCGTCAAACGCCTCTTCCGTCACCTTTGTCCCGAGCGCCTGCAGGTAACGCCAGTACACAGCCCATGCCAGCGCCTTCACCTGCGCCCCGGCATCGTTGATGTAGAATTCCTTGGTGACGTCAAACCCGGCCTTGGCCATCAGGTTGGCCAGCGCATCCCCCACCACGGCCCCACGGCAATGGCCGACATGCATCGGGCCGGTCGGGTTGGCGGAGACATATTCCACATTGACCCGAACACCCGCGCCGGACTGCGACTCGCCATAGGCTTCCCCGGCGTTCAGCACGGCAGGCAGCGTTGCGCGCAGCACATCCGGGGTCAGGGTCATGTTCACAAAGCCCGGCCCGGCAGCTGCCACGCGGGCAACACCTTCAACCTTTTCCAGCGCAGCTACCAGATCCGTTGCAATGTCGGCAGGCTTCCGGCGGGCCGCTTTGGCCAGCAGCAGAGCCGCATTGGTTGCCATATCCCATGTGCGGGATCACGCGTCGGGGTGACTTCCACACGGGCCAGCGTTTCTTCCGACACATCAGGCAACATCGCCCGAACGGCGGCCAGAACGTGGTGACGATAACGCTGGAACAAACAGTCTGACATTACACTCAAGATCCCAAAGAAAGCGGCAGAACCGCGTTTTCAGCCTGCTATGGACAGATCAGTCAACCGGCGATGTTCTTCCATCGCGTAGCGATCCGTCATGGAGCAACATAATCGGCCACAGTCCGCCGTAATCCGGCGTCATCCCCCGCCAGTGCAGGCTCACGCCAGCCATCAGGCAGCAATCTGGGCGACTCCACCAGAATTGTGAAGAGCTCGGACGTCACACGCTTTGCCTTGTAGGTCATGCGGTTGACGCGCCAGTGCCGGTAAAGCTTTGCAAACAGGAACTTTCTGATCTCCTTGTTCGCGTCCGCCATCGCCGGGCTGAAAGCCACCACAGGTTCCGGGGCCGCGCGGATATCCTCCACACTCTGCGGCGCGAGCGCAGCCAGCCGCTTCCGGGTGCAGACCAGCACGTCCGTCGTCAGCGCATGGATCACGCGCCGGACCATTTCATGCCGGATGCGCTGCTTTTTATGCGGCGTACCCTCCGGCAGATCAGCCGCAAGCCTGCGCGCTTCCCGAAGAGCATCCCCCACCAGCGGCACATCCACAAGATCATCCAGCGAGAGCAGGCCAGACTTCACGCCATCATCCAGATCATGCCCGTGATAAGCAATATCATCCGCCAGTGCGGCCACCTGCGCCTCGGCCGAGGCATAGGTCCCCAGATCCAGCGACCACTGCGCATCAATCTCACGCAGGCGCTCGGACGGGTTGCGCACCGGGCCATTATGTTTGGCCAGCCCTTCCAGCGTCTCCCATGTCAGATTCAGGCCATCAAACGCCAGATAACGACGCTCCAGCAAAGTGACCTGGCGCAAGGCCTGCGTATTGTGATCAAACCCGCCCCAGGGCTGCATCTGAGCGGCAAGGGCATCCTCCCCAGCATGGCCAAACGGGGTGTGGCCCAGATCATGCGCCAGCGCGACGGCTTCCGTCAGGTCCTCATCCAGCAGCAGATACCGCGCCATGGACCGCGCCACCTGAGCAACCTCCAGAGAATGGGTCAGCCGGGTGCGGAAAAAATCACCTTCATGGTTGATAAAGACCTGCGTTTTATATTGCAGGCGGCGGAAGCCGGAGGAATGTACCACGCGGTCCCGGTCCCGCTGCCAGGGAGAACGCGTGAGCGATTCCTCCTCCGCATGCAGGCGGCGGCCCCGGCCCGGCGCCATCTGCACGGCATAGGGGGCAAGAAATGTCTGTGACGCAGCCTGTAATCCCATAAGCCTTCTGGTCCTGCCTGCTCTGATGTGAGCGGTTGTGCCCCGCGCCCTGTGAGGACGCACATCGCGCCCCATACACTAGGGCATTGCATGAAAATTGACCATGTTCCTCCACCCTGCCCCTTCAAACCGGGGCGTGCGCACGCTATCTAGAAACCATGACCCAGCCCCTGCCCTTTTCCCGTCTCCGATGCCGCAGCCGCGCGCATTGCCCGCGTTATCGCCACACGCACCGCGTCCGCCTCCACAGAGGGGAAAGCGCCTCCCGCTGCCCTGCGCGTGGCGGTGGAAGCAGGCGGCTGCAATGGCTTTCAGTATCAGTTCAGACTGATCGGGCAGGACGATATTGCCCCGGATGATATCAGGCTGGACAAGGGCGAGGCGCTCGTGATTGTGGACCCGGTAAGCCTTGACCTGCTGGCCGGGGCGGAACTGGATTTTGCGGATAAGCTGATGGGCGCGCATTTTACGGTGAACAACCCGAACGCGGCGTCCTCCTGCGGGTGTGGCACGAGCTTTTCCGTCGCATGAAAATCGCAAGCTGGAACGTCAATTCCGTTCGCCAGCGTCAGGACCTGATTCTGGACTGGCTCAAGCGCACTGCGCCTGATGTGCTGATGATGCAGGAAATCAAATGCGAGACCGCGCAGTTTCCAGCCGAAATCTTTCGGGAGGCCGGGTACGAGTGCGCCGTGGTTGGCCAGAAATCCTATAACGGGGTTGCCACACTGGTGCGGGGCGCGTTTGAAACCACCAGTGACCATCTGCCCGGGTTTGAAAACCCCGCAGCCCGCTATGTGGAAGTACGCACGCAGGGGGTGACCCTCGGCAATCTCTACCTGCCCAACGGCAACTCCGGCGGCGAGGACGGCTACGCAACCAAGCTGGCTTTTTTTGAAGCGCTTGCCCATCGCGCCCAGACCTTTCTGCATGCTGATACGGATTTTATGCTCGCCGGAGACTATAATGTCTGCCCGACGCCGGAAGACTGTGCTCCCGGCGCGCTGGGGCCAGATGATGCTCTTGTGCGGCCGGAAAGCCGGGCCGCATGGCGCAGGCTGGTCTGGCTTGGGCTGACGGATGCCCTGCGCGCCGTCCATCCTACCGGCACGGCCTATACATTCTGGGATTATCAGGCCGGAGCCTGGCAACGTGACAGTGGCCTGCGGATTGACCATGCCCTTCTCTCCCCCCGCATTGCAGAACGCCTGATTGATGCGCACCCGGATAAGGAAGAGCGCGCGATGGAACGCCCGTCCGACCATGTCCCGCTGATTGTGACGCTGAAAGACCCAGCCCCCGCAGCCTGACCCCACCTCAAGTAGAATCACCCGCACTCCGCGGGACGCAAGACGGAGTTTGCCATGAGCGCAGCCCCCCAGACCCTTCTTTCCATGGCGCAGGCTGTTGCAGAAGGCAGGCTCCGCAGCCGGGACCTGATAGAGCAGGCACTCGACCGCATTACCAACGCGCACGGAGAAGGGGCCCGCACCTTTGTCACCGTGCACACAGAGGCAGCCCGTGCTGCGGCGGATGAGAGTGACCAGCAACGCAGGCAGGGGCGCCCCGTGCCCGCGCTCTCCGGCCTGCCTGTGTCCGTTAAAGACCTGTTTGATGAAGCCGGGTCTGTCACCAGAGCAGGCTCCCGCGTTCTGGAACACGCCCTTGCTGCCACGCAGGATGCCCCGGCTATTGCCAATCTGCGCAAAGCGGGGCTGATTTCCATTGGCCGCACGAACATGACGGAGTTCGCGTTCTCGGGCGTCGGCATTAACCCGCATACCGGCACACCTGCCAATCCGTGGGACAGAGCCAGTCAGCGTATTCCCGGTGGCTCGTCTTCAGGGGCCGCCATTTCCGTCACGGATGGTATGGCCGCAATCGGGATCGGGAGTGACACAGGGGGGTCCTGCCGCATCCCTGCTGCCCTCACCGGTCTGACGGGTTACAAACCAACAGCCTCCCGTATTTCCACCGCAGGCACTGTTCCACTGTCCTTCACGCTGGATTCCATTGGTAGTCTGGGCCGTACGGTCTCCTGCTGCCGGATGGCCGACCGCGCTCTATCCGGGCAGGCCGTAACGCTGGCAGACACCACTGAGCCCGGCACGGGCAGCGCACCCCGTCTGGCTGTCTTGCGCACCTATGTCACCAAAGACATGGATGAGACCGTGGCCCGGACCTATGAGCAGGCCTTGCACCGTCTTGAACAGGCGGGCGCAATACTGACCGACATTGCGTTCCCGGAACTGGAGACTCTGCCGGATCTCAACAGGCTCGGCGGCTTTCCCGCCCCCGAATCCCTGACGTGGCATGCCAGACTGATTGAACACCACGCCGACCTTTATGATCCGTTTGTTCTGAAGCGTATTTTACGCGGCAGGGAACAGACGGCTGTCGACTACATCACGCTCAGACTACGCCGCGATGCCCTGATCACCCGAGCAGCCGAAAGACTGGACGGGTATGACGCCATCCTGATGCCAACAGTGCCCATTATCGCCCCCCGCATTGACGCTCTGCACGACGAGGGATTTACGCCGCCACCAACCTCCTGCTGCTGCGCAACCCGACTCTCACCAATTTTCTGGACCGCTGCGCCATCAGCCTCCCCTGCCATAAACACGGGGAGGCCCCCGTCGGCCTTATGGCGATGGGGCAGCATAGGGGAGATGAGCGGCTGTTTGCTGTCGCGACATGGATGGAACAGGCACTAGAGACCGTCAGACAATGAGATGGTTCAGGTCACGCCTCGTCTGCCGTTTACTGGGGCATCGGTGGTCTGGCTGGACGCTCCAGCGTTCGTGGGACGGCAAACACGACTTCCTCCACCGCCACTGCACACGCCCCGGCTGCCTCGCGACCGAGAAAAAAGCAGCCTGACAGGCGGAAATATTGATATTCCCAACCTCAGGTGACCGACGCCCCTTCAGGCAGATGGCCCCATACCGGAGGATCAGAGGATCCTCCTCTCAGTTTCAAGGGAGGCAGATTTGAAGAAAACCATTCCGGCCGCGCTGGCACTTCTTCTGGTGTCCTCTGCGGCACAGACCCCTCTGCCAGCCTTGGCGGCGCAAGCGGCAGAACCCAACGACTCTTCTGAAAATATCCCGGCTGCTCCCGAGCAAGCGGCAAAGAAAAATGCGGAAGCTACCGTCATCATGAAGGCGGAGATCGGCAAGGACGGACGCAACCTGAACTGCCGCATTATTCACAGTGAAAAGCCGGAACTGGACGATATTTCGCTCGATTATTGCCGCAACACACAATACCGCCCCCCGATCCGCAACGGTGTACCTGTCAAAGAGCACGACCATCTGATCACGGTAAAATACGGCACCGATAACTAATTCAGTTTCGCCTGCAAGATAGCAGGCCATGCGCTGTGTCAGACCAGGCTTTCTGCCTGGCCTGACACACTGGTTCAGCCATGTGTTGGCATGACAAATTCCGCACCAGAGCGAATTCCTGCGGGCCAGCGCTGCGTCACGGCTTTCATGCGGGTGAAGAAACGCACCCCTTCCGGCCCGTGCATGTGGTGGTCTCCAAACAGGGAGTCTTTCCAGCCCCCGAAAGAGTGGAAGGCCATAGGCACAGGAATGGGCACGTTCACCCCAACCATTCCGGCTTTTACAGAATGCGCAAATGTTCTGGCGGCGTCTCCATCCCGCGTGAAAATGGCAGTCCCGTTTCCAAACGGGCTGTCATTGATCAGCTTGAGAGCCGCATCAAAATCCGGCGCACGCATAACGCACAGAACTGGCCCGAAAATTTCTTCGCGGTAAATGTCCATCTCCTGCGTCACGTGATCAAAAAGTGAGCCCCCAATAAAAAATCCGCCTTCATGGTCCTTCACTTTTATCGTGCGCCCGTCCACCACCAGTGTTGCCCCCTGACTGACACCGGACTCCACCAGTCCGGTCACGCGGGCCAGATGCTGTGCCGTAACAAGCGGCCCCATCTCACTGGCGTCATGCGTGCCGTTTCCAATGGTAATGGCCTTTACCTTTTTCTCTAGCTCGGCAACCAGTTTATCCGCAACCGACCCAACTGCTACGGCGACGGAAATAGCCATACAACGCTCCCCCGCGGAGCCATAGGCCGCACCAATCAGCGCATCGACCGTTTTATCCAGATCACAGTCGGGCATGACAAGCGCATGGTTTTTCGCACCGCCCAGCGCCTGCACACGTTTCCCGTGCGCTGTCCCTGTCGCGTAAACATGCTGGGCAATCGGCGTGGACCCCACAAAGCTGACCGCCGCAATATCGGGATGTTCCAGAATGGCGTTCACCATATCCTTATCACCATGCACAACCTGAAAAACACCATCTGGCAAACCGGCTTCTTTCAGAATTTCTGCCAGCAGGACGGATGCAGACGGATCACGCTCAGAGGGCTTCAGAATAAAGCAATTGCCCGTTGCCAGAGCCATAGGGGCCATCCATAACGGCACCATCACCGGAAAGTTAAAGGGTGTGATCCCCGCAGCAATCCCGACAGGCTGACGCATGGTCCAGGCATCAATCCCGCGCCCGACCTGCTCTGTATATTCGCCCTTCAAAAGCTCCGGCACGCCAGTCGCAAATTCCACAACCTCGAGACCGCGGGTGACTTCTCCCTTCGCATCAGACAGGATTTTTCCGTGTTCCGATGTAATCACAGCGGCAAGATCATCCATCCGCTGTTCGATAAGATCCCGCGCACGGAACAGGACACGCGCACGCGCCAGAGGGGGTGTTTCTGCCCAAGCGGGAAAGGCTGCTTTGGCTGCCGCAACTGCCGTGTTCAGATCATCCTGTGTGCCCAGAACAACTTTTTTAGTGACCTCGCCGGTCGCAGGGTTAAAGACGTCGCCGGTGCGGGTGCCCGTTCCCGGCACAGATTTTCCACCGATGATGTGATGCACTGTCTGCATTGGTTTTATCCTTTTGTGTGACGGAGGCTTAGCCTTCGCTCATGGCTTCATGTGAGAGGGAGACAATCTGTGTGCGCTCGCCTTTGCGCACCGTCAGTGTTTCAGGCACCCAGAACAGGGTGATAAAAAAGCCGATCAGGCACAGCCCCATGGGGTAAAGCAGCCCGGCATAAGGATTTCCGGTTTCCGTCACCAGCCAGAGGCTCACCAGCGGCAGGAAGCCCCCAAAAATCCCGTTCCCGATATGGTAAGGGACCGAAATTGAGGTGTACCGCACATTGGCGGGAAAGCTTTCCACAATAAACGCGCCGTAGGGGCCATAAACAGCCGCCGCAATCACAACCAGTACGAACACACAGGCGGAAATCGTCGGATAGCTGGTGTTTTCAGGCGTAATTGCGTGGCGGATAAGTGAGAAAATGGGGATATAAAACACAACCGCCGCAGCCATACCTGCCAGAGAGAGGCGTTTACGCCCAATTCTGTCAGACAAAGCGCCAAACAGCACGAAGAAGGGAACCCCCAGAAACACCCCGATCGCGACGGAAAGTGTGGCTGGCAGGAAAGGAACTTTCATAAAAGTCTGAATGTAATACAGGGCATAAAACTGTGCGGTATAAAACGTGACCGCCTGCGCGCAGGCCACACCAAACAAGAACAGGAGAATACGCCGCGCGTTGCCGGGGATGCGGAACGTGTCCCGCACTGGCGATTTGGAAAGCTGACCCTGTTTATGCATATCGATAAAAACAGGAGATTCAGAAAGCCGGAGACGAATACGGACGGACACGAGCACCAGAACGAACGAGACCAAAAACGGTGCCCGCCAGCCCCACACGCCAAACGCTTCTTCCCCCAGTGACAGACGCAGGGTCAGCACAATCCCCAGAGAAAGCACAAATCCGGCTGACGCCATGGCCTGAATATAGCTTGCCCATTTTCCGCGCTCCTGCGGCGGCGAATGTTCGGCCACATAGGTCGCCGCCCCGCCATATTCCCCCCCCAGCGCAAGCCCCTGCACAATACGCAGCAGAACAAGCAGAACGGGGGCAGCGTATCCCGCAGTGGCAAAGGTCGCAAAAGGCCAATGGCGGCCGTGGAGCAGCCCATGATAAGCAGAGTAGTCAGAAAGGTTTTTTTCCGCCCGACACTATCCCCCATATAGCCAAACAGCAGGCTGCCCAGCGGGCGCACGGCAAACCCGGTCGCAAAAGTTGCTACACTGATAAGGGTCGCCGCCACGCCGTCACCGGGGGGATAAAACAGACGGGCAAAGAAAATGGCCAGACTGCCGTAGAGAAAAAAATCATACCATTCAATAACGGTGCCAACGCTTGACGCCAGCACCAGAGAACGCATGGAGCGTGCTCCTTCCGGGTGGGTTGTCATTGTTCCATTCTCCTGACAGGCGTTTTGTTGTTTTTATAGATGGCCCATCTGCCTATGCCCGGCCTCAGGCCCAGACTTTCTGATACAGCTCCACAATCTCTGCATGCGCGGGCACGCGCGGATTGTTCGCGGGGGAGCCGGAGGCCAGAGCCTGCTCTGCCATAAGAGGCAGCAGATCATTCCAGCGGCTTTCCTCCAGCCCGTAGGAGCGTGGGGTTGGCACGTCCAGCGCACGGTTGCGTTCCCGCAGAGCCGCCACAAGAGCCTTGCAAGCCGAAGCATCATCCGTATTGTCGGGCACAATGCCCATCACGCGGGCGCAGGTTGCATACCGCGCTTCAGCCCCTGTAATGGACCACGCCGTAATTTCCGGCAGCAGCATGGCGTTTGACAGTCCATGCGCCACATGGAAATGCGCCCCGATGGGTCGGCTCATCCCGTGCACAAGCGCTACAGACGCGTTAGAGAACGCCATTCCGGCTTCAAACGCCCCCTGCATCACCTGCGCACGTGCTTCCCGGCTGGAAGGTTCTGCGCATGCAACCGGCAGCGCATGCCATATGCGCTTCATGGCGGCCAGCGCCAGTGCGTCTGTAAAGGGAGAGGCCAGTCTGGACACGTAGGCTTCCAGAGCGTGCGTCAGAGCATCCAGACCGGTATCCGCCGTCAGGCGGCGGGGCATGGTCAGGGTGAGTTCATAATCAACAATCGCGATATGGGGCAGATAGGCGTATCCGGCACAGAGCATTTTCTCGTCGGTTTTTTCATCCGTAATCACCGTCACGCGCGTGGCTTCTGAGCCCGTCCCAGCCGTGGTGGGGATGGCGATAATCGGCAACCCGACTTCATCCTGCACATGCGGCACCTTCAGGCGGGATGGCGTGCCACCGTGTCTGGCCAGAACAGCCACCATTTTGGCGGTATCAATCGGGCTGCCGCCGCCCAGACCAATTACGCAATCATAATCCCCCTGTTTGAGGGCCGCCAGTGCGGCCTCTACGGAGGCGACCGTAGGATCTGGCACAGCATTAGGGAAAGCGCCTGAGCGGAAGCCAGCTTCTGCCAGAAGCCCCTTCACCCTGTCCAGCAAGCCCGACTGCGCCATAAAGGCGTCTGTAATGACAAACGGTGCGGAAAGCCCTGCCTGTTTCAGGGCGGCGGGAAGCTCGTTCAAAGCCCCACCACCAATACGGACCAGAGAGGGCAGATAAAGTGCTGTCATGGCCTTATCTCCAGAAGAAGGTTACGGCTTGCGCCCTTCCTTCCCGGCTGTTGTTCTTGTGCGCCGAATGAACGCGCAAAACCCTCACAAGAAAATCAGGAGATTTCGCTCACTCGATGTGCAAATCTGCACAGTAACAAGCAAATGGAGCTTTTTTACCCTCATGAAACGCAGTCTGGACTGGAGAAATCTGCAGTTTTTTCTGGCTGTGGCGCGTTCCGGCTCCCTTTCGGAAGCTGGGCGTTTGCTGGGGGTTGATCACGCAACTGTGGGCCGACACATTGTTTCTCTGGAATCCTCCGTCGGTAAAACACTCTTTGAACGGCACCTGCGCGGTTATGCACTGACGCGCTATGGGGAAGACCTGTTAAGCACGGCAGAAGCGATGGACCGGGAAGCAACACAGGTTGCACAGGCCAGCAGCCCTTTGCACGGGCTGACGGGAACCATACGCATCAACGCGCTGGAAGGGTTTGCAAACTTTTTTCTGGCTGCCCGTATTGGCCAGCTGTTAGTAGATAACCCTGCGCTAACCATTGAAATTCTGACAATTCAACAGATTGTCGCCCTCTCCCGCAGGCAGGCCGACATTGCCATTACCGTCACCCCTTCTGAGGATGATCGTTTTGTCTGTGAAAAACTGACACCCTATTATTTATGCGTTTATGCCACGCAGGCTTATCTTGACCGGGAAAAACCGATCAAAAAACCAGATGATTTTTCATCCCATCTGTTTTCCGGATATGTGGATGAAATGATTTTCATGCGGGAACTGGACTATCTGGAAAGTCTTGGGGTCTCCCGCAAAATGGTACGCATTCAGAATTCAAGCGTACAGGCCCAGATGGAAGCAGCCTGCTCAGGCCTGTGCATGGCGGTGCTCCCGACCTTTGTCGCTGCCACACGCCCGGAGCTGGTCCCGGTTCTGCCGGAACAGGTAAGGCTGAAACGGCATTACTGGCTGATTACCCGTGAAGAAGAACAAAAAACTTTACGCATCCATCAGTTGTGCAATTTCATCCGGCAGGCCGTTCAGGAAAACCAGCAACAGTTTGCGTAATAAGCCCAACAAGTCCCTGTGCTGTTTCGCGAATAGCATAGAGAGCCATCATGGCGTGCCGCAACATTCTAGCACTACCCCATACTGTTCCAGACGAACCACAAAAATCAGCAGCCTTGTCTTGTCCTAAAAGGCGTGCCTTAACGCTTAGAGCTTCTGCCCTGATCCCATAGCCTTATCTGTTTTCCCCGGCCGTGTTGTTTCAACGCGCCCCGCCAGATGATACAGAAAGTCTTCTTCGTTCCGGGCTGAGAGCGTAATATCATACCACATGGCCTCTTTCGCCAGATCAAACGGAACTACGCGCGTTTTCCCCGGAGAAAGCCGGATGGTTCTGGTTATTTCCTCGCCTTTCAAAGCGCAGACCAGATCAACCGTTTCCGTCCCATAATTACGCACAGATAAAACAAGGTCCTGCTTCTTCCCGACAAGATAACGGCATGCGACGTCTATCTTCACCCCATCCTGCCGCCCCTTGTAGCGACGATAAAAACCATTGGGGGCATGCACGTCTACATCGTACTGGCCCTGCGCAAAGGATGCCATCTCGAAGGACGCATCCAGAGTATCGCCAGCTGCCAGAGCATAAGTCCCCGCCTGCATGGCACTCATTTCCGGGTTAGTATGGCCATAGATATTAAAGGGCAGACCTGCGGCGCGCTGGCCGTATAAATCCGCACCGGCCTTCAGACGCAGCATGATATGGCGTCCATCCGGGCTGACACCTCCATCGCAGTACGGTTCATAAGGCAGAGCGCAGGCAGGCCGATGCCCCGGCTCCTGCCAGAGCGCCTGACGAAGCCTGTAGGGATTATCGCGTAGCATTACACTTTCATCTACACTCAGCGCATGAAAACCGCTCGGCATGGGGCGATCTTTCGCGTCTTCAATCCTATGCAGATGATCATCGCGATTCAGATAGGGCAAAGAAGGCGCCACACCATCAAATGCACGGAAACAGGATGTCAGATCACCGCTAATAGCGCGCCTCCAGGGTGAAATATTAGTCTCTTTCACATTTTTCCCGAACTTCTCCTGCACAAAAACTTCGAGAAAACGCAGTGTGGATGTATGCTCAAACAACTGGGAATTTACCCATCCGCCACGGCTCCAGGGAGACGCAATAATCATCGGCACCCGAAAGCCAAGGCCAATCGGGCCGCTGCGTGCCAGATGCTTTGGCACACCGCGCGCAATTTCATCCTCTACCGTTGTATATTCCAGTCCGTCCGGTCCAATTTTTGCTGAAGACCTGCCTGTTTCCGGGCGGGCAGGGTCGGGTGCTGTATAAGAACAGCCGTGGTCAAAATACCCATCATTTTCATCATACGTTATAATGAAAATCGTTTTTTTCCAGACTTCAGGATTTTCCGTCAGAATATCCATCACTTCCGAAACATACCATGCTCCATACCACGGAGACGTTGGATGGTCAGAAAAATGCTCCGGCGCGGATAACCACGAAACAACGGGGAGCGTGCCGTCTTTCACATCCTGACGGAACTGATGCAGAATATCCCCTTTAGGAGCCTTCATATTGATGGGTTTTTCGCCATCCTGAAAATGCAGTTGCTCCAGTATCCGATAGTTTTTGTCAGCCTTATTGGTTACAAAGGCTTTTTCAAACAACGCACATTCTTCAGCCGTAAGTTTCTCTCTTTTTTCAGCAGACTGCGCCTTACGCCGCGTCAAAACATCAAGCAGCGTCTGTGCCTCAAGCCGTTTTTCCGCAAGTGTTTCCGAGACGAGCATTTCCCGGCTATTCAGGCGGTCAAGATGATTGCGGCAATCACTAATACGGGCGTCAAGCCATTCCTGAAAGCCCGGATTGGCAGAGACCACATACTGGTCAAAACATTCTAGAACATTTGTCCCGAAATTACTGAGCCAGCCACGCTCTGCCTCGCTCATGCCCCCGGTCTGGGTCAGTTCATTCTGATAATATTTCCAGGAAACACCTGCCTGTTCAAGCCGTTCCGGAAATGTGCCCCACGTCATGCCACCTTCAAGAATCTCGCCATTGCGCATGTAAACATCAGAGGACTGGTCCTGCCGGTCCCTCACGGTTCCGGTCATGAATAACAGGCGGTTAGGTGTCGTGCTCGTCATAGCCCCACAATAATTCTGGTCACAGACGGTAAAGGCATCGGCAAGCGCATAATAAAAGGGTAAATCTTCGCGGGTATAATAACCCATTGTCAACGGATAACGATCATATCCTTTGTGATGCGATTTTTTGGCATCAATCCATCTGTCATGCCCGCCACCATTCCAAGCATCCACCTGACTGTCACGGGAATGTGGGATAGACCCCATCCATGTTACCCGTGTATCGCGAATATTCAGTCTCCACGGCAGATAAGTCTCGCCAGACTGGCCGGACTGCATAAACACCGGGTTACCGTTAGGCTGACGGATTGCCCTTGGATCATTAAACCCGCGTACGCCCTGCAATGTTCCAAAAACATGATCAAATGATCTGTTTTCCTGCATTAAAATAACAACATGCTCGGCCTCTTTCCATGTGGAACCAACCTCTGGAGCGATTGCAAAAGCCCGGCGAACGGAGTCCGGCAATATCGCGCCAGAACCAGCGGCGGCTCCAGTGAAGAGTGCGTATTTGAGAAAATCTCTGCGTGTTGTCATGGGCGGGAAGTCTTATCCAGTTGATAGAAAGCATTGTAGAGAGTGGGCGCACAGAATGCTGCAAAGACCGCGCGCCGCGCTTTGAGGCTCATGACAAAGCAGAGGGAAAAACACGTCCCTCCCTCTGACATCTGCACCTGATACGGCTGGCCTGCCCTGCTAGTTCACGACAACCTCAAAATAGATGCTTCTTCCGTAATAATCTTTTTCGCTAATCTGCTGGAGCCTGTCGCCCATCCGATACGTTCTGTGTGCCCCGACAAGATTATACACCTCATACTTGAAACGGATATTGTCTGTAATATCGTGCCATGCTCCCAGATCAAGACTGGCGAGTTCACCATAGCCTGAGTTCTGCCAGGGGTTGGCAGCTGGGTCAGTCAGATATTTGGGGGTATAGGAGAAGGTTGCACGGATCGCACCGCGCACCTGCGGTATATGCCACGTTACAGCACTGTTAAAAATATAGTTTGGCTGATCAGGCAGTTGATGCAGTTTGTACGTCCCTTCGGATGCGGTATAATTCATCCGTCCGCGCATCCATGTCCCGTTGGCGGATACGTCAAAACTCCAGTTCCATGGTCCTTTTATCTTCCGGTCAATAACGGAGACTTCAACACCCATAAGAGAGGATTTATTGGCATTCAGAGGTTCAGTCACCTGTGTCTTCACGCCATCAAGAATTTGGTAGTCACTTAACGTATAAATATCATCCTTAATCATCTTATCAAAATACGCGACGCTAAAGACCCCGCGTCCATGATCAAAATACTTATCAAGAGACACATCAAAATTGTTTGCACGACGCGGCCGCAAGTTCGGGTTCCCTCGAGACAACGTACACTCGGCCCCGTTTTTTGCATCATCGCTACAGTTAATTTTCTGCGCCTGAGCAATATCATTAGGCCGCGGGCGACCGACACTTTCACTCCATGCCGCATGCAGGATAAAATTCTTTGGGAATTCATGCATAAATGTCACGGATGGAAGAGGGTTCAGATACCCCCCATTATTTTTACTAATTTTACCAGATGCGGTGCCCGATTCAATTTGAGGCGTATAAGCCGAGAAACTGACACCATCAGCTCTCACCCCAGCAATGAGTTGCGAATGCTGCCACTTGTAATGCAGAGATAGATAGCCATCGAGCAACTGTTCTTTATATCGGTAAAATGAACTCAGCGTGTCATTATTGCTTGTGGCAACGTCGAGCTTTTGTTTGTCCCATGGGAAATTTGTCATATTGATCCATGGCAGAGTGTAAAACGTGCCGGGAGGCTGAAACTGGGCGTAAACATATAGGGGGTTGCATCACCACCGGCCACATAGTCGCGGTAATTCATCTGATCAGTGACATTCAGAGTGCGCCATTCAAACCCTGTCGCAAATCCAAAACCATGAGAATCAGAATTCAGATTACGTGTATAATCAAGGCGGACGTTAGTAACCCCCTCCCGCGCATCATCATCATATTGCTGAATCTGGCTTAAATTATACTTCATTCCCATCATGCTCTTCAGATCACTCACGTTCGAGAGTGTCGCGAAATTATCTTTATAGAGATAATCACCATAGATCGGAGCCAGACCCTGCTTTTTAGGGTAAGCATATGCCGTCAGACGTGGCTGGTAATTTTCATATTCTTCCCACGTATAACCGACCCGCAGTTTGAGAGCGGAAACTGCGTCGTGCCAGCCCAGATTACCCAGCACACCGTTGCTGTTTGTCTGCCAGCGATCCTGCCTTACATAGCTTGCAGAACGATATAGCAATTCACGCCCACTGGTGGCGGTCTGATTCCAGATCTGCGGATTATCCATCAAAAGATAGGTATGATCCATTAAGGAATTTTCCCATCTTTCGTAGCTGTACCCCATCAGAGATGCGGTAAAACCTGAATTGACAGGCCTCCACTCTGCACGGGCCGAGCCACCCAGATTGGTAATTGCGTTTGAATAATTGCCGTCTTCAATATCTGCCGGGGCTGTCAGCCCGTTCCAGCCCTGTGAGCGGTCCGGAACGTTATTGCTTTCACCGCCAACAGGCTTCCCTTTATCGTCGTAATAATAATTACTGTCCTGCCATTTTTTATAGGAATTTCGGATACGTTTCTGATAGCGGAAAGACGCAATAATTCCGAATTCCTTATTCTCCCCAAAACGATCAGCGATTACGGCTTTTGCACCCTGCGCCAGATGCGGTGAAAGGCCCGGCACTTTATTGGCACCCACCGCCCCACGATATGTGGAATAAACGCCATATGCATCCAGATATTTATAAAAACCCTTATAATCAAAAGCGCTTCTTGGCATCATATCGATAACGGCGCCAATAGCCCCACCATCCTGCTCTGCTGTAAAGGTTTTATAAATATTATCTTCCCCGGTCAGCTCACCCGGAATATTCTGTAAATTGACGCGCCGTGTTCCCCCACCATTATCGCCAATTGTCGCCAGAGTAATGCCATCAAGCGTCGTCTGGTTCAGATCCGGCGAAATACCGCGCACACTGATATAGCGCGGCTGATCACCATCCTGAATACCGGCCACACCGGGCAGGAGGACCAGCAGGTCAGCCACAGAGGATGCGCCACCCCCGAGGCTGGACGTGTCATCATAAGACGTGCTGTCCACCACCCCGGCAAAGCTGCGCTTGGTGTGAAGCTGGTTTCTATGCCCCTGAACAGTCAGATTTGTGTCATGGCTGTTTGCCGTTTTCAGCTTATGGTCTTTTTCCGTGCGCAGCGTAATGAAGTTGGGGTTGGATGCATCAATGATGAATCCCGTCTGACCAAGCAGTTTATGGAGCGCTTTAAAGGCATCCATTTTTCCATGCAGAGGCACAGACTGGAGGGAATCTCCAACTTTTCCATCAAACGCAACATGCAGGCCCGACTGCTGACTAAACACCATAAGGGCTGACGTCAGCTTTTGGGCAGGAATTGAAAAAGACAGCTTATGATCCGCGGCGGCCGAAACGCTGGAAATAAAAGCAGAAGATGAAATGAGAGAGAGACAAAAGCACGAACGGCCTAGAAAAGACATTTTGCAACCTTGTGTGATAGATGCATCTGCCTTCCATGAGTCTTCAGCTCAATTTTTCCGTCACTTTTTCTTATTACAGTTATAAGACAATGTTTTCATTCCAGATAAATATGCTGCCCATCTTCATGTATTTTTCCGCCCAGAACTGTTTTGACAGCCAGGGCGAACACATCTGGCCTGTTCAGATCAAACATGCCTGAAAGCCGATAATCCGCCAGCCGAAAAGACGGTACAAGCTGCTTCTGGTTGTAGCGGTTAAAAATATCAGAGGCCTCAGAAATTGTTTGCGTATCTAGAGAGACCTGACCTTTTGTCCATGCGCTCAGACGGGCAAGCGCCTCCGCATCCAGATAACTGAAGTGAAGTTGCCCCGCCGCAGTGCGCGTAATCTGCTCTCCAGCCGATAAGGTTTTATATTCGGACGGATGCTGCCCCTTTAAGGAGGCGTGCCCGTCCATCACAAGACCGATTTCGTAATTTGCGTCTTTGTACATCAGCAGGCTGCCGTTTATAACAAATCGCAACCTGCTCGTTTTGACAGTCCGCTGAGATCCCGCCACCAGACAGCGCCCGTAGACTATCCTTGTTAGCTCGGAATAGTCATCCACATGGCTATAGCAGTCCAGAATAAGCTGCTTTTCCGGCGTTTGACGGCAATGCAGGATGTTCTTGAGGGTTGTATATTGTGTGCGCGCCTCGCCCGTTTTGCTTGCGATCACAAACAGACCAACAGATGCCGCGACCGCTGAACCCAAAAAAGCACGGCGCGAAGAAGAACGCGGCACATGGGCCACCCGTGCCGGATAAGGCGCGTGTAAAGCCCTGGCCTTATTTGTCGCCTGCCATACAGCCTGAGCCCGCAAAAACGCACCCTTATGCCGGATATCGGCACTGACCCACCGGTTTAAGGCATCCTGTTCTTCCTGCGTCAGCGCACTGCGATCAATCCGGGCCATCCATTGCGCGGCAACATAATCAGGAGAATCTTCTGTTGCCACGTGTCGGTCCTGTCGTCTTACGTTGAGGCATATCTCGTTGCCCGTAGGATTTGGCAATGAGTGCTAAAGCGCGCGCCAACTGTTTTTCCACGCTATTTTCAGAGAGACCCAGTTCCCGGGCACACTGTTTCTGCGGGCTTCCGTTTATTTTCCTGCAAATAAACACGTTCCGGCATGTCTCGGGAAGATTCTGAATAATCTGGTCCAGAAACTGTAATTCCGCTCTTGCATCAAGCGTTTCTTCGATTGATGGCGTCTGATCAGCCAGCGTGTCATTTAAAATATCCGCAATGGCTGTAACGCTGACAATCTGAGCCCTCCTGTAATGTTTTAAAACAAGATTACGACAAATTGTATGAAAATAGCCGATAGGATTAAAAACTCTGCTAATATCGGCCTCGGAGATAACAACATATCCTTCCTGAATAATATCGTCGGCTTCAATATCAGGAAAACGGGCGAGCCATGCCCTTACCAGATGCTCATTTGGAACGATATGCTTCGCGAGCCAATAGCTCCGCTCCTGATCCGCCAGCATTGTCCTGCTCCGCCTTCAACACGGCGCTATTTAACAGCTCCCTATTTTTTTGTTTGTTAAAGAAATATGACAGACCTTGGTGACCTCAAAGCCTTCGCAGAGTGCATGGAACCGCTATAAAATGCTGTCTATGACTGATGCGTTATGACTTTCCTTCCTGTCACGGGGACTTATCCGTATGGTCGCAGAGAGCATGCTTCCGTCAGCGGTCGCTGTATAGAACTCTTCAGCCTGGTCTTCCCGGTCCGCTGCCTTGGCAATCTCCCTCCGGGCCGCAAGCCCTTCAGAGACAGCTTTCTCTTCATCATCCCATGTAAAAGCCCAGTCAGGCTGCCAGCCACCATCAAGAGGCGCAAGACCGATTGCCTGAAGTTTTGCGTCAATCTCTGCACGGATAGCCTCAAGAGCCTTTGGACGCCTGCCCATCGCTTCTTTGCGGTCTGTGGTGCTCAGAGTTTTCACCACATCGGCCTTGTGCCCACCCTTGGTTCCGTATGCCTTGCCTACGTCAGAACGCCGGTCTCGTGGGATATGAAACCGGACACTCCATGTCTGAGCACCTGCCCGCCGGAATATGTTGTTCATGTCGTCCATACCTGTCGATATGTAACGCTGGACATGTAACTGCACAATACAATCATGCCGTGACAGATTGGCGTAAGTGCTTGTTTTTTCAGGGGAAAATGAAATCTGGCGGAGAGACAGTCCGTCGATGTGAAGACACCCCAAGACACTCCGAGATGTATTTTCTACTATAAAACAATATATTAACTGTCACCCTCGCCACCTGACGCCGCAGATAGCCACCGAGGCCAGATCAGTTCAACCGCTCTTCGACGACTAGCAATTGCGTTCGGAAACGCAGGATCACAGTCTCCAACACGATATCGCGAGTCCGTATTCGCAACGACGATGATGGCTTCGTCCCCGAACTGGTCAGCTGTGATATCAACGATATAGCAGGCTGCCTCAACCCATGAATGACTGTTCCACCGATTATTGGCGAAAAATCCAAAGCTCTTAG
>NZ_BAJW01000034.1 GCF_000613905.1 Acetobacter persici JCM 25330
CAGCCCTGCCCCCGCGGCCCGTGCCCCGCCTGCACAGAGCCGGGCAGCCCCCGGCATGGACTGTCCGGCACAGAGGCTCACCACACCCCGTGTGTATTTATGGCTCTCCGGCCCCGGTTCCGGCAGGTTCCACAATCCCGGCTTGTTCTGCCAGATCCCGCACGGAACCTGCGCCAGCGCCTGCTCGGGCATGCTGATATCCGCCAGAACAAGCCGCCCCATAAAACTCCGCCCCGGATAAAGAAGGTGCCCGGGCTTGAAGCGACAAAATGTGACGGTCATCGCGGCGTGCGGCGCATATCCCCGCACCTGCCCTGTCGCACCGTCAATTCCGGACGGTGTATCAATAGCCACCACTTTACAGGCCGCTTTGAGCAGATCAGCCGCCAACCCGGTCACGTCGCGGCTTAAGCCTGCGCCAAACACCGCATCAATCACCAGATCCGCGCGCTCTACTTCCGCCAGAGCAAATGGCACCCGAACCCCTTCAAACCGGGCAGAGGCCTCCGCCGCAGGAGATCCCGCACGCGGCGCGGTCAGCTCGGCCACGGCAACCGGCCAGCCCGCCTCCGCGAGAAAACGGGCCGCGACAAATCCATCCCCCCCGTTATTCCCCGGCCCGCACAGGACGAGAACACGGCAAGGCCGCATAAAGCGCCGCACCGCCCGCGCGACTGCACGCCCGGCATTCTCCATCAGTGTCGCGACCGGGACGATTGCGGAGGCAAGGTGATCCACCTGCGCCATCTGTTCTGGTGTATAAAGAGCAAGGCCTGCATGCGGAGAAGCGGGCATGAATATCCTCCTGATACGGGGAGCCGGGTGACTACCAGACGAATACTGACTTGCACCCGGCGCATCCCCTTGGCAATCAGGCATCCAGCACTGTGCGACGCAGAGACAGGCTGCCGTTCGCACGCCTTTTTTGAATTCGATTTTTCCAAGCGGAGTCTGCATGCCTCATTCCATTCTCTGGAGCGTCATCCTCGCTTTCCATATCATCAGCATCATGTTCTGGGTTGGTGGGACCGCTTATGCGGCCATCATCATGCGCCAGAGCCTCTCCCTGCTGGACCCCACGCAGCGCAACTCCGTGCAACTGCAATCTCTGGGCCGTTTTTTCCGGGTCCTGATGCATGTCATCCCCACGGCCCTGATCACCGGCTGGCTGATGATCCTCCATGAAGGCGGTTTTGCGCAGGCACCATGGACCACCAACCTCATGCAGCTCCTCGGTATTATCATGGCTGTTCTGTATGTACGGGTGCTCACAGGCCCCTTCCAGAAAGCACGGCGCGCCCTGCGTCCGCAGCCAGCCCTGTTCGACTCGATCCGCAACCAGACTCTCGTCATCATGGCGCTTGGCCTGATTGCCATTCTGGCTGCCTCGCTTGGCCATCCATTCCTGTAAAATAGACTACAAAGGGCGGGGAAAGCTTGCTTCCGGAGGCAAATGCCTTTAATCGCAGCAAGCGCCTGACCGGCTTCAGCTTCTCTTCCTCCTCCGGCGTCCGGAGCATGGAAAATTCAGGGCCTGTCGGTCCATGCTATAACGACTGAAGTATCTCCGAGAGCATATTGATAGCCAAAACGCCCACCCGCCCCCGCAAGACCACCACGCGCAGCCGTACAAAAACAGCTGCCACGGCTGTAGACGCAGCCGCAACGGAAACGGGTGCGGACGCGCTTGATGCTGTTCCTGCCGAACAGGCAGAGGCGCCCAAAAAGCCTGTGCGCCGCCGCCGGAAAGCCGCTGAACCGGCCCCGGTCGCTGCTGCACCTGAACCGACCGAATCTCAGGCAGATCAGACT
Organism: Acetobacter persici JCM 25330; assembly: GCF_000613905.1. GTDB lineage: Bacteria > Pseudomonadota > Alphaproteobacteria > Acetobacterales > Acetobacteraceae > Acetobacter > Acetobacter persici. The sequence continues at coordinate 1,813 of NZ_BAJW01000034.1, forward strand.
GCCGAAGCGGACGTCGTGGCTGAAGAAACACCCAAGCCCAAACGCACGCGCCGTCGCGCGACCCCTGCCAAAAAAGCCGCACCGAAAGCTATTGCCAAAACAGCGCCAGAGCCGACCGAAGCTAAGCAGTCTGAGGCCGTTCCGGCGCAGGCAGAACCAGATGCTCCTGCTGTAGCCCCGGAGCCGGAAACGGCCGCCCCCATAGCATCGGCAACAGCAGATGTTCAGGCGCCGGCGGAAACCACGGCAGTCGAGAGCGCGAGTCCCGAAGCACGCGTTGAGGCTGAAACAGACTCTGAGCCTAAAACGACGTTTGCTGATCTGGAGCTCTCCGGACCTCTTCTCCGCGCTGTAACGGAAATGGGGTACACGCATCCCACCCCCATTCAGGAACAGGCAATTCCCGCCATTCTGATGGCGAAAGACGTGCTGGGTGTTGCTCAGACAGGCACGGGGAAAACAGCGTCTTTCACGCTCCCCATGCTGGAAATTCTCTCTGGCTCACGTGCCAGAGCCCGCATGCCGCGCTCCCTGATTCTTGAACCCACACGGGAACTGGCTCTTCAGGTTGCCGAAAACTTTGTGAATTACGGCAAGCACCTCAAACTGACCCATGCGCTGCTGATTGGCGGCGAAAGCATGGCGGACCAGAAAGAAGTGCTGAACCGAGGCGTAGATGTTCTCATTGCTACACCGGGCCGCCTTCTGGACCTGTTTGAGCGCGGTGGTCTGCTTCTTACCCAGACGCGAATTCTGGTGATTGATGAAGCCGACCGTATGCTGGACATGGGCTTTATCCCCGACATTGAAAAAATTGTCGGGCTGCTGCCTGCCAACCGCCAGACCCTGTTCTTCTCTGCCACCATGGCGCCTGCCATCCGGCAACTGGCGGATGCCTTCCTGCAATCCCCCAAGGAAATTACGGTCAGTCGTGCCTCTTCCGTGGCAACCACCATCACCACCGGTCTGGTGATTGTGGATGAACACAGCAAGCGCGACACGCTTCGGAAATTGCTGCGTGACCCGACACTGCAGAACGCCATCGTGTTCTGTAACCGTAAGCGCGATGTGGATGTGCTGATGCAGTCCCTGCAGAAGCACGGTTTTTCCGTGGGCGCCTGCATGGTGACCTGCCGCAGTCCGTCCGGTTTGCGACCCTTGAAAAATTCAAGAATGGCGAGCTGAAAATTCTGGTCTGCTCCGATGTGGCGGCACGCGGCATTGATATTGGCGGTCTGTCTCACGTCTTCAATTTCGATCTGCCTTTCCATGCAGAAGATTATGTTCACCGGATTGGCCGCACGGGCCGCGCCGGGAAGGAAGGCCACGCCTACAGTCTGGCCACGCCCTATGACAAAAATCTGGCCGAAGCCATTGAGACACTGACGGGCAAACCCATCCCGCGCATCAGTCCTGAGGGTGTTGAAACGCTGGACTGGTCGGACGAAAAACGTCCGCCTCACGGTCGCCGCAAAGACAAGCCTGTGCCTAAAAATCAGGGCCGGACGCGCCCCGAAAAATCAGCCAGCACGCCTGCTCCGCAGCAGCAGAAGGCCGCAACGCCTAAATCTGTTCCGCCCGCAGCCGCACCGCAACCCGCGCAGGATGGCCGGCGCTCCACTGGCCGCCTGCCGCGCCGCGATGAAGTCCCCCCATGCCCGCCGGGGATGTGGTCGGGTTTGGCAACGCTGCCCCTGCCTTTATGCAGTTGCCACGCCGTACAACCAATCTGGCCGATCTGCCCGTCCCGACAGCAGATGTATCTGTGTCTGAAGAAGAGGCAGCAAAGCACTCAACGTGACAGCTCATTCTACGGAGCAGCACGCTTCAGACCTCCGCGACGTCACCATGACATATCTGGGTGCACAGGGGGACGGGGCCGCCGTTCTGGCTGATGGCCAGACACTGCATGTCCCCTACACCCTGCCCGGTGAAGTTGTGCGGGTCGCCCCGACAGACTCCGGCAAATGGACCGCCACAGAAATCCTCACCCCGTCACCAGACAGAACAGAGCCTCCGTGCTCTCTATTTGGTACGTGCGGTGGCTGCACGCTTCAGCAAATGGACCGCGCAGCCTTACTGGCCTGGAAAACAAACCGGGTCATGACAGCTCTCAAAAAAGCTGGTTTTTCTGATCTGCCAGAACCGCAGGCCTTTCAGGTGCCGCCACACAGCCGCCGCCGGGCTGATCTGGCGATGCGCAGGAATGGCAAGGAAATCCTGCTTGGCCTGCATGCCCGTGGCAGCACGGACATTATTGACCTGACAACCTGCCAGGTTCTCCATCCGGCCATCATGGACTGCCTGCCTGCGCTGCGGCAGACGTTCAGAAGTCTGGAAGGTTTATACCGGGCCGGGGACGTACGGATTAATCTGCTCGAATCGGGCCTTGATATCCTTCTGGTCACCGATGGCCCGCTTTCCACCGCAGACCGGACCAGACTCGCCAGCTTATCCGCAGAACACGCGATTCCGCGTATCTGCTGGCAGCGGCAGGGTGATCAGGGCTTGCCGGAAACCGCGGCACAGACCCGCACGGTGCACCATACGCTGGCAGGCTCCACAGTCAGTCCGCCCACCGGGGCCTTTTTTCAGGCAACAGCAGAGAGTGAGACCCTGATTCAGCAGGCCGTGCTGGATGCCTTGCCTAAGCTGAACAAGCGCGATGTGGTGATTGAGCTATATGCGGGCTGTGGCACGCTCAGCTTTCCTCTGGCCAGCCGGGCACGGGTGCAGGCCTATGAAGGCTATCCGCCTGCCGCAGCAGCCTTAAAAAACGCCTCTGGCGGAACGCGACTGGAAGTTGCCTGCCGCGACCTGAACCGCCAGCCTATTATGGCAAAAGAGCTTGCTCAGGCAGGCTGCGTGGTGCTCGACCCGCCCCACACCGGAGCCAAGCTGCAAATGAAGCAGATCGCGATGGGGAAGCCGCGCCATCTGATTTATGTAAGCTGTAACCCGGCCGCCCTGACCAAAGATGCCGCCGCCCTGCACGCCGCAGGCTATCGCCTGAGCAGCGTGACGGTGATTGACCAGTTCCTGTGGTCAGCCGAAGTGGAGGCCGTTTGCGGCTTCAGACATGAAAGCTCTCGCCGCAGCCGCACCGGCCTTTCTCATTCGGGTTGAGGAACACAAAGCCTTCCTCAAGCTCGGTCTGGTGGTAGTCCATCTGCGTTCCAATCAGGAACAAGGTGGCCTTGCGGTCCACCAGTAGCGTGACACCTTTGTCTGACACCACCTCATCCCCATCCGTCGGGGCTTCAACAAACTGCATGTCATAGGCTTTGCCGGAGCAGCCTTTTGTGGTCACGCTGATGCGCAGCACCTGCCCGGCATGCGCCGTTTTATAAAGATGCTGAAGACGCTCCGCTGCTGCATCTGAAAGACGCATCAGCGGCGGCAGGGCATTTTTTGCGGGCGGCACAACACTGGTCTGAGACATCGGTCCGTCCTTTCCGGTTAAAACATATTCAGGGCAAGGCGGGCTTCATCGCTCATGCGGGACATATCCCATGGCGGGTCCCACACGACCTCGACCTGCGCCGAGGCAACGCCTGATACTTTCTCGACAGCCTCTTTAACCTGCACCGGCAGTTCCTGTGCGCTCGGACAGTTCGGCGCCGTGAGGGTCATTTCAATTTTAACGCGGCCATCGTCATACAGATCAATCGCGTAGATCAGACCAAGTTCATAAATGTTGACCGGTATCTCCGGGTCATGAACGGTTGCGATGGCTTCAATCACAGCATCTTCAGAGGCCGGACCCGTTGCAACGTCCCCGGCAGAATCTGTCACAGCGCCGGTGGAGGCGCCCCCTGCGTCTGGAACAGCCGAGGCAGCATCCTCAGCCGGAGCACTGGCACTGGCACTGGCACTGGCACTGGCACTGGCACTGGCACTGGCACTGGCACTGGCAAGCCCTGCATTAGCAGAGTCCGGTGTCCAGCTTTCAACCCGAGCCGTGTCCGCCCGGTGCTGTGGTGCATCGGCATTCAGGATATCCGTTGCGGGATGCTGCGGCACTGTATCCTGTTCCTGCAATTCAGGAGCATGCACCTTTTCAGACGTCGACATGAGAAAGCGCCTCCTTCAAAGCAACCCAGGGCAATTCTGCACAGCGGATTCTGGCCCGGTGTGCGCGCAACGGGGCAAAGGCTTGCAGCGGCCCCAGTGCAGTTTTATCCGTATTCGTATCCAGTGCGCTGGCGGGTTCTCCCACCAGCATGGCGGAAAACCGCTGGCTAAGGTCCCGTGCCTGCAACACGGTTTGCCCCGCAACACGCTCGGCCATCAGGTCCGCCGCGGCCAGACAAATGGCACAGCCGCGGGTCTGATGCCTGACTTCTCCGATATGGGTATCCGCCATCCGGAGTTCCACCCGGGTTTTATCCCCGCAGAGCGGATTTTTCCCTTCACCCTGACCGTCAGCCTGTTCAAGCCGCCCGGCATATAAAGGCGTGCGGGCACGATCGACAATCAGCCGATCATACAACGCACCGCTGTCCGCCATGTTGTTCACACAAAGAAGTTCCGGATACGCACCAGCGTTTCAGCCAGCGTGTCGATTTCTTCCGGCAGGGTGTAAATGCCAAAGCTGGCACGGGCTGTCGCGGTCAGGCCAAGGCGGCGCATGAGCGGCTCCGCACAATGATGCCCGGCCCGCACGGCAATGCCGTTCCGGTCCAGAAGCGTCGCGATATCATGCGGATGCACATCCTCCATTGTGAAGGAAATCACCCCGCCCCGCTCTTCAGGCTGACCAACAACCTTCAGCCCCGGAACATCCGCCAGACGAGCCAGAGCATGGGTTGTCAGAGCGGCTTCATGCGCGGCAATGGCCTCAAACCCGATCGCCTCGACCCATGAGATCGCTGCCCCGAGACCAATTGTCTCGATAATCGCGGGGGTGCCAGCCTCAAACTTATGCGGCACATTGGCCCATGTGGATTTTTCAAAGGAGACGGTGGAGATCATATCCCCGCCCCCCAGAAACGGCGGCATGGCCTCAAGCAGATCCCTACGCGCCCAGAGCACACCGATGCCAGTCGGCCCATACAGCTTGTGCCCGGTAAAAGTGTAGAAATCTGCGCCCAGAGCCTGCACATCCGTCTTGCGATGCACAACGGACTGGCTGCCATCAAACAGAACCTGCGCACCTGCGGAATGCGCCATATCAGCAATGGTTTTTGCCGGTGTCACCGTGCCCAGCACGTTGGACATATGGGTGATGGCAACCAGTGCGACCGCCCCGTCTGCCAGCAGGGCCTGCAACGCCTCAAGGTCAATATCCCCGGCGTCCGTAATTGGGGCGACCCGTAATTCAATCCCGGCGCGGTCCCGCAGCATCTGCCAAGGGATCAGGTTGGCATGGTGTTCCATTTCTGAGATCACCACGGCCTGCCCCGGCCTGAGCAGCGCGCCGAACGAGTGGGCCACCAGATTGATGGCCTCCGTGCTGTTACGCGTGAAGATGATTTCTTCACGCGACGGCGCGTTGAGGAAGCGGGCGACCTGATCACGCACAGCTTCATACGCTTCCGTCGTGCGCTCACTCATCCAGTAGAGGCCACGGTGAATATTGGCATACTGGCTGCGCATGGTGTGCGCCATCGCGTCAATCACCGCATCCGGCTTCTGGGCGGACGCAGCACTGTCCAGAAACACGAGTGGACGATCATGCACTTTTTGAGACAGGATAGGAAACTGCTTGCGGATAGCCGCAACATCCAGATCCTGCTGCGTTTTTTCCTGAGCAAAAGCTGATGTCATGCGTTCTCTCCTGCAACAGGGAAAGACCGGGCCAGCATCTGTGTGCAGACCGTACGGGCCACGTCATCCTCAATCAGACCCAGCGCTTCATCCAGAAAGGCATGAATCAGGATCTGACGGGCCTCGGCCTCCGGCACGCCACGGCTACGCAGATAGAAAAGCTGGTCATCATCCAGCGCGCCAACCGTTGCGCCGTGGCTGCATTTGACGTCATCCGCGTAAATCTCAAGCTCGGGCTTGGCGTCAATTTCCGCGTTTTCAGAGAGAAGCAGCGCCTGATTCATCTGATAGCCGTCTGTCTTCTGAGCGACCCGGTCCACATAGACCTTGCCCTGAAACACACCGCGCGCATGGCCATCCAGCACGTTCCGCACGGTCTGGCGGGAGATGCAGTCCGGGGCTGCGTGTGTGATCACGCTGGTCACATCCCCAATCTGCCGACCGCCCAGCATCTGAGCCCCATTGACATGCACTGTGGCAAACGGTGCGGCCAGACGGGCGTGAATTTCCTGCCGGGAGAGCACGCCCCCCAGACCCAGCACAAAGCTGTTATAGGTGCCGCGCTCAGCAACCTGTGCATAGGTGGTCGCCAGACAGGCGGCTTCCTTGCCTTCCGTCTGAAGCGTGATGTGCCGGAGGTTTGCCTCAGCCCCGACGCTGACTTCCAGCACCGGATTATGCAGGTAACGCCCGCGACCGGCCTGAATGCTGATCAGCGTCAGGTCCGCGCCATCCTCCAGCGTCACGGAATGACGCGGATGGAAGGACACAGAAGCATCCGTCTGGCCAAGAGAGACAAGAAGAACGTCTCCCCCCTTCTTGCCAGCAGGCACGCGCACCTGCGCGCCATCGGCCGCCAGAGCCGTGTTCAGGGCTGTCAGAGGGTCACGATCCGGGCAGGAAAGCGGACCGAAGGTCTGCGTCTTTGCAAAAAGAGACACATCCACTTCGGCCGGAAGAACCGAAAATGCCTCGGCATAGCGCCCGTTGACAAAGACCAGACGCGGCAGATCCGCCAGCGGGCCATCCGTAAGTCCAAGCTCTTCAAGCTGCGCCTGAATCTGGGCGACGTCATAAACGTCGGCCGGAGCAGCCAGCGGCGTTTCCGCCAGAAAACGGAGGCTGGTATAGCGCCATTCCTCAACGCGGCGGTCAGGCAACCCACTTCTGTGCAAAGCGCCTGTCGCGGCCTTGCGCACCGGGTCTGTTACCCCATCCAGACGTGTGCCGAACGGAGCAAGCGTGTCTGACCGATCTTGTGTGATTGCGTTCACGCCGCCTCTGCCTCCGCAAGGAACCGGGTATAGCCTTCACGGTCAATCTGCTGCGCCAGTTCCGGGCCGCCAGAATGGATAATCCGGCCCTTTGCCATCACATGGATGCGGTCGGGGACCAGATAGTCCAGCAGACGCTGATGATGGGTAATGACCAGCGCTGAGAAGCTCGGGGACCGCAGGCGGTTCACACCCTCCGCAACAATACGCAGGGCATCCACATCCAGACCGCTATCCGTTTCATCCAGAATGGCGAAGGACGGCTCAAGGAGCGTCATCTGCAATACTTCGTTCCGCTTTTTCTCACCACCGGAGAAGCCGACATTCACGTTCCGCTTCAGCATGTCGGGCGCCATGGAAAGTTCCTTGGCGGCGGCGCGCGCTGTTTTCAGAAAGGTGACGGCATCCAGCTCGTCCTGCCCGCGTGCGCGGCGCACAGCATTAACGGCGGTGCGCAGGAAGTTGGCATTGTTCACGCCCGGCAGTTCGATGGGCGACTGGAACGCCAGAAAAAGGCCCGCCGCAGCGCGCTCTTCCGGCTCCATTTCCAGCAGATCCTTACCCTGAAAGTTGACGCTGCCAGCGGTAACTTCATAATCCTCACGCCCGGCCAGAACGTAGGACAGGGTGGATTTCCCTGAGCCATTCGGCCCCATAATGGCGTGAACCTCACCCGGCGGAATGCTGAGATCCACGCCCTTGAGAATTTCCTTTTCCTGCCCGTCAGCATCAATCCGGGCGCACAGACCGGAAATATCCAAAAACTGGGTCATGTCATGCACTCCCTTACCCTACGCTGCCTTCGAGGCTGATCTGCAACAATTTCTGAGCTTCCACGGCAAACTCCATGGGCAGCTCTTTCAGAACGTCACGGCAGAAGCCGTTGACGATAAGCCCCACCGCATCCTCTTCAGACAACCCGCGCTGGCGGCAGTAGAACAACTGGTCTTCCGAGATTTTGGAAGTGGTGGCCTCATGTTCAATCCGCGCGCCCATATTGCGGTTTTCAATATAGGGCACGGTATGCGCGCCACACTGATCACCAATCAGCAGGCTGTCACACTGTGTAAAGTTCCGCGCGCCGGAGGCCTTAGGCAGCACCCGCACCAGACCGCGATAGGTGCTGTCTGACTGCCCGGCGCTGATGGTCTTGGCGATGATGGTCGAACGGGTATTGCGCCCGATATGGATCATCTTGGTGCCGGTATCCGCCTGCTGGTGGTTATTGGTCACTGCGACGGAATAGAACTCACCCACTGAGCCTTCCCCCTGCAGGATGCAGGACGGATATTTCCATGTAATGGCGGAGCCAGTTTCAACCTGCGTCCAGGAAATTTTGGAGCGCGCGCCACGGCATGCGCCCCGCTTGGTCACAAAATTGTAAATCCCGCCCCGGCCATTTTCATCGCCTGGATACCAGTTCTGCACCGTGGAATATTTGATGGAGGCGTCTTCCATCGCCACCAGTTCCACCACAGCCGCATGCAACTGGTTTTCATCCCGCATGGGGGCCGTGCAGCCTTCAAGGTAGGAGACGGAGGCTCCGTCTTCCACCACAATCAGCGTACGCTCAAACTGCCCGGTGTTTTTGGCATTGATGCGGAAATAGGTGGATAGCTCCATCGGGCAACGCACCCCTTTGGGCACGAACACAAAGGAACCATCCGTAAACACGGCGGAGTTCAGAGCGGCGTAGAAATTATCGCCAACCGGCACCACGCTGCCCAGATACTGGCGGACCAGTTCGGGATGGTCCCGCACAGCCTCAGAAATCGGGCAGAAAATCACGCCCGCTTCTTCCAGCGTCTTACGGAACGTGGTGACAACGGAAACACTGTCAAACACAGCGTCCACAGCCATGGGCGGACGGGAGGTCTCGCCTTCCGGCAGTTCCACACCGGCCAGCATCGCCTGCTCATGCAACGGAATGCCGAGCTTTTCATAGGTGCGCAGCAGTTCCGGATCCACTTCTTCAAGGGACTTCGGGCCAGGCTTCTTTTTGGGCGCTGCGTAATAATGCAGGTCCTGGTAATCAATCGGCGGGTGAGACACCTTGGCCCATTTGGCTCTGCCATTTTCAGCCAGGTGCGATACGCCGCCAGCCGCCACTCAAGCAGCCAGTCCGGCTCCTCTTTTCTGGCGGAAATCAGGCGAATGGTATCTTCATTCAGCCCCTTGGGCGCGACGTCCATATCAATGTCCGTCTCGAAGCCCCATTTGTAGGAAGACTGACCGAGTTTTTCGACTGCTTCACGCGTTTCGGTGACTGCTGGCATTGTTCAAGCCCCTTCGCGTCTCATGCTGGCGCTCATCAGCGCATTTTTCTTCGTCATGACTGCACCGCATGCGCTCTTCTGGCGCATGATCTCCAGCGAAATACCTTCCAGCGTGTCCCGGATGGCTTTGTTGATGGTATCCCAGCTGCCGCACATGCCGCAGGACACGCCGGTATCACACTCTCCCCCATCCACACAGGCTGTGAGCGCAATCTTGCCATCCACTGCCGTAATAACGCTGGCCACGGAAATATCCGCCAGCGGACGCGCCAGCCGATACCCTCCCTTGGCCCCGCGCTGGGACAGCACAAATTTGTGAGCGGACAAAACCTTGAGGATTTTTGCCACGGTAGGTTCCGGCACACCTGTCTCGGCAGCCAGCGCGGGGGACGTCACCACGCCATCCTGCTCGCCAAGATTGACAAGTATGACAACCGCATAGTCCGCCAGACGGGAAAGTTTCAGCATTATCCTGCCATCAGGTGATTGGAGACCAGTCAGGTCCTGTTTCAGACACATGGGGCGAAGCGCGCCAAAGGTCAACCCAAAAGCAACATGCCTGACCAGATGGTTTTACGGGGCCAGCTACTGGGCATTCAGCCCAAACAGCAACCGCAGGACAGCAAACAGCAACGCGCCGACGCCAAAGCCCACCAGCGTTCCGTTAAAGCGCACATATTGCAGGTCCTTCCCCACGCGCAGCTCCAGCTTTTCCGCAATCTGCACCGCATCCCACCCCGCCACCACACGGGCGATAAACTCCGCCATCCGCTCCCGCACAAAGGCAGAGCACGGACAATAGCCTTGTCCACACTGTCCATAATCCGCTGGCGCATCATCGGGTCTTCCCGCAATTGTGCGGCAATATGGGTCAGGCCTTCCTGCACCAGAGAGGCGATGCGGCCATCCGGATCTTCCACATCCGCTTCCACCAGACGACGGAAGCGCTGCCAGATATCGGCCCACCAGCCCACAACACTTTCATGCGAGAGGACGCCCATAATGGCCTGAGAGATATCGCTCCCGCGCTCCGGATCTGTCTCGATCCGGTCAATCTGCGAACGAACCCACGCCGTAAAGCCTTCACGCAGCGAGGAGTTCTGGGGATCAACCCGCTCCAGTTCCTTGCTGGCCGCAAGCAGCACCCGCGTAGCGATAGACCCCCCAATGGCCCAGCCCAGCAGACGCCCGCCCTGCTCCCGCACACGTTCCTCAATCATGGTGCGCAGAGCCCCCTCCCGGGCCTGCAAACCATCCTTGATCTGCCCCAGCAGGAAGGAGAGTACTTCCTGATGCCGGTCATCATCCACAAGGCTGCGCAAAGCCCGGGCAACAATGGGCGCCAGATTGCTGTTGCCCAGCAGACGCGGGAAGATTTTCCCGATAGCCCCGCTGGCCCGGCCGTCTTCCAGCCGGTCCAGCATTTTGGGCATGGAGTCCAGCACCGAGCGCGTCAGCATCTCCCGTGTTGCAGGGTCATCCAGCATGTTGGCCAGAAAGGTGGAAATATCCACCTGCTCCAGCACGCGCCCGACTTCTTTCTCGGTAAAAACCTGCCCTGATACAAAGCGCCCCAGCGCCCGGCCCAGCCGTTCCTTCTGGGCTGGCAGAATGGCGGTATGGGGAATCGGCAGTCCCATCGGGTGCCGGAACAGGGCCACAACGGCAAACCAGTCCGCCAGACCGCCCACAACGCCCGCCCGCGCACCCGCGCGCAGCATCTCCAGCCAGAAACCGTCCCGCACCCATCCGGCAGCCGGAGCCGCATAGCCTGCAACCGTCAGACCACCCATCCCGACCAGCAGGCCGGTTGCAGCACGCTTGTAGCGTTTAAGGGTTTTGCGGGCGGCAAGGTCGCCCTCACTTTCTGGATATGGCGTCATAATTTTTTAAATAGCACTCCCACTCCTGCCCCCCAAGAGTGCGTGAGCATGTTGCAGCAAAAGAGCAGACATGAAACTGTGTTGCTCCTTTCTATCCCGTCGCACGGCGAGCCCTGAACGAGGCGCATTAATGGATTTTTCTACACTTTCTCCTGAGCTTCAGACCATTTTTGCACCCATCCTGCAGGATAAAAAATCTCCTCTGCCGGTTGAAGGCATCAATCCGGTTCTCTCCACAGCCCGTCGGCTGGGCGATGCGCTGGAAGAGGGGCAACTATCTCTCGCGGATGTGACGGCTCTGGTGCAGACACTCCGGGATTCCGCTTTTCTGCGCCGCGCCAGCCGCCTGCACCGGTACGTTGGCGGGGCGGAAACAGCCACAACCGCCAGACGACTGGCCGCCGTGACCCACCGTGTCATAGCGGCGCTGCCGGAGCCCACGCCGGAGGCGTTTCAGGCGGCTGTCAGCCCGGTGCGTTTTGCCGCAGTGTTCACGGCGCACCCGACATTTGCCGTAAGCAACCCGGTTTATGCCACGCTGGCCGAAAGTGCCTCGGAAGAAGTTCTTCCCGAAAGTGTGCCGTTTTTTGAAACCCATCGCCGGGATGAACCCCCGACACTGGAAGAAGAATTCACGCTGGCAACGCTGGCCATCAGCCGGGCGCGTGACGCGATGGACCAACTGAACGGCGCTTTGCTGGAAACAGCGCGGGAGCACTGGCCGGACGCATGGACGTCTATCATTCCTCGGCCCGTCATTGCCACAAGCTGGGTGGGCTATGATACGGACGGGCGCACCGATATCGGCTGGTGGGATACGCTCCGCCTGCGCCTGCGCATGAAGCTGTTTCAACTGGAACGTCTGGCACAGCAGATCAGCACAACGCAGGCCAGCGCTCCGGCGCTGATGGACCGCCTGCATCAGGCGATTGCCTGTGTCGAAGCGCAGATTAACGCCACACCCACCGGCCCGGATGCCGAGGCCGTGGCCCGGTTTGCCGATGTGCTGGTGAACAGCCACCAGACCGCCTTGCTGAACGCGGGTGATCTGGCGGACGATCTGGACGCCGCCATTCAGGCCGCTGAACCTGCCGACCGCCTGCCACTGGCAATCGGCCGTGCCGGTTTTATGGCGCACGGGCTGGCGCTGGCGCATACGCATGTCCGCCTTAACGCCACCCAGATCCATAATTTTGTCCGTCAGAAGCTGGACATCCCGGATGATCCGGCCAATCCGTCTCACCGCCGGGCGGTACTGAACCGGCTGAATGACGCACTGGACACGGTGCAGGCTGTGCCGGTTGATTTCGGCGCTCTGATGAGTGACCCGTCCACAGCGGGCCGCCTGATGATGACGGTCGCGCAGATTTCCAAACATATTGATAACGAGACCCCGGTCCGCTTCCTGATTGCTGAAACAGAAACAGGATACACGCTGCTGGCAGCCCTCTGGGCAGCCCTGCATTTTGGCGTGGCGGACAAAGTGGAAATCTCCCCGTTGTTTGAAACGGAAGAAGCCCTGAGCAACGGGGACCGGATTGTGGAAGAAGCTCTGCGCTCCCCCACATGGCGGGCTTATGTGCAACGCACAGGGCGCATCAGCTTCCAGTTCGGGTATTCCGATTCCGGGCGGTATGTCGGGCAGCTAGCCGCGACCTACCTGATTGAGCGCCTACGCCTGAAAATTCATGATCTGCTTGTGCGCTGGAACCTTCAGGACGTTACGGTCATTTTCTTTGACACCCACGGGGAAAGTATTGGCCGGGGCGCGCATCCGTTCCGCATGGCCGGGCGGCTGAGCTATCTTTCCCCTCGCCATGTCCGGGCCGAATTTGCCAGAACCGGCATTGCTTGCCGGGAGGAAACCGCTTTTCAGGGTGGGGATGGTTATGTGCTGTTCGGCACGCCACAGCTTGCAGGCGCCACACTGGCCACCATTGCGGAAAACCTGTTCAATCCCCTGCATCAGGAAGGCGACCCGGTTTATGAACAGCCGGTCTTTTCCGCTGACTTTTTCTCCAGCATTTCCGAAGGCATGCAGGCACTGGTGGAAGACCCCGGTTATGCTGCCCTGCTCGGCGCGTTTGGCCCGGCCCTGATTGACCGGACCGGCTCACGCCCCCCGGCCCGCCAGAGCGCGGAAGCCGCGACCAGCACCCGGCTGACCCACCCCAGCCAGCTCCGCGCCATTCCGAACAATGCGATTCTCCAACAGCTCGGCTGGTGCGCCAACACCCTGCAAGGGCTGGGGGCTGCTGTGCGCCGCCACCCTGAAACCTTTGAAATCTTCAACACCTCCAGCCCGCGCTTCCATCGCGCTCTGGATTTTGCGCGCCATGCCCTGAGCTGCTCGGATGATCGGGTGCTGCAATCCGTCATCAACCTGCTGGACCCCGGCTACTGGCTGGACCGCGCCACGGCCGAAGGCAAAGCCTCACGCCGGGCCGCGTTTCTCACACTGATGCATGATCTGGAAAAGCTGAACCTCTCGGCCGACCTGCGCACCCTGTTCCGCCGTATTCAGGCGGACCATCTCGCCCTGCGGGAAGCATGGGAAGATGCCCCGCATGGCGCCCCACTCAACCGGGCACTGCATGCCATCCGGATTGCGCTAATTGAGCGGATCTGGATTCTGGCCTGCCGGATCCCTTTCTTCATGCCGCGGGGTGGCTTTAACCGGGATATGATGATGCAGCAGATCCTGCGTCTGGAAATTCCGGCTGTCCTGAAGGAAATGGTACATATTTTCCCATCCGGAACGGTTGCCTCCAACCTTGATTTCCATGAACCACGCGGCCCGCGTGAACAGGGAATTTATGAACGCGAACATCGGGAAATCTTCATGCCCATGCAGCAGATGTTTGCTCTGCTGCGCGAGATCAGTGTCGGGGTCATGCATGACATTGGAGCATTTGGCTAAGGGGTAAGCCTTACCGCCCGAAACGCCCGCCCGGAACCAAACTCTCCGGGTGGCGTTCAGTCTTGCAGGACTGTCACGAACTGCGAAACATTTTATGCCCCGAACGTCATATTCTTCCCCTGCGCTCTGCTTTTTTCTGATCTCCGATCAGGGGAGCGCGTTCTCATGACCACAGCAACGCCGGACACACCTCCCCGCGCGAGACATCTCGGGTTAAAAATTTTTGGTGGCATTACGCTCGCCATCCTGCTCCTGATCCTGTTCTGGTCATGGGACTGGTTTGTGCCACTGGTCAATTCCCGGGCCACAGCACTCCTGCATCGCAAAACCACAATTGCGCATCTGCATGTACATCTGGGCCGCGTCACCACCATCACGGTGGACGACCTCAAAATTGAGCAGCCCAAAACATTTGAAAAAGAAAAAAACCAGTTTGCGCAGGCCAAAAGCCTTAGCGTATCGGTTGATGTCTGGTCTTACCTCTGGCACCGCACTCTGCGCCTGCCGCTCATTGCGCTGGAACAGCCGAGCGCAGACATCATTGCTCTTAAAAACAACCTGAATAACTACACGTTTACCGAAGACGGCAAACCAGCCAGCACGCCTGCACAGCCAGATACCACCAGCAAAACAAACCTGCCAGATATCGGCGAACTGCGTATTACCGACGGCACGCTGCATGTAAAATATGACCCGCTTCAGGCTGATATGCAGGTTTCTGTGCAGACAACCCCGCCTGAGGGGACCAGTCGTGGCACGCTGCGTCTGGACGCCAAAGGGCGTTATGCGCAGCAGCCCATTACCGCACGCTTTATTGGCGGCGCGTTACTCTCTTTTGTTGCGGACAAAGACCCTTACCCCGTTGACCTCAGCGTGCAGAATGGCCCCACCAACGCCACCCTGAAAGGGGATGTGGTGCACCCGATGAGCTTTGCCGGTGCTCACCTCAAGCTGCATTTTGCAGGACCCGATATGTCCCTGCTTTATCCGCTGACCGGCGTGCCAATCCCGCGCACTCCGGCCTACACCATTACTGGCGATCTGGATTATAGCCGCAACCACATCCTCTTCAAGGACTTTGAAGGCAGGATGGGCACCAGTGATATTGGTGGCACCATTGAGGTTGACCCACACCAGAAGCCAATGTCTCTTCAGGCCAATCTGCGCTCAAAACAGGTTAATCTGGTGGATCTCGGTGGCTTCATCGGTGCAAAGCCGGCAAAAACGGCTGCTGAGAAAAAGCAGGATGCCAAAAGCAAGACAGTCCTGCCAGATACTCCCATCAATATTCCGCGCCTGAACGCCATTAATGCGCACGTCACATATCACGGCGCACATATCGAAAATAAGCAGCTTCCGCTTGATAATATCGACACGGAGTTTTTCATCAACAATGGTGCAATTGACCTCAAACGGCTGAATTTTGCCGTTGGGAATGGCACACTGGCCAGTTCCGCAACGCTCAAGCCGGATGGCTCTCTGTTTGACACGACCGCACGGATTGACTTTGCGCGCATTGATCTGGCCCGCATCATGCAGGCCACAGCCAAATCCAAAGCGCGTGGGATTATTGGTGGCCACATGACCCTGAAGGCAAAGGGGAACTCCATTGCCAGCCTGATGGCGGCGGGAAATGGCGGCCTGACACTTGTGCTGGATCAGGGGGGCGATATTACCGCCATTCTGCCGGATATTATGGGGCTGCAACTGGGCAATGCCATTCTGACAGCCCTCGGCCTTCCCTCCCACACCGACATCAAATGCTTTATTGCCGATATGCCGCTGAAAAACGGCATCGTCTCCACCAACACCCTGCTGCTGGAAACCGGTGAGGCCCGCACACTTGGCCGCGGCACGATTAATTTCAAAACCAATACTCTGGACTACTCCCTGACCACCCGTGCCCAGAACCCGACCATTGCGTCTCTGCCGGGAGCGTTCAACATCACCGGCCCCATCAAATCTCCTACCGTGTTGCCGGGTGCGGAAATTCTGGGGCGCGCCGCAGCCGCAGCGGGTCTCGGCTTCGTTTTCCCGCCTCTGGCTCTGCTGCCAACCATCCAGCTTGGTGTTGGTGATGATTCCCGCTGCTCCCGCGCGGTGCAGGCTGTCAACCAGAACCCCGCCGCAGGCATTGCTCCCGGTTCACTGTCCCATGCCGCAGGCACCAGACGCAGTGTGTCATCCACGCACGCCAGTCGTCGCCCGCAGGGCAGCACCAAAAAGGGGACGGGCAAAACCGCCGCGCCCAAACAGCACGAAGGCCGTATGACGCCAGAAGAAGTCCGTGCGGCCTGGAATGCCAAGCTACACGCGAAGCACTGATACGCTCACTGGAGCACCAATCCGCATTTTTCGGCGAAGATAAAAGTCACAACCCAGCTTCTGACCTCACCTGCTTTTGCAGCCAGAACACCCGGAAGACTGCTTTTTGAGAGTGGCTGGAAGCTACCCCGTTCTGGAGCTTCCAGCCTTAATACCTTACAGCGGTCCCCGACCGTAAAAGTCTTCCCTCAGCCTGTCTCTGAAGAATGATTACGTGTCAGGAGGCTTGCATGAGCCTGTTCACCACACCGATGAAACCCTGAATTGTCTGCGTGTCATCAAAATCTTCTGCTGAGAGAGAGGTCTTAAAATGCTCTTCCACAGCCATAATAATATTAACGTGCTTCAGAGAGTCCCACCCAGAAATCTCAGCGGGGAACTGCACGCTGTCCAGTGAAAGGTTCGGAACATTGATTTGCTGGGAAACAAGTCTCGACAACACATGTACAGCATCGTCCTGTTCTGACTGACAATCCTGAGGAAGAGCATTGATGTTCTGGCTTGCGACTGCGCCTGAAAAGCTATCAAGCTCCGGATACATCTGAAGGGTGTTTTTCAGAAGCTCAAGCCAGTCCGCGTCTTCGCTCCAATGCCCTTTCCAGTGCTCGTTCGGCTTTTTGATGTATCCACACCACAAATCCGCGTCCAGCTTCTCTATTGTTCCTGGCGGATGGTCCTGGTCTGCGTTCTGGACCCATAAGAGCTTGTTGGGACCATAATTTTTCAAAATATCCAGAAGCTTTTTTATATTCACGAGAGAAGATGGAACACCGCTTTTCCATATCCAGACCTTGCGGCCAAGCTCCAGTTCTCTGAGGAACTGGCTTTTCATAAATTCAATAACGACTGAAAAATCAGGTATTTTTTGACTAATCGTTTCTTTAGGAAAATTCTTTACGAGCAGACCGGTATGCGTGGACCATTTATACATTTTATGTCGTATCCGCCATTCAGGATCGACATTGTTCCACTCCTCTTCTGGAAGAAACATGTCCAGAAAATCCGGCTTTTCCAGTTGATGAAGGCGATATTTAAGCAACATCATTAAATGGGGCAGACGGTCTGCACTATTTTCCGACGCCGCTGAGAAGCGCAGAAGATGAGGGTGCAAAATACCCGCGCGTTGCTGCACCAGTCCAAACTCACAATCTTCCCCAAGGCTTTCAAAATTACTAAAAACCCGCAGACGTTCTGATAGTTTTTTGGGTGCCGCGGCAGAAGATGTTTCTGGCGCCTGAGAGGCTTTTGTCACCAGATCATCAATCGTCACCACATCGTCCAGAAGTGTATCTGGCAGTTTGTGCAAGAGCTTTTTTTGTAATGCGACAACGGTGGAGACAGTCATGTTGTTGCCCCACCCGACAATGTCCGTAAATTTCAGATCAGAGTTCCACAAGGGGATGGAATGCCCCAATGTTTCTTCCATGATGTCCTTTACGCATGACATCATGGAGCTTTTATCCATTTCAATTTTATGCAGCATCTTCAAATTCTCCCTTCAATTGCCGTTTCTATTTTTTTTCGATCTACTTTGCCGTTTTCATTTCTCGGAAAAACATCAATATTGATGATGATATCCGGGATTGCATAAGGCTCCAGAGACTTAGAAAGCTCTTTTCTGATAAAAGACACGTCAGGATTCTGAGATGTCTCGATAACAACAACAATTTTTTGCTGCATATAGAGAACGCAGGATTTATCGTAGCCAATAGCACCAAGGGCTCCATAAATCTCTTCTATCTCTATCCTGTAGCCTTTATGCTTGATCTGGAAATCAAAGCGCTCAGCAAAATATATTTTACCGTTAATTCTGATACCGCGATCCCCGGTGAAATACCCCAGAACCGGCCCCTTATCCGTTTGCACGTCTCGGAAGGCCGCCTGTGTGGCCTCCGGATTACCCAGATATCCATCAGCCAGTTGTGGGCCAGTGATCACAATTTCTCCGTCGTCAGGACTTTCCCCAACCAGATACAGAGCCATGTCAGAAATTGGGTTTCCCAGGGTCACAGATGGAAAGCTGGTTTCCTGTAAGAGCGCATCTGTAACTTTGATATGTGTCATAGAAACGGTTGTTTCTGTGGGGCCGTATGTATTGAAAATATCAGACGCTGGCAGCGTTTGTCTGAGCATACGCGCCTGACTGACCAGCAAAGCCTCACCACAAAAGACGAATTGTTTGAGTGTTTTCAGATTTTCGAAGGTCAGTTCATTAGATTGCTGCATCAGGGTGATGGTACTGGGGACAGAAATCCAAACGCTTATCTGTTTGGCGGCAATCATACGAGCTGGCCGCATCCGATCAAAAAATGTCTCTATGGGGCAAAGAGCGGCACCGGCACACAGCCCCCCGTAAATCTCCATAACACTCAGGTCAAAAGCAATATTGGCATACTGGCTGACCCGGTCCTGAGGCGTGATGAACAAGCACTCAGACATCCACCCGACATAATGGTCCAGTGCCAGCCGCCCTATCACGACACCTTTGGGCAACCCGGTCGAACCGGATGTAAAAATAACATAAGCAGGCCGACTGGACGGCAGGATACGGATTTCTGTGTCTTTATACGTTTCAACAGAATTCTGTATGGTTTCTATAGAAAGAGTTTCACAAACAGAACTCTCTCCGCACAACGCCTCTATTTCTTGCTGACTTCCTATAATGACATCAGGTTTGAAAATCTCGACTATTCTCCGCTTTTTTTCCAAAGATGAGAGAAGGTTGAGCGGAGCATACGTGGCATCACTCGCAAGGGATGCAAACATAGCGGCATACGCATATTCGCCTGCGGGGGCAGCAATAAGTATTTTCCTAAAATTGTTTTTTGTAAAAACTGCTGCAAACGCCTTCGTGATTTGAAGCAACTGAGAATAATTTATACTATTTTTTGCACGGTATACTGCCGTATTTTGCGGATATTCTTCGCAAATTGTGAGAAATTTTCTCACTGTATCATTTTCTGACATCATTTATGTCCTGAATTTTTATGTCATAGAAAATTGAGTAATCACAATTCTCTATCCAATAGACATGTGTAATTTTTGAGTATTTACCGGTAAAATCTCATTTATAAGATTTTATCGGATATCGCGAGGCAATTTAGATCTGGTAGCGAAGATACAAAAAAAGCCACCTCAAGATGAGGAGGCTTTTCTGTATCCGTAGATAATCCCGGAGAGGATGGCTTATTTGGACTGAGCCATGATCTCTTCTGCCACGTTGCGCGGCACGGGGTCATAGTGATGGAACTGCATGGTGAAGGATGCGCGGCCCTTCGTCATGGAACGCAGGTGAGAAATATAACCGAACATTTCCTTCAGCGGCACATGAGAGCGAACCATAACCGTGGAACCGGAGGTTTCCTGGCTCTGGATCATGCCACGACGACGGTTGATATCACCCACAACGTCACCAACGTGATCGTTCGGGGTGGTCACTTCCACGTCCATGATCGGCTCAAGAATAACCGGACCAGCCTGTTTCATACCTTCACGGAAGCAAGCCTTAGCCGCGATTTCGAACGCCAGAGCGGACGAGTCAACGTCATGGTACTTACCGTCAAGCAGCGTGAACTTGAAGTCCACTGTCGGGAAGCCTGCCAGCACGCCGGTAGAAGACTGCATGCGGATACCTTTTTCGACCGCAGGAATATATTCCTTCGGCACGGTACCGCCAACAACCTTGTTTTCAAAGTGAATGCCATCGTTCCGCTCAACCGGCTCGAAAGCAATTTTCACTTCAGCGAACTGACCGGAACCACCAGACTGCTTTTTATGCGTGTAGGTTTCCGTGTGCGGCTTGGAGATGGTTTCACGATACGCCACCTGCGGTGCGCCGACGTTTGCATCCACACCATATTCACGACGCAGACGGTCGATGATGATGTCGAGGTGCAGTTCGCCCATGCCGGACAGAATGGTCTGACCCGTTTCCTGATCCGTCTTAAGTTGCAGGGAAGGATCTTCACTGGCCAGCTTCTGCAGCGCCAGCGTCATTTTTTCCACGCCGTCTTTGGTTTTCGGCTCAACAGAGATGTCGATAACCGGAATCGGGAAGCTCATACGTTCCAGAACAACCGGATCGGCCGCATCAGCAAGCGTATCACCCGTCTGAGAGTCTTTCAGACCCACGAACGCAGCAATATCACCAGCATGAACTTCCGTCAGTTCTTCACGCTTGTCAGCATGCATCTGGTAAATACGGCCGATACGTTCCTTGTGGCCCTTCGTGGTGTTCAGAACCGTATCACCGGTCTTCAGCACGCCACGGTAGACGCGAACGAAGGTCAGCGTGCCGTATTTGTCGTTGATGATTTTGAAAGCGAGGCCAGCAAACTTACCGTCCGGATCAACCGGGATGATCGGCTGAGCGGCTTCATCGTCTTCTTCACCTTCCGGCGGAGCGCAACGGATGCCTTCAACGTCATTCGGAGCCGGCAGGTAATCGATCACGGCGTCGAGCAGCGGCTGAACGCCTTTGTTCTTGAACGCCGTGCCACACAGAACCGGGCGGAACTCACCGGAGATGGTGCCCTTCTTGATGCAGCGCTTCAGCGTTTCAATAGAGACTTCGCCGTTTTCGAAATACTCTTCCATTGCCTTGTCATCGACAGCCAGAGCGGTGTCGAGCAGGTTCTGGCGGGCTTCAGCAGCCTTTTCTTTCAGATCGGCCGGAATTTCTTCATCGTGGAACTTCGCGCCCAGCTCACCGCCTTCCCAGACGATTGCTTTCATCTCGATCAGATCAACGACGCCCAGGAACTGATCTTCAGCGCCAATCGGCAGCTGCAGCGGGATCGCGACGATATCCAGCTTTTCCTTCAGCGTGTCGAATGCACGGTAGAAGTTCGCGCCGGTACGGTCGAGCTTGTTGATGAAGATGATGCGCGGAACCTTGTAGCGGTCAGCCAGACGCCAGTTGGTTTCAGACTGCGGCTGAACACCGGCCACACCTTCAATGATGAAGACAGCGCCATCGAGCACGCGCAGAGAACGGTTCACTTCGATGTTGAAGTCGATGTGTCCGGGGGTGTCGATGATGTTGATGCGGTGGTCGTTCCACTCACAGGTCACAGCAGCGGAAGTAATGGTAATACCGCGCTCACGTTCCTGCGCCATGTAGTCGGTCGTGGTGTTACCGTCGTGCACTTCACCAATTTTGTGAGACACACCGGTGTAGTACAGAATACGCTCGGTCGTGGTTGTCTTGCCCGCGTCGATATGCGCGGTGATCCCGATATTACGGATCTTCGAAAGGTCGGATTTGGCGGACACGAAAACCTCCAGAAAACAGGTCAGGCGCGACAGGGAACCCTTCGCGCCTGTGGCTACCGAACACCGTGCTGATCCCAGTTTTGTTTCAGGAAGCCCGGCTGCCGGAAACCGGCCGATAGACGAAAAGTGCCTGACACCCTGCCAGGCACCTGCACAGAAAATCCGGACCGTCAGATTTTGACTGGCCCGGACCCACTGCGGTTAGGAAACCCCTGAATCAGGCGCCAGCGGCAGCCTGTTTTTTAGCCTGAGCGCGCAGCACGCGGCGCTTCACGGCCTGAGCTTCTTCCGGCAGCTTGCGGTTAGGCGTGCTGATCAGGAAGGAGTCCAGACCACCATTATGTTCAATGGTGCGGAGGCCACGGGTGCTGACGCGCATATGCACGGCGGCGCCCAGGATGTCGGACATCAGGGATGCTTCCTGCAGGTTGGGCAGGAAACGGCGACGGCTTTTGTTGTTGGCGTGACTGACGTTGTTTCCGGTCAGAACGCCTTTGCCGGTAATCTGGCAGCGACGGGACATTGTCTCATCCTTGTCTTTAGGTATCAAACAGAGGGCCGAGACAATTTGCCCGGCGACCACATTCAGGATTGGCGCGGCTTATGGCTGAGCAAGCGCCTTCCGTCAAGGGTTGACCTCAGGCTTTCTCACTTTCCGGAGCAGTCTGTGCCTGTGTTGCGGCATGAATCTCGCCTGTACGCACGCTGTGCGCGGCAGAGTCGAGAATATGCAGGATGGTGTCTTTATCCATGCTCCGGGCCAGCAGCCCCAGAGAACCGCCCAGCAGGGCAGAGGCAATTGCCAGCGGCGGGTGATTCTCTTTAAGCAGGTGCTCCATCGCACTTTCGACCACCATGGCGCAGCGGGCCAGATCGTCCGGCACACCCGGCATTGCGTCTGATGTGGGCTCTGCGGGTGTATGTCCTGCTGTATCCGTCATAATAATTCCTCTTCTTTCCTTGTCTCAGACACCGGCCCGCAGGCCAGTGCTTTATGCGATTCGCCAGAGATGACCGCCCGGACGCTCCTGCCGTTACCCGGCAAGACGTTCTGCCACGCTTTCTGCCCCCTGCGCCGCCCACATGGCGGCATACTGCCCACCAGAAGCCAGCAGAGCCTCATGCGTGCCACGTTCGATCACACGCCCCTGCCCCATCACCAGAATTTCGTCCGCGTCCACAATGGTGGACAGACGGTGCGCAATGACCAGCGTGGTGCGGGAGGCAGAAACGGCTTTCAGAGCCGCCTGAATCTCCTGTTCCGTATGTGTGTCCAACGCACTTGTAGCCTCGTCAAGCACAAGAACACGGGGGTCTTTCAAAAGTGTTCGCGCAATGGCCACACGCTGCTTTTCCCCGCCTGAAAGCTTCAGCCCGCGTTCCCCCACCTGTGTCTGGTAGCCATCCGGCAGAGACATGATGAAGTCATGGATCTGCGCCTGTCGCGCCGCCTGCTCCATCTC
This sequence comes from Acetobacter persici JCM 25330, assembly GCF_000613905.1. Classification (GTDB taxonomy): domain Bacteria; phylum Pseudomonadota; class Alphaproteobacteria; order Acetobacterales; family Acetobacteraceae; genus Acetobacter; species Acetobacter persici. The sequence goes on from NZ_BAJW01000034.1 coordinate 24,997, forward strand.
CGCCGGGGTGGCTCCCAGACGCCCGTAGGCGATGTTGTAGCCTATCGTCTCGTTAAACAGCACGGTATCCTGCGGCACCACGCCTATGGCCGCCCGCAGGTCCTCCTGCCGGTAAGCGCGCACATCATGCCCGTCCACCAGCACCGCGCCGGACCAGACATCATAAAACCGGAACAGCAGGCGGCTGATGGTGGATTTACCAGCCCCCGTTGAGCCGACAATGGCGATCTTCTGGCCGGGTGCCGCCACAAAACTCACCCCATGCAGAATTTCACGCTCGGGCCCGTATCCAAACCGGACGTCCCGAAACACCACTTCCGCCGGAGCAGAATCCGCAAGCCGCGTGGCGATTGGCAGCGGGTTTTCCGGGTCCGCCACCTCCACATGTTCTTCAACCAGCCCGAACATCTGCTCCAGATCCACCATGGCCGTGCGAATGGCGGAATAGACAGACCCCAGAAAATTAAGCGGCCCGTAAAGCTGAAGCAGGTAGGTGTTGATCATGACGAACTGACCAACGCTGATCCGCCCGGCCTCAACATCCCGCCCGGCCAGCAACATGATGAGTGTGAGCGCCACGGCAATAATCGCCGCCTGCCCGAAGTTGAGCAATCCGAGGGAATACTGTGTTTTCCGTGCAGCCTGCTCATACCGGGCTTGTGCCGCATCATAGCGGGTCGCCTCATGCGCCTCGTTGCCGAAATATTTGACGGTCTCATAATTCAGCAGGCTATCCAGAGCCTTGCCGCTGGCCTCGGTATTGCTCTCATTCATCCGCCGCCGGATGCCCAGCCGCCATGAGGTGAACAGGACCGTAAAGCCGATATAGGCCGCAATCATCAGCACCATCAGGCTGACATAGCGCCAGTCAAACACCCGCCAGATCACCACCACAACCAGCAGAGCCTGCAAAATGGTGGGAGAGATGGACATGCCCATCCGCAGCAGGGTTTCCACCCCCTCCGTGCCACGCTCAATGGCGCGGGTCACCCCCCCTGTCCTGCGGTCCAGATGGAAGCGTAAGGAGAGTTTGTGCATATGCTGGAAACTGCGGAAGGCCGCCTGCCGCGCCACCCGGAACCGCACAGGCGCAAACAGGGAATCCCGCAAATTTGTCAGCGCGGCGGATACAAGCCTGACCAGCCCATACCCCAGAATGAGCGCAAACGGCGCCATGGCAAGGCTGCCGGGATGGGAGAGACGGTCCACCACGCGGCTGTAAGCCATTGGCACGGCCAGCGTGGCAAGCTCTCCGCCCACCAGCACAAACAGCACAAGCACAACACGCCACCTCAGCCCGCTGTTTTCACGCGGCCAGAGATACGGAAGAAGACGGGCAAGAGTGACTGAGGCAGGCTGTTTCAGCGCCCCGGACGGAGAACGATTACGTGGTGACATACCCCCGCATGTGGCACGCCTCCATAATTTTGCAACCCCGCCGCACCTTGCCTCGCTCCGGTATCCGCCGGATAAACACAGACGCCTTGCGCGTTTATGGTCTCATTCAAGCACGACAGGATTTCCGATGCCTTCGGACGATACCGCCTTTCTTCGTCACCTCAGGCACTGCAACACCGCCGTCGTGCCCGGTGCGCGCTTCCCGTTTTCTCTGGACGGCAGGCCCGCGGGATGGATCACCCCGGACCTGACGGAGACTCTGGAACAGCGTGGCCTCGGCTCCCGCACGCAGGGCTTTAACCTGCCTGACCCGGCTGATCTGGAAGCACTGGGGGAAGATCTGGCGCGGAGCGGTATTTATCGCTCTCATCACGAACTGTTTGACGTCATGCCGGATGTGGACCAGCCCGTGCTGGCCCGGATTGACCGTGGCGCTCTGCCCCTGTTCGGCTGGTGGCCGCCGGGGTGCATCTGAACGGTCTGGTGCGCAAGGCAGACGGATTATATCTGTGGACAGGCCGCAGAGCTGCCAACAAACGGCTGGACCCCGGCAAACTGGACCATCTGGTGGCAGGCGGTGTACCCGCCGAGCACACGCCGTGGGACGCGCTGTTGAAGGAAGCGGCGGAAGAAGCCAGTATTCAGGAAGACCTTGCCCGGCAGGCGCAGCAGGTCGGGCGTCTTGTCTACGCGCTGGACCGGCCCGAAGGGCTGCGGCGCGATATTCTGTATTGCTACGACCTGTTCCTGCCCGAAAGCTTTGAGCCAGTTGCCGCGGACGGGGAAGTAGAATCCTTCCACCTGATGCCGCTGAGCGATGTTTACAAGCTGGTGCGGGATACGGACGAGTTCAAATTCAACGTTAATCTCGTGCTGATTGATCTCTTTCTCCGCAACGGGCTGATTGACCCGCACTCCGCAGAAGGCCGCCAGTTGCGGGAGGGGCTGAACAACGGCCTGTCTGCCGCCAGCCCCGGCCACACAATTTCTGGCCACCAGACGGCTATGGCACCCGCAACACTCTGAGGCGGCGCAGGGCCCCGCATTCCGGCTTCAGGCTGAAATGCGGGCGTCCAGCAGGGCCTTGGCTTCCGCCTCGGCCTCTTTCATGCCTTTCAGCAAGTGTTCGCGGATTTCTTCCAGACGCTTCTTATCCGTGATTTTCAGCCCGAAAAGATCCTTCACGTAAAACACGTCCACCGCCCGCACCCCGTAGGTGGTAATGTGAGCTGAGGCGATCTGAAGGTTTTCTTCGCTCATGGCGGCTGTCACGTCATGCAGAAGGCCGGGGCGGTCACGTCCGTTGATTTCAATCACCGTGTAGGTATTGGACGCCCCGTTATCAATCACCACACGCGGTGGCACATGAATCGCGCGCATCCGCATTGGCATATGCCCGAAGCCTGCCTGAGCAATTTCCGCACCAATATCAATCTGCCCGCTCAGTGCCTGCTCAATCAGCGAACAGAGCCGAGCCAGACGATGCGTTTCTTCATACGCGCTGCCAGCCGTGTCCTGAATCCAGAACGTATCCAGCGCCATGCCGTGCATCATGGTGTGAATACGCGCATCAACAATGGAGGCCCCGGCCAGCGCAAGCGCCCCTGCAATTTTGGAGAACAGGCCGGGCACGTCCACGGTATAAACCGTTACTTCCGTCACACCCCGCGCAGGCAGCGGCAGCACCTCCACCGTCAGTGGTGCATCCCGCCCGTCCGCATCCCGGATCAGGCGGGCATGACGTTTGTGCGTTTCATGATCGAAGGACAGCCAGTAACCCGCGTAGCCCAGACCCAGGAAGCGGTCGATATCCTGCGGTGCAACGCCGTCTTCGGCCAGAATTTCAGACGTGATTTCCTTGGCGTGACGCACGCGCACGTCCCGCTCCGTCGTGGCAAGACCACCGGCCAGCACTTCCGCCACGCGCACATACAGCTCACGCAGCAATGTGGCCTTCCATGCGTTCCACACGCGGGAGCTGACGGCCCGCATGTCCACAATCGTCAGCAGCAGTAACAGACGCAGGCGTTCGGGAGACTGAACAATGTCCGCCACATCCAGAATGGTCTTGGGGTCATCAATATCACGCTGGAACGCCGTATGGCTCAGCAGCAGATGGTGCAGGACCAGCCATGAAACGGTTTCCGTCTCCTCACCCGACATGCCTAGTCTGGGGCAGAGATCCGCCGCAATTTCAGACCCGATTTCCGAATGGTCCCCTCCGCGCCCCTTGGCAATATCGTGCAGCAGCACGGCCATATACAGCGCCCGGCGGGAATGCAGACCTTTGACAAGCTCGTACGCTACCGGGATTTCATCCGCCATGCGTCCGGATGCGACTTCATCCATAATGCGGATGGCTTCTATCGTATGCTCATCGACCGTGAACACATGATAGGTATCAAACTGCATCTGGCCGACAATACGTGCCCAGTCCGGGATCAGCCGCCCAAAAATCCCTGTCTCGTTCAGGATATGCAGCCAGTGCGCGTGGCCGGGTGGAGTCTGCTGTTCATAGCCGGAATCGCGCAAGGGGAGTGCCGCAGCATCCTCCGGGGCAGGCACACTGGCATCGCGCCGACGGCGCGGGGGCAGGTCCTGCGGTTCCGTCTCACCACAGAGCAGATCGAGAAAAATCCGCGCGGCTTCCGGGTCATCCCGGAGTGCCACGGCCCTGCGCTCCCAGCGGATAAGCTGATGCCGCCCGAGCGGATGCAGAGGCCTGCGGCGCATCCGCGCCCAGTCCAGCAACTGCATCATCTTGATGGGTTCCTGATCAAACGAGATCCCGCGTTCCGGCAGGATCTGCCCGTCAACCAGTGTAAATCCGGCCTCCCGCATGGCCTCATCCGGCTTGACGGCCGTGGCGGCCGGCCCCTGCGCCTGCCGCAGCACGGCGGGTTCCAGCACATGCGTCAGGCGCATCACCTCACGCGCTGTCAGGAAGTAGTGGCGCATAAAGCGTTCCACACCATTCTGGCGGCCATGCCGGGTATAGCCCATGCGTGCGCCGATTACCGGCTGCATATCAAAGGTCAGGCGCTCTTCCGCACGCCCCGCGACGTAATGCAGATGCAGGCGCACCGTCCACAGAAAATCCCATGACCGGCGGGCGCGCGCCGCTTCCTGCTCCGTCAGCAGGCCCATCCAGATAAATTCCGGCGCCAGAAGGTCCATGACATGGCGGGTGCCGAACGTGTTCCGGCACATCCAGTACAGCGTCTGCAAATCCCGCAGGCCGCCGCGCCCTTCCTTGATGTTGGGTTCCACCAGATAGGGGCTGTCCCCAAACCGGCGATGCCGTTCCAGCCGCTCACGCCGTTTATCCTGAATAAAGCCGGGCGCTCCAGCCTCCACACAGGCCACAATGTAGCGCGCCTCAAACATGGCGAACAACGCAGCATCCCCGGCCAGCAGGCGGGCATCCAGCAACGCAGTGCGGACTGTGGTGTCCTTACGGGCTTCCTCAATACATTCATTGATGGTGCGCGTCGCGTGCCCGACTTTCAGGCCCAGATCCCACAGGAAATACAGCACATATTCCACCAGCCGGTGCGCGTTCTGGACATTCTCTTCTTCTGTCAGGAACAGCAGGTCAATATCGCTGAACGGGGCCAGCAGGCCACGCCCGTAGCCTCCGGTTGCCGCCACAACCAGCCGCCCTGCGGCAGGAGGCGCGCCCTCCCCGATCTGCCCGACACCTTCCGCCGTGCCGGTCGCACGCAACGCAAGGTCCACGATGCCCCGCAGCATCACGTCCGTGAACGCGGCAATCTGCTTGGCGGCTTTTGCGCCCTTCAGTTCGTGCGATTCAAACCGGCTGCGGACATCCGCCTGATACCGGCCTAGATGGCGGCGGAAGATCGCCACGGACTCATCCCGCTGCGGGATGGTCGCGTCTGCCGGTGTGGCGTCCCGGAGTTCCCGCGCAAGGCAGGCAGCAAGCCCCTCGGGGGTGAGGGACGCAAGGGCGGAAACATCGGGCTGCCCGGGGGCAGCATGTGCGGGGGAAATCGACATTGCGGTCGGAATCTGCTCCTGAGGGTCGTCTGATAAAGAACCCGGTTTAACTCTGGCTCAACTCTGGGCCGGACATCCATCTTCCCGCACGGCCTCTTTATGAAGCTCGTACAGAATATCCAGTGCGGCACGCGGCGTCAGAGTATCCGGGTCTACCTCTAACAGTCGCTTCCTTAACGTATTTTCGTCTTCCTGCGGTAATATCTTCTGCGTGTCGAACAAAGGCAGCGGCTTGGGTCCGGTTGCGTGGTCGCGCTCCAGCTCCCGCAAAAGCCGCCCCGCCCGGTCCACGACTGAGGGGGGCACCCCGGCCAGTTTGGCAACATGCACCCCCCAGCTTTTCTTGGCGGAACCGGCCAGAACCTCATGCAGAAAGACAATCTGGCCCCGCCATTCCCGCACCGCCATGGTGTGCGGAGAAAGGCGCGGCAGAGTATCCACCAGTCCGGCAAGTTCATGGAAATGCGTTGCAAAAATTGCACGGCAGCGCACAGTTGAATGCAAAGCCTCCAGCACCGCCCACGCAATCGCCAGACCATCCAGCGTTGCCGTGCCACGCCCGATTTCATCCACCACGACCAGAGAACGCGGGCCAGCCTGATTGAGAATAGCGGCGGTTTCCGTCATTTCCACCATAAAGGTGGAGCGCCCACGCGCCAGATCATCCGATGCCCCCACGCGGGAAAAGAGCTGATCCACAATGCCGATATGCGCTTTATCAGCAGAAACCGGAAAGCCCCCCTGCGCCAGCAGCACGGCCAGAGCCGTCTGCCGCAGGAAGGTGGATTTACCGGCCATATTCGGGCCGGTCAGCAACATCACGCGGCGGCTGGCAGACAGATCACACCCGTTAGGCGTAAAGCGTGTGCCTTTTGGCAGAGCCGCTTCCACCACCGGATGACGGCAGCCTTCCAGCACAAAAGCCGTATCGTCCGTGACCACCGGACGGCACCAGCTCCCCCCCGCGGCCAGCAGAGCGCAGGATTGCAGCACGTCCAGCATCGCCAGTGCCCGTGCCAGAACCGGCAGCGCTTCCTCCGCCAGAATACGCTCAACCAGCGCGACAAAGACCGCTTTTTCACGCGCCGCAGCACGTTCCGCCGCCTCGGCAATCCGGGCATCCAGTGATGAAAGCTCCTCTGTAGAGAAACGGGCGTTACTGGCTGTGCCCTGCCGGAACATCAGATCATCCCGGTCTTTAATGCGGGCGCTGGCAGCAACAGGCACTTCAATCACATACCCAAGCTGGGCGTGGTGTTTGATCTTGAGGCTCGCCACGCCGAATCGGCTGGCATACTCCGTCTGCAAACCGGCCACGATCCGCCGGGAATTGTCCCGGAGGCCTCTGTACCCATCCAGTTCGCCGTCATATCCGGCGGCAATCACCCCGCCATCTTCCAGCCGGGCAGGCAGATCGTCCGCCACCGCCCGCACCAGTTCCGCTTCCAGTTCCGGCGCGGCCCCCAAGCTGGCCGCGGCACGCGCCAGATAGGCAGGCAAAGCGGTATGATCCGCCCCCAGAGCTGCGGCAGCGGCACGGGCGGCATGCAGGCCATCCCGCACGGCAGCCAGATCCCGCGGCTGACCGCGACCAAGGGACAACCGCCCCAATGCACGGGCAATATCCGGCGCGCGCTTCAGCGCATCCCGCAGGGCCGCACTGCACGAGGGCGATTCGCGGAGCCAGCACCAGCCATCCTGCCGGGCGGCAATACGGGCCGGGTCCGTCAGCGGTGCGGCCAGCCACTCCGCCACCATCCGTGCCCCGGCAGAGGTGACTGTCTGATTCATGGCGGAGAACAGGGTATGTTCCGTCCCGCCATCCCGTGCGCGCAAAATATCCAGACTGGCACGGGTGGCAGGGTCTATCCCCAGCACACAGCCTTCCATCTGCGGGCTTGGGTGCGCAAGGCGCGGCAGCTTCCCGGCCTGACTGCGCTGAACATAGTCCACAGCGACTGAGGCGGCGACGGCCTCTTCATCCGTAAAGGTGCCGAACGCATCCACACTGGCCACATCAAAAGCAGCCGCCAGACGCTGGCGGGCTGTTTCAACATTCGGGATCAGCACTTCGGGCGCGCGGGCAGAGTCATGCTCACCCAGCGCCATATCCGCCGGAGCCAGAATTTCCGCAGGGTCCAGCCGCCCCAGCAAAGCTGCCAGAGCGGCTGCCGAAACAGAAGCGGTTTCAAACAGGCCGGTCGAGACATCGATCCACGCCGCCCCGATCAGACTGTCAGCGTCCGCTGCCCTGCTTTTCCGGCCTCGCCCGCTGCCGGGCTGTTCGGCCAGCGCCAGAAGCAGGTTAGAACGGCCCGGTTCCAGCAATTCATCTTCCGTCAGGGTGCCTGGCGTCACCACACGCACCACGGCGCGCGCCAGTGGTCCTTTGGGTGCCCCTTTGCCTTTGCGCGGAGCTTCGGTCTGCTCCGCCACTGCGACACGGAACCCCCGGCGGATCAGCCGGGCCAGATACGCGGAGGCTGCCGCGACGGGCACACCGCACATCGAAATCGGGTCACCCGCGTGGGTTCCACGCGCCGTCAGCGCAATATCCAGTGCCGCGGCCGCAGCCGTGGCATCGTCAAAAAACAGTTCATAAAAATCGCCCATGCGGAAAAACAGCAGGGCTTCAGGATTTTCGGCCTTCAGCGCAAACCATTGCGCCATGGCGGGGGTGGCACCCTCGGGAGAATAACGCGTCATTGGCTTATCATACGGGCGTCACCCGGCGGGGCAACAGGCGTTGCGGTTACATCTTAACAAGTTTGCACAAAGCGTCCGCCACAGCCTGCACTGGTTCTGCCCACGGCCCATTGCCCTCACCGTAAGCAGGCTGAGAAAATAGCCGCAGACTCGGATACCACAGGTTCTCCCTGCCTCCACCGGGTACAGGCCGGAAAGACCCTTCCGCCCAGCGCCAGTCCCCGCCAAAGCGGTTCAGCAGCCAGACCGGCTTTCCGAGCACACCGGCCAGATGCGCAATGACGGTATCAACCGTAATCACCACATCCAGTCCGGCCATCAGGCAGGCGGTGCTGAGCAGATCGCCCTCGGGCAGCGGGGCCGCCAGAAACGGCAGGTCCGCCACCGCATGATCGCGCTGAAGGGACTGAAACACCACACCGGACACGTCAGCCAGCGGCGCAAGGCAGGCAGGAGCAAGGGAACGACGGCGATCAAACCGATACCCCGGATTCCCCGCCCAGCAGAGACCAGCACGGAGGGGTTTTGACACTGGCGAAGCTTCGGGCGGGTCTCCCGGCCCTCCCGCTGAGAGTAAGCCATTCGCTTCGGCCATACCCTCTCCTGCATCCGGCAGACACACCATCTGCCGCCAGGGATAAGGCTCAGGCAGCCCAAGGCACGCAGGCAAACTCAGCAGAGAACAGCACGCGACAGCCCCGACAGACCGCGCTGTCTGCCCTTTTTGCAGCAGCGTGACCCGTCCGCCATCGACAAACTCCATCCGTGCGACCAGAGAACGCAGGGCCTCCGGCACAGCCAGCAGCACCGGCGCATGGTCCAGAGCAGGCTCAACATAACGCAAAAACTGAAGCGTATCGCCCAGCCCCTGCTCCGCATAAAGCAGGACCGGACTGCCGCCTGTAGCGGTGCCATCCCAGTGCGGCAGACCTTCCGTTTGGGATTCGGGCAGTAAACTCTGCCGGGCTTCAAACGCCTGCCAGCCTTCCTCAAAGCGCCCTTCCGCGAGCAGCACCGTGCCCAGATTGAAACGCGCCCTCGCCCGGTCCTGCTCCGGGGCCGGTCCGCTTTCAACCTGCCGGAAGAGGGCTTCTGCCTCCTGCCTGCGGCCAAGGTCTGCCAGCACCGTCCCGTAATTCACCGCCAACCGGGCGTCCTGCGGGCGGGCGGCAAGGGCTGCCCCCAGTTCCTGCTCTGCGGCATCCAGTGCGCCCAGCGCCATCTGCACAAGCCCCAGATTGGTGCGTGTTTCCGGTGCATCCGGCACGCGGCGGGCAGAGTCCTGCAAAACGACTCTGGCTTTTTCAAAAGCGCCTTGCGCAAAAAGGGCGCCCCCATAATTCGCCAGCGCCGCCGCGTCCTGCGGAAATGCCTCAGCCACCACCGCAAAAATGGCGCAGCCTCCCGCATCCGCCCGGCCCGCTCCAGCAACAGGGCATGCTGGTTGTGGGCAAAAATAGTGTCCGGAGCCAGACGGAGCGCTTTTTCCGAGACGTGCAAGGCCTCTGCCACTTTCCCCTGCCGGGCGAGACAGGCGGCAAGGCTCAGATGTTTCTCACAATCCAGCGGCCGCAGCCTCAAGGCTGTGCGCAACGCCAGTTCCGCATCCTGCACGCGGCCAAGTGCCTCCAGACACGCCGCCATAACCTCATGCGCCCGCGGGTCACGCGGCGTCGC
>NZ_BAJW01000033.1 GCF_000613905.1 Acetobacter persici JCM 25330
GGGGGCGTGTGGGTCAGGCGGGTTGGTTTATGGGGATGCGGATTTACAGTCATGCATGTTGATGGCGGATGCACCGTGTGCGTCAAACCAGATCGTGCCGTTGTCGACCATGGCCTCCCCATTGTGCACAAACATGGTGTGCGGGACGGCGCGCTGGAGGCTGAGCCGGAGGCAGGGTGTGAAAATATGGGGCCATGCCGCAAAAAGAGCTTCCGGTGTCTTGAGAATTTGCGTGTGCTGACCGTTGATCCTTAATGGCCATGACACTAGTTTTGCAGTGTCCGCTTTATTCCCGCTGAGGGCGCTTTTCAGGAAGTGCCTGACCATCGCTTCAAAAACCGCAGGCGGAGCATCTGTGACAGACTCATAGAGTGTGTCTGGAGTGAGAGAGTCTGTCGCGTCCAGATTTAGGAGAACGGGATAGGTCTGTGTGCCTTTCTGCCAGGTTCCGGCCAGTTCCGTGGCGGAGTGCAGGGAGAGGGGCTTGGTGGCTGTTTTATCGCTGGTTGTAAAATGCAGCGAGAAATGGCCACCGCCCGGTTCATCCAGCGTAATCTGCTCACCGGTAATCTGGCCAGTGAGGGGAATATCCACCAGATTTTTTGTATAGAAATAGCTTGCAGAAGTCAGTTTCTGATCCGGCAGAACAGAAAGGGTCGCCCCGATGCGATAAGGGCCGAGGGTGCCGACTAACCGGTAGTTTTCAGCTTCAGGGTGTGATGTGGCTGCAGCAGGCGGCAGGTCTGCCGAAGGACCGGGCGGAGAGGCTGCCGCACCGGAGGTGGCACCTGCGGGGGCGATGGCAACGGTAAAGAGGCTGAGCGCCAGAAAGGCAGTGGCTCTTCGCATCATCATCCGGTCTTTCTACTGTAAGAGGTGGGCTGCTGTAAGAGGTGGGGGAAAGCGGTGCGGGCGTGTCAAACGTCTGCGGGGTGGTGTGGGAGGAGGCGTGGTGTGCGTGGTGGGGTGTCGTTGAGGGACGATACGGCAGGAACGGCAGGAGGGTAAACATGATTTGTGAAATCTGTGGAACAAACTTTCCGTGCACGGCGGACAGCCAGTGCTGGTGTATGCAGGTGCCTCACGCCATTCCGCTCCCTGCGGGGGAGGCTCCGGGGTGCGTGTGCCCGGCCTGTCTGGAACGCCTGATCCGGCGGTCGCGTGCCGGGGAACACGTCTCTCCAGAGCAGGCGTGACGGGAAATGAGACCTCATTTATTGAAAAACAGAAAAACACAATTTCAATAAAATATGATTTTATAAAATAGTTTTACAAAATGCAGACCGGAGTTGCATGAGGTGAGCGCATTGCCGTTGCGCAGCATAAAGCAGCAGAGTTTTGATGCAGATCAAAGGCGATTAGGGCAAAGCTGCGGAAACTGCCTCCGGTAAGCACAGGAGCCTAAAACGGGCGAAGCTGAGGGCCTGCTGCATGGAATGGAAGGATGTTCGGATGACCGCCACGGCCAGCACAAACAAGACAGTCGAGATTGAAGGCACCCGCTATGAAATGCTGGGCACCATGAATGACGGGGACTGCAAGGTGCGCCTGAAAAACCCCGGCGGAGAGGTTGTGGAAATGACCTGTGACTCCTTTATCAACCAGCTCAATAACGGCAGCGCCCGTTATCTGTAACCAGTCGGGGGAGCCTGTGCGCCGGGTTTGCTGCGGAGATGCAGGACGCCGGAGCAGAGGCCTGAGCAAGGTTTTCTGGAGTTCCTGACGGTGCGACTGGCCGGAAGGAGAAGAGCGGCGAAGTCCGGGCGCTGCGCACCGCAGGTCCGGGCTTACTAGCCGCGCAAGAGGGTGGCCCGCTGAGGCACCATACCGGGATCATCTGGCCGCAGACTGCCTGTAACGGGGTTTGCGTCAGAAGGAAGCCTGACCAGATACAAACGCCGGCGGAGCAGAGCCGCCGGGGGCGTTTGTGCATTTTAGTCCATGCGCACAGACGGGCGGACAAAGCGGTCCAGCCAGTCCGTCAGGCAGGCAATGGCCCCGCGCGGAACGCCGTACAGTTCAAACTGATGCTGGCGATAGAGCGCCGTGTGGCCCAGCCGGGCGCTCAGCCCGTTGAGCGCGCCGCCACCAAAGGTCTTGCCATCCGCGAAGGCGCCCCAGCCGTTGTAATTGCCCAGAGCGACAATCGCGCCCTTGTTGTTGAACTTGAAGGGCGGCACCGGCGTCTGGCTGACAATCCATTGCGGCAGATATTTTGCCAGATGGTGGGCTTCCTGCCGGGCAACCTGTGCCGTGGGCGGGAGCGGGCTTTCTGTGATGAAAGAACAGTCGCCAACCGCAAAAATCCGCTCGTCCAGTGTGGTTTGCAGGTTGGGTTTCACCACAAGCTGGCCGCCACGGGCACATTCCAGACCGTCCATTTCCTGCGTGACATCCGGGGCTTTGACCCCGGCCGCCCAGACGCGGAACTGTGCATCCACGCGGGAGCCGTCTTTCAGGATAAAGCCTTTTTCATCCACCCCGCTGACCATCGCCCCGGTGCGGACGGAAATTTTCAGGGATTCAAGCTGCTGCCGGGCTTCCTCGGAAACCTTTTCGGGGAAGGACGGCAGGATGCGAGGCCCGGCTTCCAGCAGGGTGATGCGCATGTCCGGCGTTGTGGGCGTAAAGTTGTAGAGCGAGCCGATATCCAGTGCCTTGTGCAGTTCCGCAGCAAGCTGCACGCCCGTGGCACCCCCGCCGACAATGGCAATATCCAGCGGCGTGCCGCGCCCGTAGGCCTGCAGAATGGCATGGCGGAAGCGTTCATTAAAATTGTTTGCCTCCACCACATTATCCAGAAAAATGCAGTGTTCTTTAACGCCCGGTGTGCCGAAATCATTCGCGCGGCTGCCAATGGCGAAAATCAGTGCGTCATAATCCAGATGCCGCTCTTCCAGAATGATTTCCTCATCATCCTGCTCGGTCAGCGGGGCGAGGGTGATGCGGCGGGCCGTGCGGTCTAGACTGGAAATTTCGCCATAGCAGAAGCGGAAGCCGTGCCCGGCTGCGTGAGAGACAAAGGTAATGCGGTCATTCTCGTTACGGGCAGTCCCGGCGGCAAAGCAGTGGAGCATAGGCTTCCAGACATGGCTGAACCCTTTATCCACCAGGGTGATATCCAGCTTGCCTGCGCGGCCCATGCTGTGTCCCAACCGTGTGGCGAGTGCCAGGCCGGCAATGCCGCCCCCTACAATAACCAGACGAAACCGATCACTCATAACGTCATTATCCTTTCGTGTTCCGCCCGTGCCACAAGCCACTCTCAGAGGCCAGTATCAGCGGCGGAACAGATCTGCGCAACACACCGGCTCTTGAGGTCACGCAAATGTCTTTATGCAGGCGGGCTGGCCTGCTCAGCCTGCGGAAAGATCCACAAGGCCAATCAGCCCGTCTTCTGTCCCAAATCCCAGCAGGCATCCGTCCGGACTATAGGCCAGCGCGCTGATGGCGCTGGTGCCGTTCAGACAGACCGGAAGAACCCGTTGCGATTCCGGTTCGATCATAATAACAGACCCGTCCGCAAAGCCAGCCGCCAGAATGTCCTGCTCCGGGTTATAGGCCACGCGGGTGCAGAGCGCGCCGCCCATACCGGGCAGTTCCGTCGGCGGTTTGCCCATGGGGCCGCCTCCAAAAAACGGCCAGAGCACCACAACATCCGCACCGCTGGTGGCCAGCCACTTTCCCGTGCGGGAGAAGGACATGGACTTTACTTTGGTGGGGTAGCCGCTCATGCGGATATTGTGCCCGTCAGACAGCCGCCAGCCATGCAGGTCATTATCCTGCATGGAGGTGATCAGGCTTCGCCCGCCGGGTGGATTGCAATGCCGGTATGGCTGCCTTTCCATTCAAGCGGGCGCACGCTCTCACTTTTGGGCTGCGTATACCACACGGAGGCTCCGTTGTAGTGGGATGCCGCTATCCGCTTGCCCTTGGCGTCAAACACAATGCCGGTGACGGAGGAGGGATGCTCCAGCGTTTTCAGCACGGCCTCGCCCCGGCCGTCCCGCAGCTCAACCTGCTTGCCTGCCGCGCTGGCGATGTAGGCTGTCTTGGCGTCAACATGCGTGGCGATATGCTCAACCCAGCGGCGGGTCTTGCCGAGTTCTTCCACTTCTCCGTGCATGTCCAGACGGCACAGGCGGCCATCATCCCCGCCGGTCAGGAAGCCGGAAGGGTCTGTATCCGGAGCAAGGGCGAGGGCCGCGCCATCATGCACGGCATAGGTTGCCCAGCTTGCCGGTTCCCGCAAGTCAGCACGGTGGGCGATAATCACATCGCCTTCCGCTGTGGTGAAGGCAAAGCGCATGTTATCGCGTGAGGCCGTGCAGGCGGTGATATGGCCGTCCACAGTGCGGGATGCGCCGCGCTTTTCAATCAGGCCGCGCAGGGTGCTGGAGGTGCTCATGACACAGCGCAGCTTTCAAACCCGCGCCGAAGCTGGGGCCGGTTGAGGTTACGACCAATAAAGACAAGGCGGGATTCTTTGACTTCGCCCTCTTTCCACGGGCCGATGGAATTGCCGTCTGCCATCATATGCACGGCCTGAAACGCAAAGCGGTCTGGCTGGCCTTCAAAATTCAGAATGCCTTTGGTGCGCAGGATATCGGTGCCTTTTTCCTGCAACAGCGCGCTGATCCACATCTGAAAGCGACCTGCATCCAGCGGAGTTTTGAGGGTGAGGGAAATGCTGTTCACATCTTCCTCGTGATGATGGTGGGTGTTTTCCAGAAAATCCGGCACGGCGGACAGGGTACGCTGGAGGTCGAACCCGCCAACATCCATCACATCCGTCAGCTTCACGTTGCCTTTCTGCGCTTTATGAATGGGCGCAAAGGCGTTCAGCTTGCGGATGGCGTCTTCCACCGCTTTAAGCTGAGCCTCATCCACCAGATCGGTTTTGTTGAGGATGATCACATCCGCAAAGGCGATCTGCTGGTGGGCTTCCGGGCTTTCCTTCAGCGTTTGCAGGAAATTCAGCGCATCCACCACGGTAATCACGGCATCCAGCCGGGTTTTGGCGCGTACGTCCTCATCCGCAAAAAAGGTCTGAGCAACCGGTGCGGGGTCAGCCAGACCGGTGGTTTCAATAATAATGCCGTCAAACTTGTTCCGGCGCTTCATCAGGCTGCCCAGAATACGGATCAGATCACCGCGCACGGTGCAGCAGATGCAGCCGTTGTTCATTTCGAACACTTCTTCATCGGCATCGACCACGAGGTCATTATCCACACCAAGTTCACCGAACTCGTTAATGACGACAGCATATTTGCGGCCATGTTCTGCCGTCAGAATATGGTTGAGCAGCGTGGTTTTGCCCGCACCCAGAAAGCCCGTCAGAACCGTGACGGGAACCAGTGTATCCGCAGGATCGGACGTGGGGGACGCATCGGACATGAAGGAAGGCCTCCGTTAAGATTTACAGTCGTGCCTCTTCATATAGGGGCCCGGAGCGCGGAGGGCCAGAGAGCGGGCTGAGTTGTTTTGGAGAACCACTGCAAAAGGCGGACCGGAGACGTCTGACAGACGGAGAGAAGAAACATGCGCGCGTAATAATTAACAAACAGTATATAATGCTTTTTTATTGTCGTTTTTTAGACAAAAAAAAGAACGACTTTTTTCGGGTGAAATCTAAAAAAAAGGATTCGTCGGGCTGCGTGGCCTTCTCATATTTTCCAATATATTCTTATTTTATATATAGATATCCAATATGTAATTTTTTAGATCTTTGATTCTAATGGAAAAAGACGCTGTTCACAGAAGAGTGAGTCTGGTGGATAAAAATTAATAAGCCTTAAGAGGCTTCTATGTGTTGTAAAAAAAATGGAACAAAATATTCCTTATTTTTTCTGAGTTTTTCAGAGAGGGAATGTATGGCCTTATTCATGTATTAAATAAGGCACGTTTGTGGCTTGTCTGGATAAGATTAACAGGAGGTCACGTTATGGCTCAATACACTGGAACAACGGCCTCAGGCCTTGTTTATACAGCATCCTCCACCAACATTGGGGCGCCCCCCCTTCTCGGAACGGTTGTCTATGATGTCACAATTGCAGGAAGTGACGGAACGACCATTAAAACTCTTTCTGGCCTGACTGCGGGTATCCAAATTATCGGTCTTTCTGTTGCGCCAACGGGAAATGTCGTTACTGGAAGTGACAGTATTACGACTCTTCTTGGTCTTGTCGGCGCGACCTATGTGACTATGCCGGGCAGTACGGGCGGTATTAACATTGTTGCCAATGCGGTCAGTGGTAATACGTACTACATTGGTGGCAATACAGATATTAATATTGCTGTTAATGCGCTTTCCGGAAATACGCTCAATATTTACGGAGGTACGGCAACCTTCTCCGGAAGTCTTGTTGCAGGACTCCTTTCTGGATCGACAATCAATATTGGTTATGGCGGGACTTATTCCGGCTCCGTCGGGCTGATCAATATTCTGAGCGGCTCGACCGTTAATTTTCAGGACGGTGGCGGTACACTAATCCTGAATGCGGATAATCAGGTGCTCAACCTTCTTGCCACGACAGGTGTGCAGGGGGTGACGTTTAATAATTATGATCCGTCTGTTGATACAATCGAGCTACAGAACACGGTTCAGCCGATTGGAAGTTATCAGATTTCGACATCTGGTTCAGGAAAAACAATTACTCTGTATGGAACGAACGGGACAGATGTTGTTGCGAGCTATGCTGTTAACACGGCAAGCGGCGTAACCCTGCCTGACGGCGTTTATACGAGTATCGGCAGTCAGGATCAGAGCGTTAATCCGCTTGAAATTACATATAGCAATGGCAATACCTATATTGGTGCCTGCTTTCTTGCCGGGTCTATGATCCGCACTCCGCAGGGTGAACGGGCGGTTGAATCGTTAACAATTGGCGAGACGGTTCTGGTTTTTGAAAACGGCCAGCCGGTTGAACGTCCGATTGTCTGGACGGGCAAGGCGCTGGCGCACGTGCGCGCTGGTATGCCCGATGATGAGGCCGGTTATCCCGTGCGCGTTATGAAAAACGCGATCAGTTCTGGTGTGCCGAACCGTGATCTGCTGGTCACGCCGGAACATTGCCTGTATTTTGAAGGGCATTTTATTCCGGCCCGCATGCTGGTAAATGGCCGTACCATCCTGTTTGACCGCAGCGTGACTACATATACCTATTATCATATCGAGACCGCGCAGCATTCCGTGATCACGGCCAACAATGTGCAGACGGAAAGCTATCTGGATACGGGCAACCGTGGCAGCTTCCGCCCGTATGGAACGGTCTCGCGGATCAGTGGTTCTCAGGCGCGGAGCTGGGCTGAAGATGGCGCCGCTCCGCTCATGGTGGAACGGCAGGGAGTGGAACCGGTTTTCCGCGAACTTCTGGCCCGCGCCGAAGCCATGGGGGTGCCGGAAGCAGCTCCGGCTCCTACCCTGACGACGGAATCCGGCCTGCATCTGGTGACGGAAGATGGGCGCCTGCTGCGCTGCATGCGTACAGTACGCGGGCAGGCTCTGTTTATGGTGCCGGGATCTGTGCAGGTGGTGCGGCTGCTCTCCCGCACCAGCCGCCCGTGTGATGTGCACGGACCTTTTGTGGATGACCGTCGTTCCCTCGGTGTCTGCGTGGGCGAGGCTGCGTTCCAGCTTGGCGGAACTGTAGTGCCGGTGACGGCCCATAAGACTGAAGCGTTTCTGAGTGGTTGGGCCGAACTGGAGGGTGGGGCAGGCCGCTGGACCATGGGCGATGCCCTGCTCCCGCTGCCAGCGCGCGCGCCGGAGAGTTTTGGGATACTGAGCCTGCAAATTCTGGCAGGTGGTCCTTACGTTGAGCAGGAAACTGAAGAGGCGTCCCGCGTTTCAGGAATCTGATTTTTCCGCAGTTTTTTAAGAAAAACAGGAAAGGCCCGGCATAAATGCCGGGCTTTTTTTATGCGTAAATTTTTTCGGCATTTTAATCAGTATTTAAGGGTTTCATTTTAAATAACAGATTCGGTTCAAAGAAGTTATTCATTAATGAAAGGTTAAGAGATGGCAACGTATTATACGTATGATTCCGCCGGAAATGTTGAGACAACGTGGACAGTTACTCAACCGTATGCGCCACTTGTCAATAATGTTTGGAATGTAACCATAACGGATTCCAGCGGGAGTACAATATTAGACCAAGATAATATAAATCCAGGCATTGATCTTGTACTTTTGCAGCTTCTTGGCACCGGATACGTTCTTACGCCTGGGTCAGGTGACTTTACGGTTCTGATAAGTGCACTGAGTGCTCAGACTTTTGTAAGCACCCCTGGTGCAACCGGCAATTTTACGATTGGTGCTGGGGCAGCAGAAACTTCTACCTATTATATCGGTGGAACAAGCTCTATTTCCGGTCTTGCCAATCTTCTCACGGGTTCAACGATTAATGTTGTTGGTGGTCATGCCACATTAACAGGAACAGGTGGCAGCGCCCTTGTGGGAGCACTGAATGGTTCAACTGTTAATATCGAATATGGTGGTACATTAAATACAGGAGCTGCTCTTGCCAGTGTCCTGGAAGGTTCGACTGTTAGCTTCGGGACTGGCGGCGGAACAATCATTATCAATGGTGGTGGAACGGCTATCAGCCTCCTTTCTTCCGGGTCTTTGGCGGCAACAACTTTCCAAAATTATGATCCAACAAAGGATACAATTGAACTTCAGAATACCACACAGCCAGTGGACCATTATAGTATAGAGAATGGCGGACTGTTTGGGACGAGCTCCTCTGAAAAAATTATCAGGCTTTATGGCGCAAATAACCAGCAAATCGCAGAATATGCAGTGAGCCCTGCTACCGGGGTCGCCTTGAATAATGGCAATTACAATGTGAATGGGGATAACAATCCTCTGGAAATTACTTACAGTAACGGCAATACTTACATTGGTGCCTGTTTCCTTGCCGGTAGCATGATCAGCACGCCTAAGGGTGATGTGGCGGTGGAAGACATCAAGCTCGGCGACGAAGTCATGACATTTGACTGGAAGAGTGGTCAGAATAGTGTCCGGCCAGTTGTCTGGACGGGTAAGACACACGTCAATGTCCGTCAGGGTGTTTCCGATGATATGTCTGGCTACCCTATCCGCGTTCTGAAAGATGCGATTGCTGACGGCGTCCCCTATAAGGACATGCTGATCACGGCAGAACACGGCCTGTTCTTTGATGGCAAGTTTGTTCCGGCCCGCATGCTCGTCAACGGTCGGTCGATCTTCTACGACAAGTCCATCACGTCCTACGATTACTACCATATCGAAACCGAGCAGCATTCGGTTATCACCGCAGATGGCATGCTGACGGAGAGCTATCTTGATACCGGCAACCGCCATACCTTCCGTCAGGAAGGCAATGTCGTGGCCTTTACGCCGTCTCGCAACCTGAGCTGGGACGATGCGGCAGCACCTCTGGGTGTCAACCGTGAGTTCGTGGAACCCCTGTTCAGACAGGCTGAAGCCCGGGCGCAGGCCGCGGGTCTCACGCAGAAGGAGCCTGCGGTCGAACTGACCGATGAGGTCAACCTCCACCTTGTCACTGAGACGGGAGCCGTGATCCGTCAAGCCCGTCAGCACAATGGTCGTGTCATGTTCATGATCCCGACCGACGTGAAGACTGTAAGGATGGTTTCCAATGCCAGCCGCCCCAGCGACGTCATCGGACCGTTCGTCGATGATCGCCGCCATTTTGGTGTCGCGGTCGGCGAGATCACGATGGTCGAGGCAAAACGGAAATACTCTGTCACAGCTCACCTGATCGAAAAAGAGCTGGAGGGCTGGAACACGCTGGAATGCGAAGACACCCGCTGGACGTCTGGTGATGCCCTGCTGCCGCTCGGTGAGCGTCATCCTAACAGCGCAGCCCTGCTAGCCGTCCAGATCAAGGCAGCTGGTCCTTATCTCTGCACCGATGTCACCGACATCCGGTCCACAAAGAGAGCCTGATCGCCAGGCCGTCTTTGAACTGATATGAGACAGGCAGGCCCCGCGCTCTTCTCAGACGCGGGGCTTTCTTTTACCTAATCAGTTATAAATCCCCGCATTGTTCTTCAGTTTGGACAAATATGAAGACGCTCGAAGATGAATTGCCCCAGGTTTTGTGGAGATAGCAAGGACCGGGGCAATTTATTACTGGTTGCGCCCCATCGTGTCCGTTGCCGGGTTGGGCGGCGTGGAACTGTTGGGGCGCGGGTCTGCGGAGCGCAGGAAGCGGACGGCCAGTGCGCCATAGAGCGCATGGCTGCACAGCGCGTGAGACACCAAATGCCAGAAAGGCGCTGGCCAGCAGAGCAAGGGTGATCTGCTGGTTGTCACACATTTCCATGACAATGACGGTGGCTGTCAGCGGCGCCTGTGTCACGGCGGCGAAATACGCCACCGTGCCCAGCAGCACGACCGCGCCGGGTGAGGTGTGCGGCAGATATTGTGCAACCCAGCCGCCCATGCCAGCCCCTACGGACAGGGAGGGCGCAAACAGCCCGCCCGGAATCCCGGAGCAGTAGGAAACGATGGTCGCCAGAAATTTCAGTACGAAATAGGAGGCCGGATAATCCCCGGAGCCCATGATGATATCGCGCGCCTGTACATAGCCCGTGCCGTAGCTCATGCCGCCAGAGAGCAGGCCGATAATGGCCAGAACCAGACCGCACAGGGCCGAGAACAGAATGGGATGCTGGGCGATGAACTTGCCCATCCGGCCGGGGATGCCGCGTGAGATGCGGATCAGCAAGGCGGAAAAGGAGCCACCGCTCAGCCCGCCCAGAATGCCGCAGGTCAGCACCGCCAGCCAGCTTGCCCCAACCGGCACGACGGAACTGGTATGGCCGAAATAGGTATAGTTCCCCACCATGGCAATGGCGGTTACACCGGCAATCACCACACAGGTCAGCATGGTGCCGCTGGTGCGCTGCTCATAGGAATGGGCCAGTTCTTCAATGCCAAACACAATGCCTGCCAGAGGCGTGTTGAATGCCGCGGCCACACCGGCGGCCCCGCCTGCTTTGATCAGAGCGCGTTGCTTGATGGGGTCATGCACGCCCATAAACCGCCCGACCGTGTGCATGATGGAGGCCCCGACCTGCACCGTCGGCCCCTCACGCCCGATGGAGCCGCCGGAGAGCAGGCCCAGACAGGTGAGGAAGATTTTGGCCAGCGCAATTTTCAGAGCCAGCACTTTGTCTACAATGCGGAAGTCATTCAGGTGCATGCAGGCAATGGCCTGCGGAATACCGCTGCCCTGTGCCCCCCGGAACCATGTACGCGTCAGCCATGTGGACAGAGCCAGCCCCCCGGGGGTGACAACCAGCATCAGCCAGGGGCTGAACGCGATGATCTGGCTGCGCAGCCCCGCGGCCTTATCGGCCAGAAACGCAAAAGCAACCGCCACCACGCCGACCATCACCGCGCCGGACCAGTAGATGAGCTTGCGTCGCCAGTTTACCGTGCCGGCTTTTGCCTGTTCCCGTAAATGGCGGAGCTGGGCGGACGTGACGGGCACGCTGGCAGACATGGACAATCCTGATCGGCTGAGAAGAGTAGGGGTCTTCTAACACGCCTTGGGTGTGAGGAAAGCGTTGTCTGGTTTTATACATGCGCTGTATTAATAAAACGCATGTCGGGGCAGAGTCATATGCGTCAGGCGGGAGACTGGGCGGGAATGCCGCGTAAAAACCCTGTCGTAAGACTGAAAACCGCAACCACCCCGCCGCAGAAAAGCGGCTGATTTAGCGCGACGCAGACTCGGTAGCAGGGCGCGGCCAGAACACAATGCCTTCATGCTTGGCCATGTTGTCCGGCTCGACATGAATATGCACCAGTGTATCGCCCATTTTGCTGCGCAGGCCTGCTTCAATCCGGTCACAGATCTCGTGAGCTTCTTCCACCGTCATGCTGCCGGGCACAACCAGATGGAATTCCAGAAACGTAACAGCCCCGACAATGCGGGTGCGGATATCATGCGCCTCAATCGCGCCGCGGCCGTTGGTGGCGATAATATCGCGGATATCATCCAGTGTTTCCGGGGCCGGGGCTCCATCCATCAGGCCCGCGATGGATTCCCGCATCATCTCCCAGCCCACGCGCAGGACGTTGAGCGCAATCAGCCCCGCGAGGGCTGCGTCCAGCCACATCCAGCCTGTCAGCGGGATCAGCAGCAGCCCGGCCACCAGCCCCACGCCGGTCCAGACATCGGACAGCACATGCTGCCCCCCGGCCTGCAGAGCGGGAGACCGGCGGGCGCGCCCGGCATGCACCAGTGTCAGCCCCCAGATCAGATTAACGACTGTCGCCGCCGCATTGAGCAGGATGCCGAGATACGAGGCGCTGACCGGGTGCGGGTGCAGCAGGCCTTCCACCGCTTCCTGCCCGATCACAAACGCGGTGACCAGCACCAGTGAGCCTTCCGCCACAGCGGAGAGATATTCCGCCTTGTAATGTCCGTAGGTGTGGTTGTGGTCTGCCGGGCGCGCGGCGACACTGAGCGCCCATAATCCGCCGATGGCGGACACCACGTTGATGATGGTTTCCACCGCATCTGAATAGAGCGCCACGCTGCCGCTGAGGGCATAGGCCGCATATTTCAGCCCCAGCGCCACTACACTGACGGCCAGGCTGCACAGGGCAATGCTCTTGTTATTTTCGGGGAGGGGCAAGTGCATAGGACGAGTGATACCAGATCGTGAAGAAAACGAGGGGGACAAAAATCAGCGGAGTTTCAGACTGTATGCGGGTCTGTCAGGTGGCAGGGCGGGTGATAGTCCGCGCTTTCAATCTGCACCGTGGGGTGCACAATGCCAAAGCGGGTGCGCAGGGTGGCAATGGTGCTTTGTAGCAGTAGCGTTTCCGTCTGCCCCGCAGGCAGGCTGGCCGCGCGGACCAGATGCACCGTGAGGGCGGTTTCCGTCGTGCTCATGGGCCAGATGTGCAGGTCATGCAGGTCCGCCACACCGGGCTGGGCGCGCAGGAAGTCCTCCACGCTGTCCCGGTCCACGGAGCGGGGCACGCCATCCAGCGCCATATCCAGTGAATCGCGCAGCAGGGACCATGTGGCCAACACCACCACCACGGAAATGGCGAGGCTGATGGCGGGGTCGATCCATGTCAGGCCGGTCAGCAGGACCAGGCCGCCTGCAATCACTACGGCCAGAGAGGTCAGCGCGTCCGAGGCCATGTGCAGGAACGCCCCGCGAATATTAATGTCGTCCTTCTGCCCGGAGGCAAACAGCAGGGCTGTGCCGCCATTCACCAGAATCCCGATGGCGGCGACACTCATCATGGTCCAGCCTGCCACCGAGGCGGGGTGGAACAGGCGCTGGATGGATTCCCACGCCACGCCGCCCGTCACCAGCATGAGAATGACCGCATTGGCGAGGGCCGCCAGAATGGAGGAGCGCCGCAGCCCATAGGTAAAGCGCGCGGAGGGCGATTTTGCGGACAGATGCTGCGCCAGCCATGCCGCAGCCAGTGCCAGAACGTCAGAGAGGTTATGGCCAGCATCCGCCAGCAGGGCCAGCGAGTGGGACATGACGCCCCATAGGGCCTCCGCCCCCAGATAGACAGTGTTCAGCACAATCCCGATGGCAAAGGCCACGCCGAATGAGGCGGGCGTATGGACATGATGGTGTCCAAACCCGTGGTGATGGTCGTGCCCGTCATGATCATGTCCATCGTGATCATGCCCGTGATGATCATGAGTGTGATCATCGTCATGCTCATGCTCATGCTCATGCTCATGCTGGCCGCCATCATGCGCGGGGTCCGTGGCGCCGTGGGCATCATGATCATGGTCGTCATGGTGATCATGGTTATGCCCGCAGGAGGTGGGCGCGCCGGGGTTTTCTCCGCCTGTCGGGCTGGCTGGCTGATCGTGCGCGGGGGAGTGACAGGCTGCGGGGCCACAGGACAGACCGTGCACGGAATCCGGCGCAGGTGGATGGTCCTGCGCTGTGCTGGAGGACGGGTCCGTATGCGGGCCGGAGGACGCGGGCGGTGGCTGAGACATGGCATGTCCTTGCGGGTTGGCGGGGGCGTGCCCGTTGCGTCCGGACGCTGTCCGGCATAGGGAAAGCCCCTGAATTGTCTATACACATGTGATAAAGGTCGCGCCATGCTCAGACTGACCGAACTGCGGCTTCCGCTGGACCATCCCCCCGAGGCTCTGAAAGAGGCCATCCGGGCGCGCCTTGATATCGCGCCGGATGCGCTGGAGCATTTTACCGTGTTCCGGCGTGGGCATGATGCGCGGCGGCGCAGCGCGATTATTCTGGTCTATACGGTGGATTGCGCCGTGAAGGAGGAAGCCGCCGTGCTGGCGCGCTACCGGGCGGCGCACCCAAAAGACCCGCATGTTACCATTGCACCCGATATGCGCTGGACCCCGCCGGTGGCGGATGGCGCAGCACTGGCCGGTAAGCGGGGTATCTGCGCCCTGTTGTGATCGGGGCCGGGCCGTGTGGTTTTATGGCGGCGCTGACGCTGGCGCAGATGGGTTTGCGCCCGATTGTTCTGGAACGCGGCAAGGTGGTGCGGGAGCGCACGGTGGATACGTTTGCGCTGTGGCGCAAAGGGGTGCTGACGCCTGAGAGCAACGTGCAGTTTGGTGAGGGCGGGGCCGGGACGTTCTCGGACGGCAAGCTGTACAGTCAGGTGCGGGACCCGCGTTTTCTGGGCCGCCGCGTGCTGGAAGAATTTGTAAAGGCCGGGGCGCCGGAGGAAATTCTGTATCTGGCGCATCCGCATATCGGCACCTTCCGGCTGGTCTCCATGGTGGAGCATATCCGCGCGGAAATTGAGGCCGCCGGGGGCGAGTATCGTTTTGGCACCCGCGTGGACGGGCTGGTGCTGGAAGAAGGCACGCAGCGCGTAAAAGGGGTGCGCACGGCTGAGGGGGAGGTGATTGCCACAGACCATGTGGTGATGGCCGTGGGCCACAGTGCGCGGGACACGTTTGCCATGTTGCAGCAGGCGGGTGTGCAGATGCAGGCCAAGCCGTTCTCAATTGGGGTCCGCATTGAACACCCGCAATCCGTGATTGATACGGCCCAGTTTGGCCCGAGTGCCGGAAACCCGCTGCTGGGGGCTGCGGAATACCGGCTGGTGCACCATGCCAGCAACGGGCGCGGCGTCTATTCCTTCTGCATGTGCCCCGGTGGGACTGTGGTGGCCGCGACGTCCGAAGAAGGACAGGTGGTGACGAACGGCATGAGCCAGTATTCCCGCGCGGAGCGCAACGCCAATTCCGGCATGGTGGTGGACCTGCGCCCCGGCGAGGATTACCCGGATGATCCGCTGGCAGGTATGGCCTTCCAGCGCCACTGGGAGCGCAAGGCGTTTGAGGCCGGGGGCCGCTCCTACAAGGCTCCGGCCCAGCGGGTGGGGGATTTTCTGGCCGGTCGCCCGTCTACCACGCTGGGGGCAGTGGTGCCGTCCTACAAACCGGGCGTGACGCCAGCGGACCTGTCCACCTGCCTGCCGGACTTTGCTGTGGCGGCCCTGCGTGAAGCCCTGCCGTTGTTTGACCGCAAGCTGAAAGGCTTTGCGATGGAAGATGCGGTAATGACCGGGGTTGAAACGCGTACCTCCTCCCCGTTGCGGATTCCCCGTGGGGTGGATGGTCAGTCTCTCAGCACGCCCGGCCTGTATCCGGCAGGGGAAGGCGCTGGCTATGCAGGCGGTATTCTGTCCGCAGGGATTGACGGTATCCGGATTGCGGAAGCCGTAGCGCTGGATCTGGCCGGAAAAACGGTCGAGGGGCTGGGGTTGTAAAGGCCTGAAAGTGTGCGGGAAGAAGGTTTTTCCTGCGCAGTTTCCCGCAGTGTTTCAGGGAGCGATAGTCTGCTGATGAACTATGAGTGTTTTGTCAGATTTCTGATGTCCTTCTTTGAGTTCCAGAATGGTTGCGCCCGTGGCGGAGATAAACTCTTCATCATGGGTTGCCACTAAAATAAGTTTGTCGTGCGCCCATGTTTTGAGTGTTTCTGAAAGATACGTAAGAGAGACACGATCCAGACCATTACTGGGTTCATCCATCACAAGAAAGCTTGGCGAGTTTATAAAAGCCGTGCAAATTAAAAACTTCTTGGCTGTACCGAAGGACATTGTGTCAAAACGGGTCGACAGGAACGGGCGCAGACCGAAATGTTCAATCATGAGGATAACTTGCTGGCTATTTTCAGCTTTGCGGACGCTGGTTACAAAATCCAGAAGATCCTGCCCCGTCATGAAGGGATAAACTTCGTTGACATCCGGAACATAAGACAGGCGCTTAAGTGCCGGAAGACGGTCCCGTATGAGATGTTTGCCATCAATCCAGATCTCGCCAGATGAGACTGGCTGCGCGCCCGTCAGTGCGCGGAGCAATGTGGATTTACCGACCCCATTTGCTCCGTGGAGAGCATAAATTCCCTTATCGAGAGAGATGGAAAATCTATTAAATATCATCTGCTTTCCTAAAGAAACGCAGATATTTTCAGCCCGCAAAATCATGTGCCACCTCCTGCGGGTAAGAACGATGTGATGAGAGCGGTCCAGATAAGACAGATGCAAACGGCCATGAGGACGCTGTGGCGCTGACTTACCATAGTCGTAATCCGTAATGTGGAAATAAGAGAAATAAAAAATAGAAAAAATGCAAAGAAACTTAAAAACCCGAAATGATGATGTCTTGAAACTGGTATGATAAAAGCAAGAAAAATAGAGATTCCTAAAAAATTCACAAAAATTATATCATGGAATAACCAGTAACTTTTCTTTACAGGCACTGTGAGGAGGAATGTTCTCGCATGGTCATGCGATTTTTTCAGTGGTCTGTATAAGCAGCCGATGGTCATGGCGACGACGGATAACCCTGTGGCAAGGGTAAGGCTTGTCCTGTCATCATAATTGAAAAGTTTTAGCAACTCGGTTGTGGCAAAGAGTATAGATGATGATACTAAGGTGATAAACGGTAACAGAAAGACATGCTCGGTTAAGGCCTTTATTTGTATGCGTAAATACGGCGGAGCGTTACGCATAAAACTGTTGTTACGGTGAACTGGTGCACGCGCGTCGTTCTTGTTTTTATTATGCTGTGTGATGGGCCTGCTGAGAGAGATTAGAGAACTCAGCACAATTGCTAAGCTTATAAAAAGAAGACCCCATCGGGGAAAAGGACTTATTTTCTGTAAGGCAAGAGCAAAAGGTACAATCGCAATGACGGGCGCTATTATGAGTGTTGCATGACGTTCTACAACTCCGAGTTGAATGATAACAAAATTTAAGGCTTCCAGCACGAAGACAAAAATCTTGAGTACAATCAGATTTGGTGTGTCAAAGCGATAAATATCCGGATTGCCAAGGGCCAAAATCATAAAGAGCGAGTCACTGAACAAGATCAGGCCCGCTGTTATGGTGGTGAGAAGGGTTTTTGACAAAGGTTCTGTCGAGAAAAAACTCCGGTTGTCATAGCCCCGGAGTGCTTTTGTCTGAGGGATAACCCACAAACAGGCCACCATGAGTGCGGATAGGAGTATCCCCATGCGGTCGGTTAGTCCGATATTTTCGGCGACAATGAGGTTTAAAAAGCGACCGGGGATGCTTGCCAGAGTGAGTAAGGCATGTCCTGGCAGAAGCAGGCTTAAAACCAGTAGCCACTGCCATCGTCTGAAAATCAGCAGACGGCAGGCGTAGAGAAAATACCGGAAACGCAGCCAGAAAAACGTTCCGCAGCACTGCATCTTAAAGCCTTTAAAAAAATGTCATCGAAAAAACAGAGCGCAGGAAGAAAAGGCATCATGAGGGGTGAGGCTATCTGATGTGCGGTAGCGGATCAATCGGAAGGCAATTTTTACTCAGTCCTGCTGGCTTTGTGTCTGTTGTCTCCTGTCCACACGGCAACGGAATTACCGGAGCATTGCCAAATTGTATATTGCAACTAATTCGCATCTTCATGTAAGCGGCAGGGACTTCGTGGGAGAAAGAAAGCCGTGTCTCGTACTGCCTGCCTTTTTGTCGTGCTGGGGGTGACCTGCGCCACCCAGCCTCTTCTTGCTGCTGAACCTGAGGCAAAGGATCCTTCCAGAAAATCCTCTGTTATTAAACGGCCTGCCCAGCAGTCTCCTCAAACCTCTGCCCGGAAAGCTGGCGGAAAAACGGGAGCAAAAACCGCAGACCGCGCTGCTGCGGCGGAAGCCATTAACGTGCAGGGGCGCAGGCTTGCCACAACGGCATCCTCCGCGACCAAAAGCGATACGCCGCTGATTGAAACGGCGCAGTCTGTCTCCGTTATCACCCGGAATGAGATGAATGTGCGCGGCGTGCTGAGCCTCAATCAGGCGGTGCGTTATGCGGCAGGCATCACGCCAGATCTGCGGGGCGGGATTGGCACGCGGTATGACCAGTTTCTGCTCCGTGGCTTCAGTGTTCCCACGTTCCTCGATGGTCTGAAGATGCAGGACAGCCCAACGGGCTATGCGGTGGGGCAGACTGACACGTTCCGGCTGGAGCGGGTGGAGTTGCTGAAAGGCCCGGCATCCGCACTGTATGGGCAGTCCAGCCCCGGCGGGTTGGCCGCCCTGTCCAGCAAGCTGCCTACGGCGCAACGGTCTTACGGCGATGTCACGACGACGGGCGGCATGTTTGATCTCTACCGTGTGGATGCGGATGTTGGCGGCTTTGCGTCTGATAACGGTTCAGTGCGTTACCGTGTGTATGGCACCGTGAACGGACAGCACACGCAGCTCTCCAAAACCGGCAGCCGCCGGTTCTCCATCAGCCCCTCTTTCAGCTTTGGGGGCGATGGCCCGACGACACTGACCATTCTCGGTAATTACCAGTATGACCCGGAAAGCGGCACTTATGGCGGTGTTCCGCTGGAAGGCTCCTTGAAACCGGCATCCTTTGGTTATCTGCCCCGTAACTTTTATGACGGCGATGTCGCCGTTGAAAAATTTAACCGCAAACATGGTGCTTTTACCTACATCTTTAGCCATCGCTTTAATGACGACTGGAGCTTTAACTCCCGCGGCCGTTATGATGATATCAAGGTAGAGCAGAGAAGCACGTATGATGCGGGCTATTACAGCAGCCCGGACACCGTGCCGCGCTATGCCTATGGCACCAACGAGCATGTGCATAATCTGGCGTTTGACAGCCAGTTTAAAGGCCGTGTGAACACCGGCCCGCTGCGGCATGTGCTGATGTTTGGTTATGACTATATGTGGCAGCAGGCGGGTGAACTGTATACGCAGGGTGACGCACCGGACCTGAACGTGCTCCACCCCAACTATCACATGACCTTCCCTGATCAGGTGGCGGCTGCGCGTTATAAGGCGGATTCACATCAGGTGGGTGCGTACGGGCAGGATGAAATCCACTGGGGCGGTCTGGTGCTGAACGGCAGCCTGCGGAATGACTGGTACCGGTCCCGCCAGATCGAGCGGTTTAGCGGGTCTGATACACGGCAGCGCTCCAGCCAGATTACATGGCGCGCGTCTGGCCTGTATCACTTTGATTTCGGCCTTGCGCCCTATATCAGCTATTCCACATCTTTCCAGCCCCAGTCTGGTCTTGTGTCAAATGATGGCGGGAAGACCATGCGGCAGGCCAGCCCTTCTCTTGGCAAACAGCTTGAAGGTGGCCTGAAATATCAGATCCCCGGTACGCCGGTGCTGCTGACGGCGGCTGGTTTCCATATTGAGCAGACCAATGTTCTGGTTTCTGTCGGTAGCCTGTCGTACAGTGTGCAGAGCGGGAAAGTTCATTCTGACGGGTTTGAGTTTGAGGCGCATGCGGATGTTTACAAAGGTCTGATGGTGACCGCAGCCGTCAGTGTGCAGAAAGTGCGTGATGATTCCACCGGAAAACCGTTGATCCAGTCCGGCAAGGGCAATGCGTCCCTGTTTGCGTTCTACACCGTGCCGTCCGGGTCCCTCAAAGGGTTCGGCTTTGGTGGCGGCATGCGCTACACGGCCAAAGCCTATGGGGGCGAGGCCACATATGGCAGCGTGTGGCTGCCGAATTATGCGCTGTTTGATGGCTCCATCCGGTATGATCTGTCCAACCTCTCTCCCTCGCTGCATGGGTGGACGGCGTCTGCCAGCGTCCGGAACCTGTTTGACAAACATTTTGTGTCAAACTGTCTGGCATATGCCTCTTATGGTCAGGCCTTCTGCTATTATGGGGAGCGGCGGAACGCGCAGGGCAGCATAGGCTTCTCCTGGTGAAATCTGCCGCAGTCATTCTGCTGGCCTATGGTGCTGCGGCACTTCTGAGCTTTGTTGTGGCGGGGGTGCTGCCCGCATCCCCCGTCAATGCCGTGCTGGCAGGGGTTTTTGCCGGGCTGGCAGGCTGGCCACTGCTGACCATGCTCGGGTTTTCCCGCGTCCGCCCCGGTTTCCGGGCCGCCATGACACAGGTGCATGATATGGCGGGCATTTTTGCCGGATGGCTGATTTACGTCATTACGCTGTCCGGCACGCTCAGCGTGTTTCGTCCCGAAATCAGCTTATGGGCCCGGCCAGAATTACGGGCGCAGCCGGTGGACCCGGTCGGGGCAACGCGTGCTGCCATTGGCTGGCTCAGCCAGCACGCGCCGCATGCGTCCGCTTGGTACATCACGCCCGCACGGGCGCGGGCACCGTTTAGCTGGGCCGCGTGGGATGAAAACGGGGCGTTTCTCCAGCGCGCGCTGGACCCGGTCACAGGGGCCCCGGATGCGATCCGGGATACGTTGGGCGGAGATTTTTTCTACCGTTTTCATTTTGAATTGCAGTTGCCGTATCCGTGGGGGCGGCTGACGGCTGGCATTGCAGCCCTTGCGCTGGTGTTTGTTTTGCTGACGGGCATTGTGGCGCACCGGCGGATTTTTCTGGATTTTTTCACGTTCCGGCCCGGCAAGGGGCAACGGAGTTGGCTGGATGCGCATAATCTGGCGGGGGTGGCGGCGTTGCCATTCCATCTGGCTATTGCCTTTACCGGGGCGGTCACACTGGCCAGCCTTTTAATGCCCTGGGCGGCACTGGCGCATTATCCCAATGCCGCCACGTTTGAGAGTGCACTGGCTCCCTCTCTGTCCGCCCCGGCCGCTACGGGGACGGCAAGTACACTGGCTCCTGTTGCCTCGGTTCTGGCGGAAGCGGGCCGCCGTTTGAAAACGGAAGGCATGAATCAGGTGTACGTTTATAATCCGTCTGACAGTGCCGCGACGATTGTGATCCTCGGCGATAATAATGACCGGCTGGCGTTTGGCACGCACGTCCTGCGTTTTGACGGCAAGACCGGAAAACTTCTGTCTGATACGCAGGAAAAACGGCCCGCTGTGACCGCGTTTGCCGTGCTGTACGGTCTGCATGTGGCCCATTTTGCGCCACTGGCAACACGCTGGCTGTATTTTGCCTCCGGTATTCTGCTGCTTGTTGTGACGGGGAGCGGGCTGAGGCTCTGGCTGAGGCGCCGCCTGCGCCGCGGGAACACGGTGCGTCTGGTTGCGCTTGACCGGATGAATGCGGGCATGGTGGCGGGCACACCTGTTGCATTCAGCACGTTTTTTCTGGCGAACCATCTTTTACCTGTCACGCTGCCAGACCGGGCCGAGCGGGAAATACAGGTGGTGTTTGCCGTCTGGTTTCTGCTTCTGCTGGTGGCGCTGCTCATGCCCGCGCGGAAAAGCTGGCAGATTTTTACAGGCCTTGGCTGTTTTTCCGCACTGGCGGTTGCGCTGTGCAGCGCGCCGTGGGGGAGCAGTGTGCAATGGGGTGTTTCTCTGGTGGCAATCTGTCTGGCAGGCTGTTGCGTGCAGGCGCTCTGGGCCATGAGGGCTGCGCA
Source organism: Acetobacter persici JCM 25330 (assembly GCF_000613905.1). Taxonomy (GTDB): domain Bacteria; phylum Pseudomonadota; class Alphaproteobacteria; order Acetobacterales; family Acetobacteraceae; genus Acetobacter; species Acetobacter persici. The sequence goes on from NZ_BAJW01000033.1 coordinate 21,809, forward strand.
TGACGGTGGCTGATTCTTATGGAACACTTCTGCAATTTTGCGGGGTTTTTATGCTGTCCCTGCACCGTGCGTGGGTGCGGTGGGCGGGCGGTGTTCTGCTGGCGGCCAGCCTGTGTCTGGACATTATGACTGCCGAAAATGTCGGCTTCACCCTTGTTTTCTGGATTTGCGCACTGGCATTTGCCGTCATCGCCACGGCTCTGCTCCATACCGTCAGACGGCAATGGGTGCAGAGGCGTGGGGGTGTATTTTAAGGGTGGTGCCTTATCTCGTGGAAGGCAGGGAAGTTTTCAAATGTTGCGCTACTTCCCCGCAAAAGCCTCAGCCAGTTCGGCAAAGCGTTTGGGGGCGTCAACATGGACCCAGTGGCCTGCGCCGCTGATGGTTTCCAGCGTGTAGTGCGGGAACAGGCGGCGCATGGCGGGGTAGTTTTTGGGCTGGATGTAGGGGGAAATCTCACCGCGGATAAACAGTGTCGGGCCGTCATACTGCGTGCCGGGGGGCAGGTCCGGCCAGCTCATGATGGTGGGCAGCGCCGTCATGATGTCCGCAAGGCCGATGCTCCAGCCGGGAGCGTCGCCCAGTCGCATGTTCTGTACCATCATCTGGCGGATGGCTTCATTCGGGATCAGCGGATGCAGCAGGGCATCTGCTCCGGCGCGGTCCAGATGCGGGGGGAAGTCCAGCTTTTCCAGCCCCGCGGGCACATCCATGCGGGTAAAGCCGCCCTCACCGGGGGCAATATCCACCACCAGCAGGCTCTGCACACAGTCCGGGTGGCGCAGGGCCAGCATCATGCGGTCTTGCCGCCCATGGAATGGCCCAGCAGCAGGGCGGGCAGGGCGTTGTGGTGCTCCAGCGTCTCCCGCACGTCATCCGCCATAATCTGGAAGCTCATGGGGCCGTGGGGGCTGTCCCCGTGGTTGCGTAAATCCAGCGCCAGTGTGCGGCGGGTGGCGGCCAGCCTGCGCTGCACAAATCCCAGATTGCGGGCCCGGCCAAACAGTCCATGCAGCAGAACAACCGGGGGAAGGGTCGGTGCGTCGGAGGACGCTTCGGGGCCCGTTCAATCACGTTCAGCAGCACGGCGTGTTTTATCCTTTCAAAAACAAGGCGCTGGCGAGCAGGCCTCAGTAAACTCTCGCTTATCTTCTCCCTAAAGGCGAGGGGGCCGGGGGCGTTTTTTCTTCACCTTCCTGAGAGACCGGCGCTGGGGCGTGCCGCACGGTGCCAGAGGCGGGAACCTGCGGGAGGATGGCGGGTTGGAACAGAACCGTCTCAGCGAGGCAAGCCCCTCTGCCGCATGGCTGTAACCCGGAGACGGCGCAGAATAAGGACGGTTTTTGCATGGAACGCTGCCTCGTTATCCTCAACCGGCCCGATCAGGCCGTGGTACTGCTTTCTCAGGCGGCGGCGCTGATCAGGCAGACAGGCGGGGACCGGATTGATGTTCTGGCAGCGCGTGAGCCCCCGTATGATGGCCGAGGCCCGATGGGGCTGACGGAGGACAGCATTTTTGTCATGCGGCAGGACCAGCGGACATGGGCTGTTGGGCTGCATGCCATTTTTCATCGCTGGCTGGAGCGGGAATATGGCTCTCCGGAGGGGCGGCTTTCCGCGGTGGAGGTCAACTGGCTGGACCCGGAAATTGCCGTGGAACGGATGATCAGCGGATATGGCCGCGATGCCGGACTGATTATCATGAGCTTTCCTGACGCGCGGGACAGTGAACAGAAACATCGTGCCCTGCGCGCTTCCATTTTTGAGACAAACCGCCCGCTCCTGCTGGTGCCGCCCTTCTGGGACCGCCCGTGCGGCCGCACGGTGCTGATGGCCTGGCGGGAGTCCGCGAGTTGCCGCAAAGCCTTTACATCGGCCCGTATGCTGCTGGCGCATGCGCACACGGTGATGGTCGTCTCGGCCGAAGGCGAGACAATGCCCGCCGATCTGCTGCCCGGTGTGGCGTATGAAACAGCCCATCTGCCGCACAGGAGCGGTGCGGATGCCATCGCGCAGCAACTGCTGGATACGGCCCATACGGAAAAAGCGGATCTGCTGGTGATGGGCGGCTTCCAGCACGGCATGGTCTATAACCGCATTATGGGCAGCGTGACGGAGTATGTCCTGCACCACCCGGCTCTTCCGGTTCTGCTGCATCACTGACCATGCCGCAGGGTGCGGGGAAAGCCCGCGTCCTCCTTGTAGAAGAGCCGCCTGCTTTTTGCTAAAGCCGGTCTATGGAGACCGCATTTTCCCGCCCGGCGTCGCGTCGCTGGCCGCTCTGGCACGTCGCGCTGCTGGTGCTGCTGCCCGTTGTTATTCACCTGCCTGAACTGCTTGGCCCTGCTTTGCTGGGGCAGATGACGTCCGACCCGCTGTCCGTGCTGTCCGTGGCCACCACCACCCGGCGAGACTGGCTGGAAGGCGGCCTGTTGCCCGGCCTGCCCGGCTGGATTGACGGGTGCGCCGGGGTGATTGTGCAGGCGCTGGGTCATCTTGTGGCGTCCGACTGGCGGCAGGCCATCCTGCCTTGGTGGAACCCGTATAGCGGGGTGGGGATGCCGCTGGCCGGTGAGTATCAGCCCGCCGCGTTCTTCCTGCCGTTTGTGCTGCTGCTGGGCCTGCCCGGCGGCCTGCTGCTGATGAAGATTGCTCTGCAAATGGTGGCAGGGCTGGCGATGTATGCGTTTTTACGCGCTTTGCGGCTGGATGCCCGTGTGGTGCTGGCAGGCGCGCTGCTTTATGCCTTTAATGGCACCTATGGCTGGGCTTCGGACGGACCCAGTCAGCCACTGGCCTTTTTGCCACTGGCCCTGTTCGGGATTGAGCGGGCCAGAACGCATGTGGGGGCAGGAGGCTGGGGCTGGCTTGCGCTGGGGCTGGGCTATCTGCTGCTGTCCGGCTTTCCGGAAACGGCGTTTCTGGTTGGCACACTGGCCCTGTGCTGGGCTGTGCTGCGGCTGGTGCAGCAGCCTGCATCCGCGCGGCTTTCTTTCGCGCTGCGTATTGGGGCTGGCGGCAGTGCCGCGCTGTTACTGGCGGCCCCGCAACTGGTTGCCTTTGCGGATTTCCTGCGGGAAGCATGGGTCGGGCCGCATGCGGGTGTGATGGATGTGCGCCTGCCCGATGCAAGCTGGATCATGGCGCTGTTTCCTTACATCAACGGCCCGTTTTTTACGGGCAGGCCGAGCAGTTTGGCGCATGGTGGGCAATGGGCGGCTATATCGGGCTGGTTATCCCGTTTCTCGCCCTTGTTGCGCTGGCTGGAGCACGTGAGCGCGCGGCCCGGCTGATGCTGGCGGCTTATGTGCTGATCTGCATGGCCAAGCAGGCCAATCTGCCGCTCCTGACAGGCTGGTGGATATGCTGCCCGGTATGGGCCGCACAGTGTTCTACCGGCTGTGCTTTCCGGCGGAACAGGCGGCCCTGCTGATGCTGGCCGTGTTCGGGATGGATGATCTGTGCCAGCTTTCGGCAGATCTGCCTGCGGCGCAGGTCAGGGCGCGCTTCAGGCGGCCGGTGCTGTGGGCCGGACTGGTGCTGGGCGCGGCTGTGGGCGTTGCCTGGTGGCTGAATGGGGCCACACGGGCCGCCCTGCGTTCCTACAGCCACGGGCCGGTGCCCACATGGGGGTATGAGGCGGCCTCGGTTATGCTGGCCTGCGTAGCGATGGCTTTATGTGTGGCAGCGTTTCTGGGGGGCGCGCGTCTGCCCTCTGCCCGTGCGCGGATGAGCCTGCTGAGTGCGGCGGTGCTGGGGGAAGCTCTGGTACTGTTCTGTGTTCCCCTGCTTTCCCTGCGTGCCCCGCTGCCCCGCAATGTGCCCCTGCTGCAAACCGTGCAGCGGGAACTGGGCTTGCAGCGGTTTGTCACGATGGGGGTGATCGCGCCGAATTATGGGGCCTATTTCCGCCTGCCGTCGCTCAACCATAACGGTGTGCCGATGCCAGCCGCGTGGATTGCGCGCATGCAGCGTGATTTTGGCCCGGATGTGGACCCGGTGACGTTTGACGGCATTACCCCCAACCGTCCCGGCTGCCAGTTTTTTCTGGCGGACACACTTGCGAAAAGGCCGGAGGTTTTTGAAAAACTGGGTGTGGCGCTGGCTCTGGTGCCGCATGGCTTCCCGCTGCCGGGCAGCGAGGCACTTGCACCGGAAAACCGCCTGAAGCTGCTTTACACCGATGCCACAGCCGATGTGTATCGTCTGCCGCATGCCGCCCCGTATTTTGAGGCAGGGTCCGGGTGCCATATGCAGGCTGCCAGCCAGACAGAAGTGCGCACAGACTGTGCCGCGCCCTCTTTTCTGATCCGGCGGGAACTGATGATGGCGGGCTGGACAGCGCGCGTAAACGGCCAGATCGTCGTGCCCGTTTTTGAAGACGGCCTGTTTGAACGCATCCTCCTGCCAGCGGGGCAGGCGGAGGTCCGTTTCAGCTTCACACCGCCCTTTATGGTGTGGGGCTGGGGCGGTTTTGTGGCGGGGCTGGCTCTGCTGGGGCTGGGATTTGCGGGAAAAACCCGCCCGGCCTCAGGCGACTGAAGAGCAGGAGAAAGCCGGGGAGAGACCGCGATAAGGTTTAAGCGGGACAGCTATGCATAATCTGAATTTGCGAATCATTATCATCCGCTGTTACAGCACGGCATCTTCAGGCTCTTATTATAACAGGCTGTCTCACCCCATGCGTAAAAACACTTTCCGGCGGATTTACCCCGCTCCTCTGGCCTTTGGTCTGGCTCTGGGGTGCGGCACGGCCCTTCCTGCCATGGCGGCGGATGATGCAACGGGGAAAGAGCCTGCGCACCCCCCTCATGCGCCTGAAAAATCAGAGAAACTTGCCGGGCAGCCTCAGGCTGTGCTGAGTAACCCGAAGGGCCACGGGCCGGATCTGGTCAAGGAAAAGGACGGCACGGAGTCCGAGCACTGGGTTGTTACGGCCTCCCCCATGAACACGCTGCGCACGCCCATTGGCATCAGCCGCATGCCGCAGGACGTGCTGCACACGCCGCAGACGATTGATGTTGTGCCGCAGATCCTGATGCAGCAGCAGAACGTGAAGTCACTGGATGAAGCCCTCAAGAACGTGCCGGGCATCACGGCGTCCGTGGGGGAAGGGGAAGGCGGGATGTCCGGGGATCAGTTCCTGATCCGCGGGTTTGCCGCCCAGAATGATATTTATGAAAACGGCCTGCGGGATTTTGGTGTCTATACCCGTGACTCCTTTGATTATGACCATGTGACGGTGATCAAAGGTCCGTCCTCTCAGGTGTTCGGGAACGGCACCACGGGCGGTGCAATCAACATCACCACCAAAACGCCTAATGAGCAGAACCATATTGGCGCGAGCTTCTCTGGTGGTAGCGGGTCTTATTATCGTGGCACGCTGGATTTTAACCATAAGATTACCGACACCATTGCCGTGCGCCTGACTGCCATGGGGAATGAGAATAATATGGTCGGGCGTGACTATATCTATTCCCATCGCTGGGGGATCGCGCCGTCCATTATTTTCGGACTTGGTAAAAAAGTTAATTATACCATCGAATATTTCCATCAGTCTGATAACCGTATTCCTGATTACGGGGTGCCGACCGTCAAAAAACCGGGGGCGCAATATGCCCGTCCGGCTACGGAATATGGCGTAAGCCGCACCAACTGGTATGGCACGACGTTTGATCAGGACAACACCAGCGATGATATGCTGACGGGCCGCCTGAAGTGGGAAGTTAACCCACACATCACGGTTTATAACGATACCCGCGGCGGGCTTTACAGCCGGTATTATTCCGCATCGCAGGAAGCGTGTGGCACGGTCTGTAATGCGGCGCTGTTTTCCTCCCATCCGGGAACAGCCACAATCTCCCGCAATGGTGGGCTGGGCGGGCCAAACCCCTACCAGCAGGATGACTGGTCTGTGCAGAACGTCGCCTCTGCTGTGGCGAATTTTAACACAGGGACAATCCGGCACCAGATGATTGGCGGCGTGGATGTGGAACATATTTATGATCGTCGCCTGAACTATGCCTATAACGGCACACGTCAGGGCACCAGTCTGCTGAACCCGTCCATGTTGGTGCCGGGGCTGGAACGCGGTGCCGCCGGGCAATATGCCAACAACCTGACCAACATGCCCAATGGCGTGGGGAAAAAGGAATGGAAAACGGGTGATGCCACGGATGTCGGCGCATTCTTTTCCGAACAGGCGTGGCTTGCTCCGTGGTTTTCTGTACGCGCCGGGTTCCGCTGGGACCATTGGGACAGCCACTACAGTGCAACGGGCGGCGTGGCCTCAACACCGGATACGCATCTTGGCCAGAAGCAGGATACCTTCAACCCGAATGTCAGCCTGATGTACACGCCGAATGATCATTCCATGATCTATTTCAACTGGGCGCAGTCCACCACGCCGATTGGCCTGTATGTGACCAACAGTTCTGAACCGCTGACGCCCAAGAACGCCGCCTTCAAACCCGAACGCAGCAACCTGTATGAAATTGGCGCGAAATACTCAGCATTTCATGACCGGATTGGCTTTACGGCTGCGGTGTTCCGGCTGGAAAAAAGCAACTCTCTCATGACCGACCCCAGTTCTGGCGATGTCACGGCCTCCAGTGATAACCAGCGCAACCAGGGGCTGGAACTGAGTGCTTCCGGCCAGATTGTAAAAGGCTGGAACATGATTGCGACCTATGCGCGATATGATAGCGAGACAACATCTTCCCTTACGCTGGCGGATGTGGGCAAGCAGGTGCAGTATGTGCCGCGTAATCAGGCAACCGTGTGGACCACGTATGAGTTCGCGCCCAAAAAGGCCTATAACCTGACCTTTGGCGGTGGCGTGACATGGCGGGAGGGCGTGTTTCTGGACCCGGCCAACACGGCGCGCGTGCCAGCAAACGTCGAGTTTGACGCAATGGTGTCTCACCAGTTTGGTCAGCATTGGAAAGTCACCATGAATGGCTACAATCTGGATAACCGCCTGAACTACAGCAACCTGTTCAGCAACCGCGTGACGCCGTCCATTGGCCGAGCGTTCCTGTTTAACCTCTCCATGACATACTAACAAAAAACCGGAGGGTGCAGAACGCGCTCTCCGGGTCAGTACAAGCATCGTTTTCCGGCCTCTGTCCTGATCAGGACAGAGGTTTTTTGTTCAGGAAGCCTGAGGGTGTTCGTTGCGTACCAAAGCTCGCCCGGCGCGTAACAGTCCGGGCAGCAGACCAAGATAGAGCGCCAGACTGAGGCCGAAAAACAGGGAAACCCATTTCACGGTAAAGACTGGTCCCAGTGGCGGGGTGCCGCCGGGCAGAATGAGTGTCTGCTCTCCGGCGGTGGCGCTGTGGGCATCGACCGTCTGGCATGTTTTGCCTGCGCCTTCACACACGCGGAAGCTGCCGTAATCCGGGCCGGTGGCGTAGCCAAGGGCGGCGTCCTGATACGGCAGGGATAACGTCATGGTCAGAGGCTGGCTGTTTTTCCCGGAGACATACTCGTTATTGCTCAGGTTCCAACCCGGAGCATCAACATGGCCCTCAAACGCATCGGTCCAGAATTTATCAATTTCTTCACGCAGATACAGAATACGGGCCGGTGCATCCCCCTGCGGGGTAATGGAAAAAGTTCTGACTTCCTGCGGGTACGAAAAGAGCTTTGTGGTGAGCACAAGCGCTGTACTGGCCGCGACAAGCCCTTTTATAAAAGGCGGAAATGCCGTTTTGCTGAAGTTGAAACGGAGTGACCTGCTCAGGCTGGCTACACAATATACGGCCCCGACTTCCGCAGAGAGCAGGCCCCAGATGTAATAGCGGTATTCTGTCGCAACATTGATCGGCAGGAATGTCAGCAGATAAATAATGCCGGATGCCATCAGCGCGCAGAAAACGCGGTCATACTGATCCAGCCTGTTACGGGTGACAAAACACATAACCAGCCCAAGGCAGGAGAGCAGGATGCCCATAAACGGCTTGCCGAACTCCAGATTGAACCCGGATTCAATAAAGGTTTTATGGCGTTCATGCAGGGATTTGTCCCACGGTTCCTGATCCTGCCAGGGGATTTTGACATCCGGCATGCCCCAGTTGAACAGCATGATCGGGCGCGTAGGGTCAAACAGAGCGACCTTGTATGTGGGCAGGGACGAGACAAAAAAGCCGAACGGGTGGGTTACGAGCGTTTTGAGCCAGGCATGGCCTGTTGCGCGGCGGCTTGCATCATCCTGATTGGCGGCGCGTGCAATAAAGCTGCAATGCCCCCAGAATGAGTCATTATCCCACGCGCGGTCTTTTTCGCAGCTATGCAGGATCTGGTGCGTCTGCTCGGCGGTCCATGTCCCCGGAAAGCGGTTTTGCTGCGTGTAATAGGATAATTGCTGCAAATGTTTGACTTGCAGAGAAATAATCGGGTGGTTGTGGGACGGCTTTAAAATAACGTTCAGAACCGGGCCTGCCAGAAGGACACCGCACAAGGTGGCCCCAAACGCAAAGAGTCGTTTTCGGTTTGATGGTGCCAGAGGGCGGGTGGAAGGGCTGGCTGGAGGGATGATCAGCCCGGTATTGACGGCCAGCAGCGGCAGAATGGCAAAAAGACTGTTGCTGCGGGTAAGAACAGTGGCTGTCAGGCACAGTGTGGAGGCCACGACATAGCGGAGTTTCAGGCGCTCCCGCGTGGCGCCTGCCGCCAGCAGGGAACAGACAAAGGCTGCCAGAAAAAAGACATTCATGGTCGTATCAATAACGACCGTGCCGGTCAGGTTGAGCTGCCCCGGCAGGATGGGCACAAGAAGGAAAAAACCGGCTTTCCAGCCTAATTTACGGCGCAGCAGAAGGGCAATGGCAAGGCAGGCAAGCCACAGCCCCCCGATATTGAAAACGGTAATTCCTTCCGGGCCGGGGAGTATTCTGGTCCAGAGTCCCCAGAACCAGCGGTAAAAAGGGGAATGCCAGTCACTATATCTGTGGGTCTGTATTTCTTCGAGAATGAGTTTGGAGTCAGAATACAGATACCCCGGAAGGGTGGCGCGGAGATTGAGCACAACCCCGATAAACGCCAGACAGGTAAAGAGCAGTCCCTGTCTGGACTCCGAATTCTGCGCAGGGCTTACGGCCATGCTCAGTGTCCGGCGGTGGAAGGTGCGGAACTGGCATGCTGGGCGCTTTCCAGCCGCAGGGGGGCGGGCAGGGCAAGATAGGCGAGCCGCTTGGCTTCACGCCGCCCGAGCGCCACGCTGTCCAGTATCAGGCCGCAGCCCATGGAAAACGCTGAGAGGGTCACCAGCCCGCTGGCCAGAACTGCTGTGGGCAGGCGCGGCACCAGCCCGGTGCGGAAGAAGTCCAGCACGACAGGGATGCCAAGGCCAATCCCGCACAGCAGGGTGATCCCGCTGATGATGCTGAAAAACATCAGCGGGCGTTCCTGTTTGACCAGATTGATGATCATGCCAAGAATACGGAAGCCGTCGCTGTAGGTTTTCAGCTTGGAGGTAGAGCCGGCGGCCGCTCGACATAGCGGGTTGGCAGTTCGCCAATGGGCATGGCCTGCTCAAGCGCATGCACCGTGAATTCAGTTTCCGTTTCAAACCCGGAGGACAGAGCCGGGAAGGATTTGACAAACCGGCGCGAGAAAACCCGGTAGCCGGTGAGCATGTCAGACAGCCTGCGGCCAAAAACACTGGTGACAAGGCCGGTCAGAACCCGGTTGCCCAGAACATGGCCGCGCCGGTAGGCGTCTACCCGGTCTGTCACGCGGGCGCCGTTGACCATATCCAGCCCGTTTTCCATGGCCAGTTGCAGCATGGCGGGCGCGGCTGCGGCCTCATAGGTCGCGTCCCCATCCACCAGAATGTAAAAATCGGCATCAATGTCCGAGAACATGCGCCGGATGACGTAGCCTTTGCCCTGAAGGGATTCCGTGCAGACAACGGCTCCTGCGCCGGTTGCACAGGCGATAGTCTGATCCGTAGAATTGTTGTCATAAACATAGATGATCGCATCAGGAAGGGCTGCACGAAAGTCCTGCACGACGAAGGCAATGGTAACTTCTTCATTGTAGCACGGGATCATTACTGCAACGCTGAGAGCAGCTTGGCCTGATCTAGGAAATGTGTTCACATTGTCCCCGTTGTCTATTGCCGATGAAGGTGGATGCTTTTTATAGTATACTATGATCGTCTACCTCAAAATATACCTCAGACCGTTCTGAATGTCACTTGCGGCAGTTTTGGAGGCATCATAGGTTTTCAATTTCCGTTTCTGCTGGTGCTGGGTTTTTGGCTTGCTGCCCCGAAAGATCAGTCATCTCTGGTGATTGTTAGCGTCATCGTCCGAGTTCACCAGTCGGCAGAGACCGGACAAAAAGCTGCAAAATCGACTGTTTGTGTAATTTCTAGAAAGATTAACCATGAAAATTTACATGCTGGCCGGCACTCTGGCTCGGCTATGCTGATGTCTCACTTGCAGTCAGGTCCAATGGTGCTTAGTGGGACATCAGCATGGTCTGAAGGACAGACTGCGGGTGCTGTTATCGTCGAAAACACTTATGACAGCAATGAATTCTGCAGACCGATTGCAGATATGAAAGCAGAGGTCGTTATTCCACAAAAAGAAACCTCAGGGTAGTCATCCCTTACAACTGGACTTTTGACAAACATCATAACCGTCTAAGCAATGCTTCAATCACATAGAACATTTTCGTCGCTTCGCAACGCTCTACGATTGCAGACTCATTATTTTACAGACTTCGTTCATCTAGCTTTGGCCATGATCCGGATGAGATGAATACCAATTTACCCCAGAAATCTCTATTTCTATCAAAGCTAGTGTGACGTCTTCTGAAGGAAGGGAAGCAATCCCTCCCATTTATCATATAATTAGCACTGAGGCTGAAATAATACGAAGATTCGATTATCAGAAAAATATGTTAAGACATGGCATGTTTTGACAGTAGGAACAAATTTACTTGTTGGTTGATATGAATTATCAAGATCATAATAAATATTATTGATTTTCAAAAAACCTCTTGAATACCAGTCATAGTTTCTTCCAAGACCTTGAGTTATTGCAAAATCAGCGATCAAGGGATGAACCGCTTTTTTTACGTTCATTGACGGCGTAGAAGGGTTGTCATTAAGGAACGTAATTTTTGTTTGGGCATTCGTTGTATAATGTGCGAGGTGAAATTCTATTTCTTTTACTGCGTCGCTATCGTGTGCCTGTTTCTGCTTCAGATAATTGCCAAAAGAAAATGAAATGCCAAGTGTTGGAATTATCTGCATGATACAAAGTAGCATAGCAAAGCATTGTGGCACTGGCGCACGTGACATTGAAACCAGAATTAAGGGGGCTGAAAGTATGAAGCCGAATGTGCCCAGCAAGACACGGGGCTGAATATCAGGATTTTGCAGAAAAATGGTTAAACTTAGTGCGCAGAGCGCGATGACGCCTGTCCCGCAGATATAAGCTCCCAGACGAACCCAGAGATTTGTCTGGCTTCCGGTCTGCCGCTTACATATGATAAAAATAATTCCAAGAATATAAATGATTGTATATGAAATAATACAAACATGCATCAATCTGCCATGGTAGAAATGTGAGAGCAGATTGAGAGATGTCTTAATATTATTTTTTAAAAGAATAATACCTTCATGGTTCAAAGGAATATGTTTTGACATATCAACATAAATAAAGCGAAGATAGTGTGGAGCTATAATTTTTGAGTAGATAATATAAGAAAAAATAACCGTTACAGCACGATAGATTTGGTGACGAAAATTAATATTGTTCTTTATTGCAGATATACATAGGTCAAGCGCCATCAAAGAAATGATTAGACTTAATGCTGCCTGATAAAGGCACAATATAGATATTAAAATAATGGAAATTGGAAATTCCCAAAAAACACTGGACTTTTTACCTCTGATAAATACAGAAACTATTGACAATCCTAATGCAATATACATTGGAAAAGAGTCATATTTATATGACATATTTGATATAAAAAATGGATTTAAAACAAATGCTGCACATAATGTGAATTTTGTGATCGTAGCGTAGTCATTTAAAAATCTTTCCATCAGAAAGAGACAGCATGCAACAAAAAATATCATGCCCAGAATAACAGGCAAGGGAGTAATATCAGCCATAAGTAGATTTTGGTTAAGTGCCTGCATGGCCCATACAACTAGCGGTCGACCATTATAATACCACCAATAAGCATCACCAGTTTCTGAACGGAATATATCATCATTATAGTCTACATCGGAAAGAATTCTTGGCAATATATATATAAAAGAGCATAAATATAAAAATATAAACTCATACCGATAGCAAAAAAAATAATTTTTAATTTTATCCATTTATACTTTTCCTTATTTTTCAGAAGTTTGGTTTGATTTGTTTGAATCTATCTTTATGATAAATATTCTAATTTTTTGTTCCCGCGCAAGATTTCTTTTCGGAAAGTAGGTATGAATTTACAATTGGCATTTTCTGATTTTTATAATTTAACTTCTGAGCATTTACTGTTTGATTTCATCTATAAATTGAATAATGTTTGAGAATTTTGAGTTTATCTGTAAGAGTTGGAAATATTTTTATGAACTTTTCTTATGAGATATATGGGGCGTTGCTTTGTTTCCACATAGATCCTTCCAATATATTCTCCTAGCATCCCGATGCTGATGATCTGAATACTTCCGAAAAATGTCACGGCAAAGAAGAGTGAGGCATAACCTGGGACGGAATTTCCCAGAAGCAAAGTTCGTACAACAATAAACAGGCCATAGAGCAAGGCGAAAAGGGCTCCTATGGTGCCAACGTATGTCCAGATGCGGATGGGTAGTGTTGAAAAGCTGGTCAGTCCTTCCAGTGCGAAGTTCCATAAGGCCAGTCCGGAAAATTTGGTCTCACCCACATGACGGGCCGCACGGACATAATCCAGAGTAACAGTGCGGAACCCGACCCAGGCATACAACCCTTTCATAAAACGCTGGCGTTCCGGAAGCTGCTGGAGGGCGTCAACTACGCACCGGTCCATCAGGCGGAAGTCTCCAACATTGGAGGGGATTTTGATTTTGGAAAGACTGTTGTGCAGGGAGTAGAACCATGAGGCCGTGAGGCGCTTGGCGGCACTGTCGGATGAGCGGTCTACACGTCGGCCCAGAACGACCTCAGCGCCATTCCTCCATGCGTCTATCATGTCGGGAATAAGTTCTGGCGGGTCCTGCAGGTCAGCATCAATGACGATAACGGCAGCGCCGGTCGCAGTGTCCAGACCGGCTGTCATTGCGGCTTCTTTGCCAAAGTTGCGCGACAGCTCAACAATCCTGAACTGGTTGTGCTGTTCGGACAGGGCAATCAGCCGTTTAAGGGTGTCGTCCCTGCTGCCGTCATCAATGCAGAGAATTTCCCATTCTGTTTCCGGGATGGCTGCCAGTACCGGCATAATGGTCTGGGCGAAGAGCTCAACACCATCCCCCTCATTATAAAAGGGTACAATTAAAGAAATGAGGCTTGGCATTGAAGTTCCGTTATCCATGGTCGTGATATTTCAAAGCAAGTCTGATCCAGAAGAAGAAGGCTTTGAACGCTTTATAGAAGAAGGGTTTGAAAAGGATAAAGCAATATGTAGCATGGGAACAGTCCGGGCAACTAGAGCAGATCCTGTTTGAATGGACTCCATTCGAACTGGTGAAGATGCTCGATAAACACTGAGTTATGGAAATTCCACAGCGCCAGAGTTTAGTGGAACTGCTCTAGAAGCGAAGGATAATGCCATTCCTGCTACGTCCGCAGGAAGCGTCCTGCGTGGCTGGGGCTAATCATTCTCTTCTGTGTGGTCAGAGTGGGGGGCTAAGGCACCCCGGCTAAGGACGCTTTCAATATGGAAGCGGGGACGGTGCTTGGTTTCCAGATAGATCTTGCCAATATATTCGCCAAGAATACCCAGAGAGAGCATCTGAACACCCCCCATAAAGAAAATGGAAAGGATAAGGGAAGACCAGCCTGCTACGGTTGCGTTGCTGAATTTTTGTACCAGCACATAAAGAGCGGCGATTACTGAAAGCAGGCAGATAAAACATCCGAGTGCGGCAATCAGTCGCAACGGGGTGATGGTCAGGGAAGTAATGCCTTCCATGGCCAGCCCTAGCATTTTGCTGAGTGGATATTTAGACTCTCCGGCTGTGCGGCTGCCGCGGGTATAGGTGACTTCTGTCGAAGGAAAACCAACCAGCGGGACAAGCCCGCGAATATAGACGTTGCGTTCCGCGTAGCGGAGCAGGCCTTTTACAGCGCGCTGGCTCAGCAGGCGGAAGTCGGCATGATTGAAAACCTGCTGCACGCCCATAATTGCCATCAGCCGGTAGAACCCTTCGGCAGACGTGCGCTTGAACCATGTATCTGTCTGGCGGGATTCCCGCACACCGTACACAATATCGCATCCGGCGTGATAGCAGGCGACCATGCGCGGGATGGCCTGAATATCGTCCTGAAGGTCGGCATCAATGCTGATAACTGCGTCTGCCTGCGGGGCGGCGGCAGCAAGACCAGCCAGAAGAGCAGTCTGGTGGCCTTCGTTACGGGAAAGTTTCAGCCCCTGAACACAGTTCTCTTCCGTGCAAGCTGTGCGGATTTGTGCCCATGTGCTGTCCCGGCTGCCATCATCCACAAACAGCAGAAAGCTGTCTGGCTGTACCATCTGATCCTGCACCATGGCATACAGCAGTGCGCTCAGCTCCTGCTGGCAAAAGGCGAAAACCTCTTCTTCATTGTAACAGGGGATGACAATGGCAAGCCGGGGTGCAGGAAAGGTGGCTGTCGGCATCAATAAGAGTCTTTCAACGCGGGGAGAATAATAAAGCTGATTAAAAACCAGAGTATCATTTTCAGCTTTAGGTTCGATCACCTCTTTCTAAGCCGGTTTGGCAAAACGTGTTTCTATAAAAAACAATGTTTGCCAAACCTGATAGATATGACGCTTTTCCTTATTTTTGCAGCACTTTCCGGCTAAACCAGAAACACACAGCGCAGAAGGCCGCCAGCCCCAGAATGGCGGGGGTTCCGGCAGGCAGGAAGGTGGCGAGGGAGAGCGCATTGTCTTTCCCCAGTGCGCCCGACAGTACGGCCAGCGCGACGCCAATCAGGCTTTCCCCCACAATAAAGCCGGAGGCGAGCATGGTGCCGATGCTGGCATCATGTTCCGGCGCGGTGCCGTCTGGCTGGTGGCGGGCATCCTCTGTGGGAGTGGTCGGTGCACGGCGTTTTTTCAGCGCGCTGTTCAGCACCCAGCCCAGAACCGCGCCGACGGCCAGCGTGACGCTGACGGAGGCGGGCAGGTAGATCCCCACCGCAACGCCAAGCGGCGGCAGGGAGAGCTGGCGGCGGCGGAGCAGCAGATCCAGCCCGATCAGCACAGCCCCCAGCCCGAACCCGATGGAGAGCATGCTCCAGTCCAGTGACTGCGTGAAAATCCCC
>NZ_BAJW01000032.1 GCF_000613905.1 Acetobacter persici JCM 25330
GTTCAGCCCGGCGCGGGTCCTGCGCCCAGGCGAGTGCGAGGGCATCGGGAAAGGAGAGGCGCTCACGCGTTGACGCGGTCTCACTGAAGGCGGCGGAGGCCGTCTGAGCATAGACCGGGCGCAGAGTGCCGAGAGCCATCAGCAGAGCAAGGCAGCAGCGAGAGGCCTTCATCAGATATCCTACACCCCGGTCTGAACATGATGCGTCCCTCAAAGGCCCGGTGCGGGCAGGCAGAGGACGCAGAAACGTATGAGCAACCTGCATACAGCCCGAACCTGACAGGAAGCTGAACATAGAGTTCCTGCCTTTTCTCAGGCTTATGGTCTTGTCTGTCTCCCATGTGGTCTGGCAAGGTCAGTCATGCGCGCGCTGCGCTGTATTCTGTCGTTGTCTGGTGAGGTCACACGTGCCCGGTAAGCCGTATCTTTTTCTGGCGGTGGCCATTCTGGCTGAAGTGCTGGCGACGTCCTGCCTGACGGCATCGCATGGTTTTGAAAAGCGCCTGCCCGGTCTCATGAGTCTGGTCGGCTACGGGGTTGCGTTTTATTGTCTCTCGCTGCCTATCAAAACCATTCCGGTGGGTGTGGTCTATGCCATCTGGTCGGGCGTGGGGATTGTGCTGGTATCCCTGATCGGGGCGCTGGTTTTCAAACAGTCTCTGGACGAGCCTGCTCTTGCCGGAATTGCGCTGATCATGGCCGGGGTGCTGGTTATCAACCTGCTTTCAAAATCCGTCTGAGGCGGGTCAGACAAAGAAACAGGCTGACACATCGTGCCAGCCTGTCTTGCCGTCATGATCCTTGCTGGTGCAACAGATCAGAAAGACAAATCCTTCCCGTCGTCCTCATCATCGTCTTTCTCCGTCTGAGGAGTCTTTGTCGTGGGGGCTGGCTTTGCCGTATCATGCGGGAGAGAGACAGAGCCAATTCCATCAATCTGCTGTGTCAGAGATTGCGGCGTGTTGGTCAGTTTGACCGAGCCTGCTCCATCAATGGAGATTTTGACACGTCCTGTCGGTCCGGCTTTGACAGATCCGGCTCCATCCATAGACACATCAAGGTCAGACAATGTGAGGTCAGACAGAGTGACCGAGGCCGCACCGTCAATGTTCAGTTTGAGGCTGTCCGTGTGGCCATGGGCTTTTACACTGGCGGCCCCGTTAATGGTGAGGTCAAGATGCGGCTGCTGGTAGTCCTGTAAATCAAGAGACCCAAAGCCATTCAGAACAATGGTGTTCAGGGCCGGGGCCGTTATCGTGATGGTCAGGGAGCTGTTGTGCCAGGAACTATGCGGGCTTTTTGCAAGGTCCAGCGTGTTGTCCTGAAGCGTGACACGGTCCACCAGCCTTTCCGACCCGCTGACAGTTATGCCCGGCTTGTCTCCCTGTTTATAAATAATGCGGGCCGGGAGATTGAGGGTCAGATGGTTGCTGCCCTGCCAGTCAATCGTGCGGGTTTTCTCAGGAGTGGAGGATACGCTCACATCAGTAAACGTAATGTCTTTGTTCCACAGAACGACCGGCCCGCGAGAGGCTGCGGTGCCAAAGCACAGGGCAGACAGGGCTGCGCCCCCCAGTGCGATCATTGTAAGGCCACGGATCATGAGAGAAAATTCCTTATAACAGACACATCAGGAGGGGTTGGCGCGGGCCAGCAGGCGGAAATGGGCACGGCCATACCGCACAAGCAGATTGATGGAGCCGATGGTAAACAGCGCGCACAGCGCCATCAGAGATGCGCCGCCACTGGCCATGCCGAGGGTGATCAGCACGCCCTGAAACCAGTCACCCTCAAAGCCGGGGATCATGTTGATCAGAGCAAGCGGGAGCAGGAGGCTGCCGGCCAGACAGACACAGATTCCTACGACAAAAAATGCAAGATCAACTGATGCGATGGTCAGAAGCACAGGCCACACGACAAGCAGATCCAGCGCCACGAGCCCCAGAATCCCTATAATCGCGCCCAGCGCATTGCTCAGATTACGTTCGTCCTCCCACCGGCGGATGCCGGTTTCCGCCCGGACTTCCCGCGCCAGCCGGGCTGGGTTCCCCAGTGCGGCCGCAATGTCGGACTCAGAGCGTCCTGCCGCGCGGCCTTCATCAAAATGCGCGGTATATTCGGCGAGAATATCCTCAACAACAGAACGGGGCAGGCCTTTCAATCCTGCGCGTAGCTGGTCAAGGAACATCTGTCTGCTGTTCATGCCTATGTGTTCCTTACGGTTTTCTGCACCGTCAGAGTGGTGGCGGGGGAGTGGGAGGTTTCGGGAGGCGTGGCGGGGGCTGCGTCATCAGACCCCAGAATGGCGTGTACGGCTTTTGTAAATGCGGTCCATGCCGTGCGCTGGCTGTTCAGGCTCTGGCGACCATTTTCTGTCAGTGTGTAGTATTTGCGGGGCGGTCCGGAGGGGGATTCTACAAAATAGGTTGAAACAAGGCCATCTTTCTGCATCCGCCGCATGAGCGGATAAATGGTGCCTTCCCCCATTTCAATGGCGTCAGACAGGCGGCTGGCAATATCATAACCGTATGAGTCCGCCCTGGAGAGAAGGGCAAGAACGCAGAGTTCCAGCACACCTTTCTTGAACTGAACGAGGTTGGGTTCCACGGCTTTTCCTATTCTGCAAGCGTCTGTTCCGTGCGGTGTGCCGGGAGCAGACGACTCGCTGCTAGCTGTCGATAGCTATTCAATACAGAATGGAACTGGTTATTGCAAGGTAGTGGTTCAACGAAAATTCATTCGTACCCTATCTTAAAAATTAGTATCGTTCTGTTAACGCAAAGCAAAGGGTTCTGACTGTAACCTCTGCCCGCAACTTTCTGCACATCCGGTCTGATTGTGTGAGGCAAAAACGTGTCTGGAATTCCGCTACCATTAACCACCGCCCAGCGTGGCGTCTGGATGGGCTGCCTTTTGCGGCGGCAGGAGGGAACGTTTAATGTTGCGGAGGCAATAGAAATCCACGGGCCGGTCAATCCCGCCCTGTTCCGGCAGGCACTGGTGCAGGTGGCGCAGGAGGCCGAGACAACGCGGGTCAGTATCCGCATGGGGGCCCGTAGCCCCGAGCAGGTCGTGCTTCCTGACCTGCGCTGCCCCTTACCTTTTGTGGATTTTGCAGACCAGCCAGACCCTCACGGCAGCGCGCAGGAGTGGATGATGCAGCGCGTCATGGCTCCGGTTGATCTGGAAAAGATCCGCTCTGGTATTCATCTCTTCTTAAACTTTCAGCAGAGCGGTTTGTCTGGTTTCATTGCTGTCATCATATTGCAATGGACGGGTTTTCTGGCGGGCTGGTTGTGGCGCGCGTGGCGGAACTCTATTCCGCACTGGTGGAAGGCCGCGCGCCCGCGCTCTCGCCGTTTCTTCCCCTCTCTCAGCTTGTGGCACAGGAGGCAGCCTATCGGGACAGCTCACGGCGGGAGACCGATCTGAGCTACTGGCAGCAGACGTTACAGGACCCGCCTCCGGCAGCAACACTGTCCTCATCGTTGCAGAGTGCGGAACAGGTTTCCGCGCAAGGCAGAAAACTCGGTTCATCACGCGCAACTGGACCATTCCTTCTGCTAGGGCAGCGCAGATGGAGCAGGTGGGCAAGCAGGCCGGTGCCACGCTGCCCCAGATGCTGACAGCACTCCTGACCCTCTATCTGTTTCGTATTACCGGGCAGGAGGATCTTACCATCGGGATGCCCGTTACGGGGCGGACAGACCGGGAAATGCGGCGCGTGCCCGGCATGGCGGCTAACGCCGTGGTGTTGCGTTTTGGCCTTGGTCTGGAACAGGATTTTCCCAGTCTGGTCACACAGGTCCGCCGGGCCATGCGCGGTGCGCTCCGGCATCAGGGCTTTCGGTATGAAGATCTCCGGCGTATCCTTGGATTTCACGATACTCAGGCGCATCTGTCACGGCTGGGCATCAATATTGAACCCTTTGATTACCATCTCTCCTTTGGCGGCCACCCGGCACGGAACCGGAACCTGAGCAATGGCGCAATGGAAGACCTGACGATTTTTGTGTTCGACCGTCAGGATGGTCAGGGTCTCTCCCTCGCATTTTATGCCAACCCGGATTTGTATGGAGAGGCGGATCTGGAGCGGCATCTGGCGCGCCTCGTGCGCATGATAGAGGCGGTGCTGAAAGACCCGGAGCAGGAGCTTGGGGCGTATCCTGTGTTGCTGGGCTCTGAATACACGTCCTTGCTGGTGGATGAAGCCGATACCGTCCGGCACTGGGGCACGCAGGATTGCATGCGTGATCTCGCCCGCCACGCCGCAAGCACGCCACATGCGCCTGCTGTTGTGGATGCTCTGGGGACTGTCTCCTTTATAGAGCTTTCTCTCGCGGTGCAGCATCTGGCTGACAGGTTGCGGGAACTGGGGCTCGGGGCTGGCGATGTTCTTGCGCTGATGGTCCCGCGGGACCGGCGGCAGATCATCGGTATGCTGGCTGTTGCCTCGGTGGGGGCGGCATGGCTTTCGCTGGATATCAAAGGCCCACGGGAGCGCAATGCGACCATTATTGCAAACGCCAGCCCTGCGCTTTTTCTGACAGAAGACGTTCTGCCAACAGGTTTGCCGGACGGCGCGGCCTCACTCGGGCTGACGCCAGAAGGCCTGCCCGCCAGCCAGCACGGTCAGCCAAAAGAGGCGAGGGCGGCTATTGTGCCGCACGGAACGGCGTATGTGATTTACACATCCGGCAGTACCGGAGCCCCTAAAGGCGTTATTATTCCCTGGCATAGCCTGACCAATCTGCTGTGTGGCATGCAGGAGGTTTTGTCTTTTGGCGCAGAGGAGTGCTGGCTTTCCGTAACGTCCGTCACTTTTGATATTTCCATTCTGGAACTGCTGTTACCGCTTAAAGCAGGCGCGAGACTGCTGATTGCGCGGCGGGAAACAGTCATGGACCTGCGTTAATGGCCGCAGTCCTGCAGCGTTATCATGTCACCATCATGCAGGCGACACCGACCTTATGGCAGATGCTGGTGGGGGCCGGGCAGGATGCCAGTCTGCGCAAGGTGCGTGTTCTGTCAGGGGGTGAGCCGCTGTCCAACGCGCTTGCGGGGCAACTGCTGGCCAGCGCGCGGGCGGTGTATAACGTCTATGGGCCGACGGAAACCACCATCTGGTCCAGCTTCCATGAGGTTACGGAACAGGATTGCCGGGAAGGCGCGTTAATTCCCGCAGGCAGGCCGCTGGCCAATACACAGTTTTACTGTCTCAATGCAGCAGGAGGCCTGATGGCGCCCGGTATGCCGGGGCAGCTTGCCATTGGGGGTGATGGCGTGGCATCGGGTTATTTACGGCAGCCTGATTTAACAAAACGTGTTTTTAAGGCAGATCCGTTTACCACACGCCCCGGTGCCCGGCTGTATCTGACGGGGGACCGTGCTGTCCGGCAGCCGGACGGCACACTCACGGTGCTGGGGCGCACGGACGGGCAGATTAAAATCCGCGGTGTGCGGGCAGAGCCTGCGGAAATTGAAGCCGCACTCCTGCAACTGCCCGGTATTGCACAGGCGGCCATCCGTGTGTGGGAGCGGTCTTACGGGCCGGTTCTGACGGCTTATCTTGTTGCCGCGGAGCAGGAAAAAGGAGCGTGGGAAAATGGCGTTGCGGACAACGTCATGACGAATGTGCGGGATTTTCTGCAAAGTCTGCTGCCTGCGCAGATGGTGCCGTCCTGCTTTGTCATGGTTGAAAATCTGCCGCTGACGGCCTCCGGCAAGCTGGACCGTAAAGCGTTGCCAGCACCGGTGGCCGATGAATGCCCTGCTGTGGGTGGCCAGCCAGAAACAGCCGAAGAACACCTTCTGACGGAAATATGGTCTGAGGCTCTTGGGGTCAAAACCATCGGTCTAAACGATAATTTTTTTGATCTTGGAGGCGATAGTCTGAGTGCTGTGCATGTTGTGACAGCCCTTGCCGAGCGGGGATATGAGGTGCCGGTTTCAGCACTTTTTGGTGCGCCAACCATTGCACGGCTGGCACCGCTGCTGCATCAGGTCCAGCCAGAGGAGACGATCCTGCTGGAAACGCTTCTGCCCCTGCGTCTGGCCGCCAGCGCGGAGGGGGCGGGGCGGCCGATCTTCTGCATCCATCCCATTTTGGGGGTTTCCCTCAGTTTTGCGACGTTAGTCCCGTTTTTCCCGGAAAACAGGCCTGTTTATGCCTTGCAGGATGCCGGTTGATGCTGGGTGAGCATGCGCCCCGAACCATGCAGGATCTGGCTGCGATTTATCTTGAACAGATACGCGCCGCGCAGCCAGAGGGGCCTTATACGCTTGTCGGGTGGTCAATGGGCGGACTGGTGGCGCATGCCCTGACCTCCCTCCTGCATGCGGAAGGGGAAGAGAGGGTCAGCCTTGTCATGCTGGATTCCTATCCCCTTCTTTCGGAAGAGAACCCCTCTTCTGCCCACATGACGGACGAAGACCTGATAGCGCAGGCTATCCCTATGCTGGGGATGGATTTCCCTGAAAACAAGCCTGATACGCTGGAAGGTCTTGCGGACAGGGTGGTGGAAGATATGCTCCAGAGTGGCCTGACGATTCCGGTGGAGTTTGGGGACGTTGAGGTTCTCTGCGCACAATTCCGTTCTGTCGTGCGGCAAAACCTTCAGCTCATGCGGGCATGGATCCCGGAGCGGCTGAACGCGGATATGCTCTTTTTCCGGGCCACGCAGCGCGGTGCCGGGTTAGTCAGGGATGATCCTGCTATCTGGCAGTCCTATCTGGGCGGGAAACTGAGCGTGCAGGACCTGAACAGCACACATGCCTCCATGCTGGACAGTGACCATGCTCATGACTTGACCCAGTCTATCATGGTTTTTGAAAACAGGCCGATCATGAAGACACCTCAATCAGCCCCCAGTCCTTCATCTGACTAATGGCGCGCGCCACGCCATTTTCCGCCCGGACCTTCTGGCCGAGCGTCCGGGCGGCGTCCGTCATGGTCGGGTGAGTGGCCTGTTGCATGGCCTCTGCAAGGTGCTGCCCGGTGAGAGTCCGCATGTCCTGCGTCCGGGTTGCAACGCCAATACGTCCTAACTGCCAGCCCCAGAAAAACTGATCCCCCACGAAAGGCACAGGGATGGTTGGAATACCGGCCCGTACCGCGGCGGCAGACGTGCCAGCGCCGCAATGATGCACAGCCAGACGGACCTGCCGGAATAACCATTCATGCGGGATCGTGTCGATCACATGCAGGTCTGGCGTATTGTCCAGAAAACGCCGCAGATTGGACCACCCGCTACTGACAAGCACGCGCAGACCACTGATCCGCGCAGCATCCCGCACGAGGGCAGCAAGGCGCTCGGCTTCGGCGCTCAACATACTCCCAAAGCCAATATAGACAGGTTTTTCTCCCGCTTTTAAAAATGTAGCAAGGTCAGAGGGAGGCTGATACTCTGCAGTCGGGAGGGTAACAAAGTAGCCCGGCATGGCAATCCGTGCAGGCCATTCCGGCTGACGCGGCACAACATGCTGACTGAACCCGTAGAGGATACGGCCGCCTGTTGCGTGGGGATTATGCCATGGCCCACGCAGGCCATAAGGAGAAAGTCCGAGAGACTGACGCACGGAATTGGCAATGGAGCGCGTCAGCACCCATGCGGTCTGCCTTAATGCTGCGTGGAGCAGGAGGTTGGCCGCACCGGGTAATGGATGCGGGCGGAACCAGACTGGCGGCAAAGCCCGGCTGGCGTCCAGTGGCTGGAGTTGCGTTTGCACAAAGGGCACACCCGCACGCTCTGCCAGACTGGCTGCAAGAAGGGTGACATTGCCAGACCCGATAAACAAACGAGCATTCCGGGCAGCGGCCAGACCCTGTTCCGGCCAGAACTGCGCCATGCGTCTTGTTTCGTCCACCACTACGCGGGCGGCTGCAGCACCGCTCCGCCCGTCCAGTGCCTGTGGATGCGCGCGCATCATACCCGCAAAATCTGCAGCTAAAGGAGCAAACTCCAGCCCGGCCTGCCTGATGGCTGGCGCGAAGCCCGGATCCGCCGCGAGACGGACCGCATGCCCCTTTGCTGCCAGCCCTGCACCCAGAGCAATATGAGGCCGGATATCTCCTTCCGTCCCCACGGTCATGATCACAATGGTCATCCGCACTCCGCTTGCTGCTCAGTTATCTTACCTGTCGCGGCAGAATATCTGAAGGGCGTTTAGGATTTGTTTAAGACGACCAAGGGGTTGGGCACACGGAGTGTGACTGTGCTGAGAATGCGCGAGAGTTGGAGGCTGCTTTCTGGGTGTTTATTGCATCGTCTGGTATAAGTTACAGGGCGTTACGCCTTATAAAAAGAAGTGGTAACTTTGTAGAAGAAACCTTTTATTTTCAGGGTATATGTGAAATGCTCTGCCAGAACAGAAGCGCAGCCAGCAGGAGCATGATGCACCCGATCAGCAGATCCAGTATCTGCCATGCCCGGGGTCTGGCAAAAATGGGCTGGAGCAGGCGGGCACCGTATCCCAGTGCTGCAAACCACAGAAAACTGGCAGAGGCTGCTCCGGCTGCAAAAAAGGGCCGGAGTGGGACAGGCTGTGTGGTTGAGGCTGCTCCCATCAATAAGACGGTATCCAGATACACATGCGGGTTTAACCAGGTAAAGGCTGCAACGGCTGCAAGCGCTTTCCCCAAGGGTACGGATGGCGCCTGTGAGATGGTCATACTGTCCTGACATCTGGCCTGTTGGAGTGCACGTTGCAGGGATTTTACGCCATACCATACCAGAAACAGGGTTCCGGCCAGAGCAAAGCCTGTAGAAAGGCCGGGAACAGCCTTCAGGAAAGTGCCCATTCCACTTACGCCTGCCGTAATCAGAAGAGCGTCGGAGAGTCCGCAAAACAGGACTATGGGTCCAACATGCTCTTTCTTCAGGCCCTGCCGCAGAACGAACAGATTTTGTGCGCCGATGGCCACAATCAGAGATGCAGACAGGGCAAATCCCGCGCAGAAGGGAAGAAGGTATGAGATCATGGTGGCGTCATACCGAAGCCAGATCAGCAAAGAAAACTTGTTTTTCTAAAGGGAATAAAGAAAAACTTAATCATGCTGGATTATGCCGCTCTTACTGTTGTCAGTGCCGTTGTGCGGGAAGGCTCGTTTGAAGGGGCCGCGCGGGGTCTGGGCCTGACTGCCTCAGCCGTGTCCCAGCGTGTGCGAAGCTATGAGGAGCGCCTTGGTTCCTTACTTATCATCAGGGGCAGCCCCTGTCTGCCGACGGAACTGGGGCGCGCACTGTGCGCGCATGTTGATAAGGTGCGTCTTCTGGAAGCAGATCTTCCGCATAGATCCGATGGAACAGGAGCGGAAAGCCCACAGCCGGTGATTTTGAAAATTGCCGTGAATGCGGATAGTCTTGCCACGTGGTTTCCAGATGCAATGGCGTCTTTCACCCAGAAGACAGGTATTTTTCTGCAACTGTCTGTGGAAGACGAAAGCCAGACAGCAGACCGACTCCGTTCAGGTGAGGTTATGGCCGCCATTACAGCCGAGACTGACCCGGTTATCGGTTGTAAAGTGCTCCGGCTTGGTCAAATGCGGTATGTGGCCTGCGCCAGCCCGGATTTTGTGGAACGGTTTTTTTCAGGCGGCTACACCCCACAGTCTTTTCAGGCGGCACCCTGTATCTGTTTTGACAGGCATGATGCCTTGCAGAGCCGCTGGCTTCAGAAAACGCAGGGGGCCTCTCTGCCGCTATCCGTCCATTACATCCCGTCTACTCAGGGGTTTCTTGATTTTATACTGGCAGGGGCGGGGTGGGGATTACAGCCGCTCTCCCTTGCGCAGACCTTCATAACGCAGGGGCGATTACTGCCTCTGGGGCCTGATCCTTTTATGGATGTTGACTTGTACTGGGTGTTTCCGAGGCTCAAAAGTAACATCATCAGAGACCTGACACAGCATGTGATGCGCTATTGTGAGGCAATGATTTATCTGGAACGCACGCCATGAAGCCCCTTTGCATTAAAGGCTCTGGCCAAAGCGTTTTCGATATTCAACCGGAGTAATGCCAAGATGGCGCTGGAAAGCACGGCGTAAGGTTCTGACCGCCCCAAATCCGGCCTCCGCAGCAATAATTTTGAGGGGGTTTCGGTCGCTTTCCAGAAGGCGGCGTGCGATTGCCAGCCGGGTCTGTTCGACCCATTGTGCGGGTGACAAACCTGTTTCCTGAGCAAAAAGCCGGGTTAATTGTCGGCGTTCCAGTTGCATCATCTCTGCCATGGTATCCACACTATAATAGGCCGAAGGATGGTCCATAATCTTCCTTTGCAGGGATTGCAGAGCGGAGCGTCCGGCGGGAGAGAGTTCTTTTTGCCGACTATATTGCCTTTGGCCGCCGGGCCGTTTGTAAAAGAGAATAAGCTGCCGAGCGACATCCCCGTGCAATCTTTTCCCCAAGATCCTCCCTGACCAAAGCAAGGGCCAGATCCAGACCGGAAGAAACCCCGGCGGCAGTGCGCACCGGGCCATCTTCTTCCACAATGGAATCTGCATTGACCGCGATGGCGGGAAAGCGTTGCCGGACGGGCTCAACATCAGCCCAGTGTGTTGTAATGGTTCTGTTGTTCAGCAGTCCGGTGGCGGCGAGCGCAAACACGCCGCCACAAATTGACCCAAAGCGTCGTGCCTGTGGCGCAGTATCGCAAAGCCATTGAATAAAATCTGGCGCAGGCAGGCTGTGTACTGCATCCGGAGCGCCCGCAACCAGAAGTGTGTCGATGCAGAGGGTGTTGAGGTCTTTCAGGCAGTAGTCAGCCTGCACAACAAACCCGCATGAACTCCGGATGGATTTCTGGGGTGCGGCGATAACACAACGATAAACCGGCTCCCCGCGCAGGGTATTGGCCTCGGCAAAAACATCTGCCGGGCCAGCAATATCCATTAACTGCACGTTGTGATTGACAACAAAAACAACCAGAAGTTCCGTCATGCATACTCCTTGCAGGGGTGGTCAGCCCGTCATACGTCCTGTTTCTATATAACGCTGATGCCAGGCAAGAGCAGAAGGAAGATGGTGCGGAATATGCTGCCCGAAGGAATGTTTACGAGCCTCTTCAAAATAGTCTTTCAGTAGTGGGCGAAAATCAGGGTGGGCACAGTTTTTAATAATTTCCCGCGCTCGTTCTACAGGCGCCAGCCCCCGCAGATCAGCCAGCCCCTGTTCCGAGACGATAATCTGAACATCCTGCAAAATATGATCAGTATGCGGAACCATAGGAACAAAAGCTGAAATTTTACCGCCTTTTGCAGTGGAAGGGGAGACGAAGATGGACAGGAAGGCGTTCCGCGCAAAGTCTCCTGATCCCCCAATACCATTCTGGATACGTGAGCCCATGACACAGGTTGAATTTACATTCCCGTAGATATCCGCCTCAATCATGCCGTTCATGGCAATAATGCCCAGACGGCGTATCAGTTCGGGGCTGTTACTGATTTCCTGTTGCCTGAGGATGATTTTCTCACGGAAGAACCCCGCTTTTTCATTAATCCTCTGGGCGGCTTCCGGGCTGAGAGAGAAAGAAGAGGCGGAGGCGACGGTCATGCGCCCGCTTTCGAGCATGGACAGCATGCCATCCTGAATGACTTCGCTAAAGCCGGTAAGATTCTCAAACTGACTGGCGTTGAGGCCTTCCAGAACAGCATTGGCGATATTGCCTACGCCACTTTGCAGGGGGAGCAGAGAAGGAGGGAGACGGCCCTGTCTGACCTCATGATGCAGAAAATCAAGAACATGGCCTGCAATTTTTCGGGCGTTTTCATCCGGTTCTGCAAAAGGCGCATTGCGATCCGGCTCATCCGTGATGACAACAGCGGCAAGCCGGTCAAGATCAATAGAGAGTGTGCCGCTGCCAATACGGTCCCCCGGATGGGTAAGGGGGATGGAGTGTGTGTTGGGGGGCATACGGACATGCGGCCAGATGTCATGAATACCAGCCAGTTCAGGGTTCTGCCATGTGTTGATTTCTACAATGATCTTATCGGCCAGTTGTGCCCATGTCGGGCTGTTGCCAACGGAAGAGCTGAGAATAAGATGCCCTTCAGGTGTTACGCCGAGGGCTTCGATAATGGCAACATTCAGTTTTCCATACTGACCCTGCCGTGCCTTCTGCGCGACTTGCCCCAGATGGGTGTCGAGATAGAGGGTGCTGCCCTCATTGATGCGCCCGCGTAGCGTGCTGTCCCCATTGTAAGGCGCCCGAAAGGCGATCCCGTTTGCCTGCGCCAGAGCGCCATCCAGTTGCGGACCGGTTGACGCTCCGGTTAACAGACGTATGGAAAACTCCTTTCCAGCAGCATGAGCAGCCGTAATGCGTCTGGACAGGGCCTCCGGGACTGCTTTGGGGTAGCCTGCGCCTGTAAAACCGCTGGTCGCTACAACGTCGTTATGGTGGATCAGGGTTGCAGCGTCTTCCGCACTGGTGAGACGTGCGGAAAACGCTTCATTACGGATACGGTCTTTCATGGTGTTTTCTCATTGCAAGCTGCTGGTGCGCTGCATGATGGGAAAGTCACCGGGGCAATTGCAATGGGAATGATGGACCGAAAAAGAGGTATCTTGCGCCATATTGGGACATGCAAGCCCACATCTGAGTGTCGCTCTGCACCATTCCGTGTGATGTCGTCAGAAAAGGTCAGAACCAGAACAGGGTGCGCCGCCGGTATTTAATTTTAGCAAGCGGCGCACGTTAAAAAGAAGAGTGCCAACAGATTTCAGGAGTAAAATATTTCTTCTATGGGCAGGTTGAAGAATTTGGAAATTTTAAAAGCTAACGGCAGGCTTGGGTCATAGCGCTCAGCTTCAATCGAATTGATTGTCTGACGGCTGACACCAATACGCTCCCCTAAGTCCTGCTGTGACAAATTATGCTTTAAGCGGAGTTCGCGGATCTGGTTTTTCATTGGTAGCGCCGCTTAGACACAAAATATCCGATAGACCAGAGTATCGCCATGACAGGCCACACGCAGAACATGGAAAGTCTTGCAAATCCTGCGGTTTCTAAAAAGCCGTAGGAGAACGTGATAATGGCAGTTCCTGAAAAGGAAAACATTAAGCTTTCCGCCTGTATTCTTCTTTCAAGTTCATCAATGCGGCGGAAATATCGCATGATAATCAGTAGAAAGCAGGTGCCGGGTATCATAGGAAGTAAAGCAATAACAGGCTGCCAGACTGGACCTATGGCCAGATTGGCTCGTAGCCATGCTGCGGCCAGGCACGCGCATACATACACCGTGATACATAAAGCCAGTTCTATAAGATAGCGCTTCATGGCCTCTCTCAATTCTCTTGCGGATGTAAAGCCTGCTTTACATATACGGTATTGGAGACTGGAATGTAAAGCAGGCTTTACACGATTCGGCAAATTGCCGTAGTTCGGCGGCATAAAGGAATAGCGTGAGCGGCGTTGCAGAAGTTTTTTGATGCCCGATGCCCGATGCCCGATGCCCGATGCCCGGATGATCTTAAAATACGAACAGATACAAAAAATCCCGCCCGGACAAACATGCCGGGCGGGATTATGAAAAGTTTAGTCAGAAATTAGGGAAAATCATGAAACCCGTTTTACCCATCCGTGAGCATCGTCTGCGCGGCCATACTGGATATCGCAAAGGGCTTTGCGCAGGGCGGTGGTGACCTCCCCAGTCTTGCCGCCGTTAATGACACAGGTGCCTTCCGCACTTTTCAGGGTGCCGATGGGGGTGACAACCGCTGCGGTGCCACAGGCAAAAACTTCTTTCAGGTGGCCAGATTTTGCGTCGGCATAGAGCTGGTCAATGGCGTAGGGTTCTTCACGCACCGTCAGGCCTTTGTCCCGCGCCAGTGTCAGCAGGGAATCCCGCGTAATGCCGCGCAGAATGGTGCCTTCCAGCGGGGGGGTGAGGATGGTGCCGTCATCAA
This sequence comes from Acetobacter persici JCM 25330, assembly GCF_000613905.1. Taxonomy (GTDB): domain Bacteria; phylum Pseudomonadota; class Alphaproteobacteria; order Acetobacterales; family Acetobacteraceae; genus Acetobacter; species Acetobacter persici. The sequence goes on from NZ_BAJW01000032.1 coordinate 13,905, forward strand.
ACACCATCACAATGTTCATGCCGCCCATTTCCTCAATCCATTTGCGTTCAATGGCGTCAAGGAACAGTACCTGGTGGCAGCCGTGTTCCTTGGCTTCCATCTGGGCTGTCAGGCTTGCGGCGTAGTTGCCACCGCATTTGGCTTCACCCGTGCCACCGCGGGAGGCGCGCACTGTGCGTTCTTCCACCCATACGCTCACCGGACCAGCGTCTTTGGAGAAATATTCTCCGGCGGCGCAGGCAATGACCAGAAATTTGAATTCAGCAGCAGGTTTCACACCCAGAGCGGCTTCCGTCGCGATCATGAACGGGCGGATATACAGAGTGCCGACGTCCGCTGCCGGAATCCAGTCTTTGTCGATGGTGACAAGCTGCGTCACGGCATCCAGAAACAGGTCTTCCGGAAGCTGCGCCATGGCCATACGTTCTGCGGAATGGCGGAAGCGGCGGGCATTGGCGTCCGGGCGGAACAGCAGGGCCTCACCATTGGGGGCGCGGTAGGCCTTCATGCCTTCAAAAATTTCCTGCGCGTAGTGCAGCACAGAGGCGGCGGGGTCCAGCGTCAGCGGCTGGCGCGGCAGGATCTGCGGTGTATGCCAGCCCTTGCCTTCCGTGTAGGTTACAACAGCCATATGCTCGGAAAAGACGCGGCCAAAACCGGGGCTGGCAAGCAGCTCCGCGCGCTCAGCAGCGGGAACCCGGTCGGCTTTTGGCGTAATCTGGAAAGCGGTTCTGGTAGGGGTGCTCATAAGGTCTGGCGTCTCCGCGGCCTGCTGTGCAGTCTGTCTTTGCCTGCATTGACAGCGTTTGTTGCAAGGGTGGGGTTAAATAACATGATCATAAGTGTGTTGCCAGAGCGGGGCAGGTGTCCCCATATCTGCGTTCTCCAGAGGGTCTGGCGGTTTTCTGCCTGCGAGACCCGGATCATTCCTGACTGGCTGTGATAACAAAAGGGCCTTTGCATGACCTCCTTTTCCCTCCGCCAGACGTACGGCCAGTTGCCGGAGCCGTTCCACGCTTCCGTGGCTCTTACGCCAGTCGCAGCGCCCCGGCTTGTCAAACTGAATGTGCCGCTGGCGCAGTCTCTGGGGCTGGATGCTGGCTGGCTTGCCGGACCGGAGGGTGTGGCCATGCTCTCCGGCTCTGCCATGCCAGAGGGCGTGCACCCGCTTGCACTGGCCTATGCCGGGCATCAGTTCGGCCAGTTTGTGCCGCGGCTGGGCGATGGACGGGCGTTGTTGCTGGGGGATGTGACGGATCGCAGCGGTCAGGTACGGGAAATCCAGCTTAAAGGCTCAGGTCGTACGGCCTATTCCCGCCGGGGGGATGGGCGGGCTGCTCTGGGGCCGGTGCTGCGGGAATATGTGGTGAGCGAGGCCATGGCCGCTCTGGGCGTGCCGACAACCCGTGCGCTGGCGGCGGTTATCACCGGTGAGCAGGTGATGCGGGAAACCTCGTTACCGGGTGCGGTTATTACCCGCGTGGCGTCCAGCCACATCCGGGTTGGCACATTCCAGTTTTTCGCGGCCCGGCAGGATCGAGCCGGGCTGCGGACACTGGCCGATTACGCCATAGCCCGCCATTACCCCGACGCAGCCCACGCTCCGGCCCCGTATCTGGCGCTGCTGGAACGGGTGATTGCCTCGCAGGCGGATTTGGTCGCGCAGTGGATGCTCAAAGGCTTTATTCATGGCGTGATGAATACCGATAACATGGCTGTTTCCGGCGAGACGATTGATTACGGTCCCTGCGCTTTTATGGAACAGTATGACCCGACGACCGTGTTCAGTTTTATTGATGAACGGGGCCGCTACGCCTACGGCAACCAGTCGAGTATGGCGTTGTGGAACCTCACACGGCTGGCGGAAGCACTTTTGCCGCTGCTGGCTGAGGATGAAGAGCAGGCTGTTCCTGTGGCCCAACAGGCTTTGGCGACGTTTGAGCCGCGCTTTCAGGCCACCTATCTGGCAGGCCTGCGGGCAAAGCTGGGGCTGAAAACGGCCCGGCCGGATGACACCGCTCTGTTTCGCGGCCTGCTGGAAACCATGCAGGAGGCGCAGGCAGATTTCACGCAGACATTCCGTGCTCTGAGTTCTGAGGGCGCAGTGAGCGGAGAGGGCGTGCCTGAACTTCTGTCAGCCTTCGGCCCATGGCTGGCACGCTGGCGGCAGCGTCTGGCGGAGGAGGAGGCACAACCGGCCTTAGACCGTGCTGCGGCAATGCGGTGTGTGAATCCGGCTTACATCCCCCGCAATCATCTTGTGGAAGCCATGATTAAGGCCGCGGTGGAAGGCGAGGATTTCTCCCGGTTTGACGCACTGCTTGGCGTGTGCACCCGCCCCTATGAGGACCAGCCGGGGATGGAGGTATATGCTCGCCCGGCACAGGCTGCTGAACGGGTGCGTTATACGTTTTGCGGCACCTGATATGGTCGGGTGAGTCTGCTCAGACAATCCCGTCTACACTGACGAATTTCCGGCCATCCGCGCCTGCTTCCACACGGGCCTGCACGCGATAAACATCGCGCAGCAGGTCCGGCGTCAGGACAGTAGCAGGCGGCCCGGAGGCGATAATCTGCCCTTGGTGCAGGATCGTCACCGCGTCCGTCATATTGAGTGCAATATTCAGGTCATGCAGCACCAGCACCGTGACAAGCTGGTGGGCGGCTGTTTCCCTGCGCAGAATGTCCATCACCGCAAACTGATGGTGCAGGTCCAGCGCGCTGAGCGGTTCATCCAGCAGGAGGGCTTCCGGCTTGCGGCTGAGCGCCTGCGCCAGCCCCACCAGTTGCCGTTGCCCTCCTGAAAGTTCATCCATGCTCTGCATGGCAAGATGCGGAATGCCAAAAAGCGAAAGACTGTCCAGCGCGGCCTGAACGGCATCAGCGTCCTGCACGCCGGAGGCTGGGAAAAATCGTGCGTGGCCCGAGGTCTGGCGCGCTGCAATCAGGGCCTCCAGCACGGGCAGATGCACAGACGCTGGCAACGCCTGAGGCAGATAGAGGCAGCGGGCGGTGCGGTCTGTCAGCGTCATGCGGGACAGGTCTGCCCCGTTCAGCGTGACGCTGGCGGAGGAAGGGATCAGCCCGGCGACGGCACGCATCAGTTGATTTGCCGCTGCCATTTGGCCCGAGCAGCGCACAGACCCTGCCGGGTGGGAACGGGCCAGCCGTCACATTGTCCAGCACGATGCGCTTCCCATACCGCACCGTGAGGTGCGTTGCGGTAAGGCCCGTTACAGAGGGTGCAGAGCCCTTCATGACAAATCACGCTGCCGCAGCACAATGCTGAGGAAAAACGGAATGCCGACGAGGGCCGTGACAATCCCTGTAGGGATAATGACGCCCGGAATCAGCACACGCGCCGTAACGGAAGACAGTGAGAGAATGAGGGCCCCCGCCAGCATGCTGCCCGGCAGGTAAAACCGATGATCTTCCCCCAGCAGTCTGCGGGCAATATGCGGGGCCACCAGCCCGACAAACCCGATAATCCCGACAAAGGAGACCGCAAGGGCTGACAGCAGGCTGACCCGCAGCAAGGACCAGCGGCGCACCCGTGGCACATTGACGCCCAGACTGGCCGCGCGTTCCTCCCCCATGCGCAGGGTGGTCAGGCTCCATGCTGCCCGGAAAGAAAACGGCACGACCAGAGCCCCGAGTGCTGCCAGCAACCCGAGCTTGGGCCATGAGGTGCGCGTCAGGCTGCCCATGGTCCAGAAAACCAGCTCCTGCAAAGCGTCCTCACTGGCCATAAACTGCATGAGAGATACGAGCGCCTGAAACGTAAAAACCAGCGCAATGCCAAATAAAACGACTGTGCTGGTGCGGGCCTGACGCAGGTGGCCTACCAGATCAAGCAGAAAGACAGAGCCAACGGCGCAGATAAACGCATTGGCCGCAATCAGCCAGCTATCCGGCAGGCCGGGAATATGCAGCCCCAGCACAAGTGCGAGGGATGCGCCGAACGCTGCGGCCGCCGAGACACCAAGCGTAAACGGGCTGGCCAGCGGGTTGGCCAAAATGGTCTGCATTTCTGCCCCGGAAAGCCCAAGGGCCGCCCCGACACAGACCGCCATCAGCGCATAAGGCAGGCGGATCTGCCAGACAATAATCCGCTGACTATCCGGCACTGTGGACGGGTGAAGCAGCGTGTGGAGGAGTTGTGCGGGAGAAAGCCCGGCCGGACCCAGAGAAAAATCCAGCAGCACCGAGACCAGAATAGCCCCGCCCAGAAGTGCCAGAAGTGTCAGCCGCCGTGCCAGCAAAGCCTGATAGGCCGCTCTGATCTGTGCAGGAGAGACCGTGGCGGGGGGAGGCTGCTGGCCGGGAGGGGTGGGAACGGTCATGACTTCAAAAGTGCGTCCGGCAACGGCCCTGTATCAGGCCGGGGCTACATGAAGGAGATCAGGCGTGTGCTCCTCTCTAGCACCCGTTCGGGGATGATCAAACTTTCAGCAAGGTCTGACGGGGTAGGTGGGATACGGCGAAATATCCACCTTCCCATCCGCTTAGGCGGAGGGGTATGCGGCCGACGGGTTTTCGCGTTTGAAGTGTATGTCTCTGCGGATCGCCAGGGCTGAGGCGATCCAGAGCCCGCAGGCGGAAGCGAAGCCAGAAATCGTACCGCCTGAAGGTGCCGGGATAACAAGCCCGATCAGTCCGAAGACAATCAGTGCGCCGCCTAAAACATAAAATGCTGAGAACGGCGCAGCATAGGCAATGGGCAGAAAATGCAGCCCGACGATAAGCGCCATGACAGGCAGAAGAAACTCGGGATGGTGCAGATTTATAAGGATGTTGGCGGCAAGGAAAAGCCCGATGCCCTCACCAATGCTGCTCCATCTTATGGCTCTGCTACCGCGTTCTGAAGGCACAATCCCCTCACCGGGCTGGCGGATGGCATAAGCCGCAAAAAGGCCGATGAGTCCGAAAATCAGAAAGGGCGTGGCAAGCATCAGGCCCTGTTTGCCAAACTGCCAGTGCAGGGTCATGGAAGCGAAGAGCGCTCCAAAAAATCCCATAATGAGCGCACCGAAAGACCCCATCTCTCAACCTCGTATCGTTTTGGCAATAATGTGTCTGGTTTTTGCAGAATGTCGAGGCCTGCGAGATGGTGGAAAGATACCCGCGACGGCGTCACCCGGCGCAGAGACCGGGCAACGCGCAGGCCTCCTGTCTGCGCAGGGGGGCACAGGCAGGATACGTTTCCTCTAGTCAGGGAAAGAGAGAAGGGTCAGGACAAAGCCCCCTGAGAGCGTTCCTGAGGTTTGACGAGAGTCTCCGTCGCCACCTCAATAAAATAGCCGCCTTTTGCTTTCAGATAGAAAGCCCAGGCACCGTGGAAATTGCGCGGGGGCTGAAGCTCCCATCCCTCCGCACACAGGCGGGCATAAAGGTCATCCACCACGTCACGGGATGGCTGGATGAAACCGATATGCAGAGTGTCGAAGTCCTCAGGGTATACGAAGCCACCCAGTCGGTTCTCAAAATGATTTAAGATCAGCACGAGCCCGGCGTCATCCTGCATGATCACCATTTTATCGCCCCGGACGACCAGAGTTTGCAGCCCGAAATATCGCTCGAACAGTGCCTGATCAGCGAGGACATCATGACTGTAAAGATTAATATGATTCAGTTTCATCATCGTGCCTTTCCGTTGTGCGTGCAACGGACACGGATCGACCGTGGAGACAGGCATCCAGCCAGCCACAACCGACCACACGCGGGAGAAAACCCTCTCACGGTGTCCGGCCATGGTCAGGAACGGAAGTCTCCCGTTCAGGCGTGACTGTCTCAAAGAGACCGCAGGTTATCACCATACCTGCATCGCTGTCTTTTTAGGCAAACGCAGCTTGGCGCGCGGTGGGGATACAGGTCAAGTTCCATTTTGCCGCAACAGGCCGGGACCGCAGGCGCTGTTCTTGACGAGGCGCGGGATAAAAGGCTTTTACTCGCGCGATCCCTCTGTGTTTTCAGGAAGTGTGGAATTTTGACGCAAACCGGCACGCCTACGCCCGATTCAATGCCTGCCGGGACGGATGCAGGGTCATCCCTGATGTTTATCGCAACGGAGGAACAGGCTGGAGACCGGGTTGACCGCTTTGTTGCCGCACAGTCCGGCACGTTGTCTCGCTCACGCGTCAAGGCGCTGATTGAAGAGGGGCATCTGACCGGCAACGGGAAGCCCATTACAGAGCCAGCAGAGACCGTGCGGGCCGGAGTGACTTATGGGCTGACCATCCCTGCCGCCGCACCAGCGTGCCGGAGGGGGAGCGTGTGGCGTTTGATGTGCTCTATGAAGACGCGGACCTTATTGTGCTCAACAAGCCCGCCGGTCTTGTGGTGCATCCTGCGCCGGGGAATGAAACGGGTACGCTGGTCAACGGGCTGATTGCCCATTGCGGGGACAGCCTGAAAGGCATTGGCGGGGAACGCCGCCCCGGCATTGTGCACCGGCTGGATAAGGATACGTCTGGCCTGATGGTTGCCGCCAAAACGGAGCAGGCACATCTGGCCCTGTCAGCCGATTTTGCAGCCCGGCGGATAGACCGGGCCTATCTCGCCTTCTGCTGGGGCTGCCCGCAGCCTGCGGAAGGGGAGTATGAAGGGGATATCGGGCGGGATAAGCGTGACCGTAAACGCATGACCATTGTGACCCACGGCGGGAAATGGGCGCTGACCCGCTACCGCACGTTGCAGGCGTTTGAAATGGGGGCCGCGCTGGTGCAATGCCGTCTGGCAACAGGCCGGACCCACCAGATCCGGGTCCATTTTTCTGCCAATAACCATCCGCTTATTGGAGACCCGGTCTATCTGCGGCGTATTCCGGCCGCGGCCAAAGGACTTCCCCCCACCGCACGGGCTGCCGCGCTGGATTTCCCCCGTCAGGCGCTCCATGCGGCGCGTCTGGGGTTCACGCACCCCCGCACCGGGGAGCAGATGGCGTTTGAGGCTCCCATGCCTGAAGACATGCTGGCGCTGGGGGAAAGTCTGGGCCTGACACCGGGGAAAGTGATCATCGTCTGACTATTACGGAACCCTGTGCGGAAGGCCGCGTTCTATGAGGCGTGTCGGCTCTTTCTGTCCGGTTCCGAGTCTGTCCGTCCGCATGGGAACTCAATCCCTGTTATATAGAGAACGAAGGGCAGTTTTCCCGGATTTTCTTGACAGAACGGTCTTTCCGGCGCACCGTCATCATCCTTTCTGAAATGCCCGCAGGGCTGCCGGAACGGATGTTTCTTCCCTCGTGCTGCCCATTCGGGGGGCGATGGAGGAAGACATAAATCCTTATCTGCTTATTAGCCGGAAACTCGCCTAATTCTGCGCAACGCACATCAGATTTTAACGGAACCTGAAGTGTTGCAGGGAGCTTTCCAGTTAAGAGGAGTGCTCAGTCATGGTCTCATCTGTCGTCAATGTTGGTCCTGAAAACAATCTTTCAAGGTATTTTCAGGATATCCGCAAATACCCCATTCTCACCCCGGAAGAAGAACTCCGTCTTTCCCATTTGTGGAAGGATGAGGGCGATGTAAAGGCCGCGCACAAACTGGTGACGTCTCACCTGCGGCTGGTTGCAAAAATCGCCATGGGTTACCGGGGGTATGGCCTGCCGGTGAATGAACTCATCAGCGAAGGCAATATCGGCATGATGCAGGCCGTCCGCCGGTTTGACCCGGACAAGGGCTTCCGTCTGGCGACATACGCCATGTGGTGGATCCGTGCAGCCATTCAGGAATACATCCTGCATAGCTGGTCTCTGGTGAAAATGGGCACCACGGCTGCGCAGAAAAAACTGTTCTTCAATCTCCGCCGCCTGAAAGGCAGATGCAGGCAATTGATGACGGGGATCTTCAGCCGGAGCAGGTGAACAAGATTGCCACGACGCTCGGCGTGTCCGAGCAGGACGTGGTGAACATGAACCGCCGCATGGCCGCCCCTGATCATAGCCTGAACGCGCCGATGCGGGCTGATCAGGATAATGAATGGCAGGATCGTCTGGTTGATGATCAGGTCAATCAGGAAGAAACCTACGCGGAAAACGAGGAACTGTCTGGCCGTAAAGCCCTGCTTGCCAACGCCATGAACACGCTGAATGAGCGGGAGCGGCACATCTTTACGGAACGCCGCCTGACGGATGAACCGTCTACGCTGGAGGATCTGGCTCTCCAGTATGGTATCTCGCGCGAGCGGGTGCGCCAGATTGAAGTCCGGGCTTTTGAAAAAGTTCAGGCCGCGATGAAGAAAGACGTTGAAGCCCGCCGAGGTGCTGCAAAGGAGGGCTAAGGCCCTCCTGAAAGACCCTTTGTTTTATGACGACGAAACGTGCCTTCCCCGAAGCGCCGGTTACCCTGACCGGTCAGCATGTCCAGCTTGTCCCACTGTCCCTCTCACATCTTGAAGCTCTGCAACTCGCTGTGCAGGATGGCGAGCCGTGGAAGGTCTGGTGCACCTCTGTGCCCCGGCCTGAGGCCATGCAGGCCGATATTGAGCGGCGGCTTGACCTGCAGAAGCGCGGCACCATGCTGCCCTATACCGTCGTCAGCCTGCCGGAAAACCGGATTGTCGGTATGACGACCTTTATGAATATTGATAGAGCCGGACCCCGCGTGGAAATCGGCTCAACATGGTATGCGGCCAGCGTGCAGAGAACAGCCGTTAATACCGAAGCTAAAAAGCTCCTTCTGTCTTACGCGTTTGACGTGCTGGACTGTCTGGCTGTGGAGTTCCGCACCCATGTGCTCAACCAGCGCAGCCGCCGGGCGATTGAACGGCTGGGAGCAAAGCTGGACGGAGTGTTACGCTGCCATCAGCGGCTGGTTGATGGTTCTGCGGGATACCTGCGTCTACAGTGTCACGGCGGCAGAATGGCCTGCCGTGCGGAACCATCTGCACTGGTGCCTGACGGAAAAATATCAGCGGGTGTGAGAGCGCTATCCGCAGCACGCCGCGGATAAATCCTCACCCTTTCAGGCGCGGGCCGCGTCCTGAATAAAGAAGGTGGCGTCGGTGCGCCCGTTCCATGTTTCTGACCGCAGATAACCCGCCAGATGGACCGGCGGACGGGTGCTGTCTTCCAGCGCGATGGCCAGCGGATTATCATTCGCACGGAACAGCAGGGCTTTCAGGCGGCCCCCATCCGGCCCCTTGAGCAGCAGGCGGAGCGTATTGCCATCCCGCCCGATCCGGTCAGACCGGATAATCTGTGCGTGAGAGACAGCAATCAGCGGCTCCGCATTGCCTGCGCCAAACGGGGCCAGCATGGCAAGATTTTCCGCAAGCTCGACCGTTGCGCCCGAGACGGACAAGGCGACATCCAGCGTAATATCTACTGTGTCCGGCAGGGCTGCCGCATCCGCCAGTCGCTCATCCAGAAAGGCATGAAAGCGTTCAATATTGTCCGCAGGCAGCGAAAAACCTGCGGCCATGGCGTGGCCGCCTCCGGTTGTGAGCAGGCCAGCCTGACGGGCCGCAATAATAACCGTGCCCAGATCCAGCCCCGGCACGGAGCGGCCTGAGCCTTTGATGGAGCCATCTTCCTGCTCTGCGCCAACCAGCGCGGGCCGGTTGAACTGTTCCTTAATGCGGCCAGCCACAATTCCCACAACGCCGGGGTGCCAGTCTTTCCCAGCCAGCAGAATAACCGGGTGTCCGGCCTCCCGCTGTTCGGCAGCCTGCGCCATAGCGCGGTCCAGTATTTCGGCTTCCACACCCTGCCTGCGGCGGTTTACCGCATCCAGCCGCTCGGCCATGGTGCGGGCGTCATGCGCATCGGTGCTGCGCAGCAGGGTCAGGCCCAGTGCGGCTTCGGCAATGCGACCGCCTGCGTTAATACGCGGGCCAAGGGCAAAGCCGCAGGTGAAGGCATCCGGGGCTTTGGTCACACCGGCAATGTCCAGCAGTGCGTTCAAGCCGGTGCGCTGGCGGCGCGCCATGATTTTCAGCCCCTGTGTCACAAAGGCGCGGTTTAGCCCATGCAGGGGCATTACGTCACACACCGTTGCCAGAGCGACCAGATCAAGCTGGCGCATCAGGTCCGGCGCAGGCTGGGCATCGTGAAACCATCCGGCAGCGCGCAGATCCCGGCAGGTGGCAACAGCGGCCAGAAAAGCAAGCGCGGCTGCGCACACATGTCCAAGGCCGGATGTGCAGTCAGGCCGGTTGGGGTTTACGGTTGCCAGAATAGGGGGCAGCGCGTCTTCTGATTTGTGGTGGTCCAGCACAATCAGATCGGCTTTGTCGGCCAGCGCGCCCAGAACAGGCCCCGCAGCGGTGCCGCAATCCACACAGATAATGAGCGAAGCGCCGTGTGATACCAGCCCTTCCAGCGCAGGCACGTTCGGGCCGTAGCCTTCCGTCATGCGGTCTGGAATATGGGTGTGGACGGTGCTGCCCAGCTCTTCAAAAAATGAGGCGAGGATGGCGGAGGCACATGCGCCGTCAACGTCATAATCGCCAAAAATACCGATTGTTTCGCCCTTCTGCACCGCCTGCGCCATACGGGCGGCGGCTTTATCCATATCCTGCAGGCTGGACGGATTGGGGAGCAGGGCGCGGAGCTTGGGGTCAAGAAAATGGGCCGCCTGTTCCAGCGGGATGCCACGCAGCGCCAGAAGCCTGCCGACAATTTCCGGCAGCCCGCGCGCTGCGCAATGGCGGCCCCCATGCGCAGCAGGGCGGGGTTTTCAGCCCCGTCCCGCCACACCCAGCGGCGGCCTGTCAGGCTGCTTTCCACGCCAAGGGCCGCACGGGCCTCTGGCATGGGGGGCAGGGTGTCCAGTGTGTCAGACAAAAGAGCCGTCATTCGGGGGGAGGGCCGCCTTATTGCGGGGTCCATGTTTTGGTTTTGAAGTTATGGTAGCCTTCAATAAACCGCACCGTGCCGGATTTGGAGCGCATGACCAGAGAATGCGTGACGGCATGGTTCGGATACTGATGGATGCCCTTCAGCAGCGTGCCGGATGTTACCCCGGTTGCAGAGAACAGCACGGAACCAGCCGCCAGATCATGCAGGCCGAGCTTGCGGTCCGGGTTTTTGCCGGGGTTCATTTTCTGGGCGCGTTCACGCTGGCTGTCATCTTCAAACAGCAGGCGGCTCTGCATCTGGCCGTTGACGCAGCGGATAGCCGCAGCCGCCAGAACGCCTTCCGGCGCGCCGCCGGACCCTGCGTAAATATCGACCTGACTGGTGTCCAGGCAGGCAGCAATAGCGCCTGCAACGTCACCATCGGTCAGCAGGCGGACGCGCGCACCAGCTTCCCGCGCTTTGGCAATCAGTTCTTCATGCCGTTCACGATCCAGCGTGCAGAGAACGAGGTCCCGCACAGCCTTGCCTTTAGCTTTGGCCAGATTGCGCAGATTGTTTTCAATGGAGGAATCAAGGTCCACAACGCCGTCCGGCAGGCCCGCGCCGACAATAATCTTGTCCATGTAGACGTCAGGCGCATGCAGGAAGTTGCCGCGTTCGGCCAGAGCCACAACGGTAATGGCGTTCGGCATGTCCTTGGCGCACAGGTTTGTGCCTTCCAGCGGGTCCACGGCAATATCCATGGCCGGGCCACCCGAGCCGACTTTTTCACCGATATACAGCATCGGTGCTTCGTCCATCTCGCCTTCACCGATCACGACGGTGCCATCAATGGCCACGGTGTCAAACGCTGTGCGCATGGCCTCAACCGCGGCACCATCGGCGTCATTTTTCTTGCCCCGTCCTGTCCAGTGGGCAGAAGCCAGAGCAGCGGCTTCCGTTACACGGACCAGTTCAAGGGCAAGGTTACGGTCGGAAACCACAAAACTCGGGATCGGATCGTTCGCGTCAGACATTCTGGAAGTCATCCTTTATTGTTTTTAGGCCGGGCTGGGCTGTATCGGCAGAGGCTCAGTCCGTTTCAATCCGGATCATCACCGGTGTATCCGTCACAACATCCAGACCATCAATGCGTGTGACGGCCTCCTGCATGGCGGCTTCGGACGTCTGATGCGTCACCAGCACCAGTGGTACATACGGGTCAGCATCATTCTGCTCCGGTGTATGCTGCAACATGCTGCGGAGCGAAACGCCACAGTCACGTAGAACAGCCGTGATATCCGCAATCACACCGGGGCGGTCTTCCACCAGAAGGCGCAGATAGAACGCGCCAGTGCCTGCAGAAACCGGGTTAGCCTGTAAAGGAGGCGTATCTGTGGCCTGCACACCCCAGACAGGAATGGTATGGCCTCGGGCAACATCAATCAGGTCTGCCGCAACGGCGCTGGCTGTTGGGCCAGCGCCGGCACCGCGCCCTTCAATCATCAGGCGGCCTGCAAAAGCGCCTTCTGCCACCACGGCGTTAAATACGCCGTCCACCTGCGCGATGGGCGCGTTTTCCGGTACAAGGCAGGGGGTGACGCGGGCTTCAAGACCCGCCTCGCTCATGCGGGCCATGCCCAGCAGCTTGATGCGATAGCCCAGCGTGCGGGCAAAGGTGAGGTCCAGCGCGCCAATGCGGCGGATGCCCTCAACATGCAGGGAGTCAAAGGCAACAGGCTGCCCAAAGGCCAGACCGGCCAGAATTGTCAGCTTATGCGCGGCATCCAGACCATCAATATCGGTAGACGGATCAGCTTCGGCGTAGCCGAGTTGCTGGGCATCGGCCAGAACCGTGCCGAAGTCCTTCCCGGTTTCCCGCATCACCGTCAGGATATAGTTGCAGGTGCCGTTCAGAATGCCGCCAATACGCAGCAGGCGGTCTGCCGCCAGCCCTTCACGCACCATCTTGATGGCCGGAATCCCGCCAGCAACCGCCGCTTCAAACAGCAGAGGGGCGGATTTTTCAGCACTCAGGCGGGCAAGGGCCGGACCATGAATGGCCAGCAGGGCCTTGTTGGCGGTAACAACGGGCTTCCCCGCAGCAAGGGCCGCCTCCACCACGCGCGCGCCGTGCCTTCCGCACCACCAATCAGTTCGACCACCACATCCACATCCGGGTCGGCCACCAGATCAGGCGCGTTATCGTACCAGCGCATGCCGGACAGATCGACCCGCGGTCCCGCGTGCGGTCCCGTGCGCTGACGGCGGTCACTTTCAGGGGGCGGCCTGCCCGCGCGGTGACCAGATCCGCATTGGTGGCCAGCAGACGGATAACGCCTGCGCCAACTGTGCCGAGACCAGCAATGCCGAGGCGCAGAGGGGCAGACTGGGGAGAAGTGGAGGAAGAAGACGTCACGATTCAACAGACTCCGGCTTGCTGGCGGAAGCAGGGGGCGCTTTGACCCCATGCGCAGAAAGAAAACCACGAATAGCACGGGTGGCCTGACGCAGGCGCTGGGTGTTTTCCACCAGCCCGATGCGCACAAAACCTTCCCCATGCTCACCAAACCCGAGGCCGGGGGCCACGGCCACCCCGGCTTCCTTGAGCAGGAGTTTGGAGAACTCCACGCTGCCCATTTCACGGAACTGCTCAGGGATGGGAGCCCATGCAAACATCGAACCTTCCGGTGAGGGCACGTTCCAGCCCCCGGCATGCAGCCCGCGGATCAGCACGTCCCGGCGTTCTTTATATAGGGCGCGGATATCGGCCACACAGTCCTGCGGTCCGTTCAGCGCTGCGACTGCCGCGACCTGAATAGGCGTAAAGGCCCCGTAATCCAGATAGGATTTAATGCGTGTCAGGGCGGCAACCAGCCGCTCATTGCCAGCGGCAAACCCCATGCGCCAGCCTGCCATGCAGTAGGTTTTGGACAGGGACGTAAATTCGACCGCAATATCCTTGGCACCCGGCACAGCCAGAATGGAGGGCGGCACGAGATCCCCAAAATAGATTTCCGCATAAGCGAGGTCAGACAGGATGAAGATGTCTTCCCGCCGGGCAAACGCCACCAGTTCCTTGTAAAAATCCAGATCCGCCAGATAGGCCGTGGGGTTGGACGGGAAATTGACAATCAGCGCCGTCGGTTTGGGCACGGAATGGCGCACGGCACGCTCCAGCGCCCGCAGCATGGTATCATCCGGCGTGGCGGGAATGGAGCGGACGGAGGCTCCGGCAATAATAAAGCCGAACTGATGGATGGGGTAGGACGGGTTGGGCACCAGAATGGTGTCACCGGGGCTGGTAATGGCGGAGGCCAGATTAGCCAGCCCTTCCTTGGAGCCCAGTGTCGCGATGACTTCCGTGTCCGGGTTGAGCTTCACGTTAAAGCGGCGTTCATAATACCCGGCCAGAGCCTTCCGCAGGCCGGGAATCCCTTTACTGACGGAATAACCATGCGCGCGCGGGTTCTGCACGCTTTCAATCAGTTTTTCCACAATATGCGGCGGGGTCGGGCTGTCCGGGTTGCCCATGCCGAGATCAATAATATCCTCGCCCCGCGCTCGGGCTGCCGCTTTGGCCTGATTGACTGAGGCAAAAACATACGGCGGCAGGCGGCGGATACGATGGAATTCTTCGGTCATGGACTTCAAATGCCCTTGGTGGGAAAGGGGTCAGACCCAGCACGATTGCGGGGAAAAACATAGTAATGGCAGAAACGGAACAGGCAACCGCCCCGACCGGATAATCTGTTGTGCGCCATCAGATTATCCAGTCAGATTATTGCGCGGGCCTGACTATAAGGTGGGGGTCAGGGCGTGGTGGCGATGCGCGCCCCCATGCCAAAAGCATCTCCCCGGATATGGATGGCGGAGGCCGGAACCTTCAGGTCAATGAGTTTTTTGGCGATATTCTGGGCACGCAACAGCCCGAGTTGCACCGCATCGGCCTGAGCCTGAGCATCAAGGGAGGCTGCCGAGCCAAATCCCCGGACATAAAATGGCCCGTGGGGTGTTTTAGTCACCAGTTTTGCAAACGTATCATCCTGTCCGGAGGAAATCTGGTCAGACTGCGGAACGCAGTGAATGGCCGTGCCTTTGGCGTCAGACAGATCATAATTCGGGCGCACGGCATCCGGCAGATATGCGTCGGACGGGATATTGAAGCCGGGGAAGGAAGGCGGGGCCGGTGGCCCGGAGGGAATCTGCGGAATGGCGCTGGCCGGGGTCTGCGGGGTCTGCGCGGTGGTTTTTACGTCTGGCATCCCGATTTCTGGCATAGCGACTTCCGTCTCGCCCTTGCCTGCGTCTTTCTTTTTATCTGCGCCAAAAAGGCCACCGGTTGAGGGTGCGCTGGTGGACGGAAGTACGGGCTTGCTGAGTTTATCAGCCGCCGCTGTCGGGGTGGCCGGTTGTGGAGGCGGGGCGTCGGCCGCGTCCATAATGGCCCCTGCTGTTCCTTCCGGAAGGGTTGCGGGCTGTGAGGCTGTGGTTCCGCTCCCGTTTCCGGCCTGCGGGGTTGCCGCCGGTTTGGGGGCTGCTGCGGCACCGGGCGGCGGCGGGATTTCAGGCATCAGGGTGCCGTTGGCCGCAACGGTGCGGTACATCAGGTTCCGGTCACGGATCATCTGCTGCGTGATCAGCGCACGCGCCTGAGGGGAGGGCATGTCCGGCGTTGTGGTGGGTGTCAGGCCCACATGAGGGTACGGGTCATAAATGCCGGGCGGCGGCGGGCGTTGTGAGGCAATTACGCCGCCGCGCATATGCTGCATCCATCCAAGCGTCGTATCGACGGGGTCTTTATGGCTGCATCCTGTCAGGCAGAGCACGCCTGCTGCAACCAGCACTCCGGAACGGAACGGACTGCCGGACTGAAAGGCCATGGAAACACGGTGCCTTAAAGGCCGGTCCTGTTCGGGGCACGCTTGTTGCATGACGTGAGGGTTGCTCCGCTGGCAGAGTGAAAAACAGGGGGCACTCTACCCTCTTCAGACCGTTGTGGCGAGATAGGGGATCACCCTCGCATGATTGCCCCTTGGCAGGGGCGCGCAGGCAGAGCAGGATAAGAGACATGAACAGAGACACAGAACATGCGGAGACTGGCATGACGGGCATTTCCCCCTGCGATCCTATCCGGCTGGATGATGATACTCCGGACTCTCCGGACGCACCGGAAAAAGAAGACGCCAAAACCCCGGCCGCCCCGGAAGGGGAACTGGAAAGCAAGCTGTTCAAACAGCGCAAAGTCCTGATTTTTGGCGGGATTAATGACAAGGTTGCGCGTGATGTCACGGCACGCCTGCTGGCGCTGGCCGGTGAATCGGACAAGCCGATTGATGTGTACGTCAACTCACCCGGCGGGCATGTGGAAAGTGGTGACACCATCCATGACATGATCCGGTTTGTCGATTCGGTGGCTCCGGTCAACCTGATCGGGACGGGTTGGGTGGCATCTGCCGGTGCGCTGATTTTTGCCGCAGGCCATAAAGACCGCCGCTTCTGCCTGCCGAACACGCGCTTCCTGCTGCATCAGCCGATGGGCGGTGTGCGTGGCCCGGCTACGGATATCGATATTGAAGCGCGTGAAATCATCAAGATGCGTGAGCGTCTGAACCGTCTTTTTGCCCGGGAGACAGGCCAGCCGTATGAAAAGATCGTCAAGGATACGGATCGCAACCACTGGATGGCTGCAAAAGAAGCAATTGAATATGGTCTCGTGACTAAGATCATTTCGAAGCTTTCCGACATCCACTAAACGGAAGACCCGCGCTCCTCTTTCCCCGCGGGGGGAGGGGAGCCAGTTTGTTGTCCCGGGTCCTGCGTTATCCGCTTCTGCCAAGCAGGGGCGGGTGGCGCAGCACCCCCAGTAAACGGGTTCCTGCCAATGGGTTCTCTAAGCGATATTTATTCCCGCCTGCCTGACAGTGTGGATGATCTGCCTCCGCCGCCCGATAACGCGGCTGTTGTTGAGGCTGATTACAAAGCCCGCCACTGGGTCAGCCCCCTCAAAGGCCCGCTGAAACCGGGGTCGGACGCGCATAAAAAGGTCATTGCGGCCATGTTCCGCGAGACCTTTAATCCGTATCGGCCCTCCGTGATTGACTGGCCGAAGCTGGACCCGGAAACCCTGCACCGCATTACCTCCCTGCCAATCTGGGATATTGCCGTGCAGACCGAAGGCAAGGCCCGCCTGCGGATGGCGGCTTATGCCCGTCTGGTGACTGATCCGGATATCAAGGACGCCATTTCCCGCAATGCGTGGGAAGAAAACCGGCATAAGGAAGTTCTGTCCAAGCTGGTTGAGGCCTATGACATCAAGATGGCCCCGGAGCCGCCTTATGTTGAGCCAAAAGATGTGGAATGGGCCTACCTTGTCACCGGGTTCTCCGAATGTGTGGACAGCTTCTTCGCGTTTGGTCTGTTTGAGCTGGCCCAGCGGTCCGGTTTCTTCCCGCCGGAACTGATCGACACGTTTGAACCTGTTATGCAGGAAGAATGTCGTCACATCCTGCTGTTCGCCAACTGGCTGGCCTGGTACCGGGCCGTTATGCCCTGGTGGCGTCGCCCGTTCTTTGAAATGAAGGTCTGGGCTGTCTGGGCGTTCCTTGCCTATGAACGCATGAGCCTTGCTTCCTCCGTGGATGATAAGGGTGAGGTCCATACGCAGGACAACAACTTTACCGTCACCGGCGCCAAAGACATTGCGGACATCCAGTTGAATCTGCCGGACTTTATGGATCTGTGTCTGGAAGAAGATGAGCGGCGCTTTGCGGGGTATGACGCCCGCCTGCTGCGCCCCACAACGGCCCCGGCCATTGCACGGGTGATCCGTGACGTTGGCCGTGGCTGGCAGTTTGTCTCCGGTCTGGTTCGCGCCAACCGTCGCTGATTACCGTTTTACCGTTCGCGGGCGGAAGAGGATCGCTTCTGCCCGCGCACTCTTTGAGCGCGGTAAGAGAACATTTTGCATTTCAATTAAATTACTAGAGATACGCGGTTAATTTTTATTTTCTTTTCTTTATATCATTCCGTAGTCAATATGAATTAATATACTGAGCATTTTTGGGAGTCATATTTTGTAGCGCAGGAGAGAGACGTGGCTCTGTTCAGAAATGGTGAGGCCTGCATTTTTTCTTTTTCTTCCAAGTTAAAGAGAAACCAGAAGCCATATAGTTTCTTACTGAGTAAAAATCAGGGAAAGATTTTTACGGTGAGTGTTCCTGCTTTTGCTCTGATTGCGCTCATAAATTTTTTGGGGCTGACGTTCTATTCCCTGTTTGAGATTTTAACTGAAAAAACGGCGAATGAGCTGGTCCTGGTTGTGTCAGTTTCTATCGCATCGTTCATATTTTTTTCTTATTATTTTCTATTTTTATGGATTAGGACGTCGGCATCAATCTGCCGTGCGTCACAGACTCTGGAAAACTTTCGTGTCGATCGATGGATATCACTTTCTTTATATAGTGGATCTTTGTCAGCACTACTTACGCCACTCTTTGCTCTGGCCAGAATGAATGAGCTCTCATTTTTCCATACGGACGAAGATATTCTAATGAAAGTCCTAAAGCTGGTAGCTATTCTAGTAGTATCTCTTATGGTCTATTATTGTTTGCATATGATAAAAAGCATATGGTCAGAAGAGAAAGTATAGTCTTTGAGTGTGAAAATGACGCAATCAGGATTTACGCTTCATCTTCGCATGTGGATCAAGCGGGATTTTTACAAGAATTTTGTTGAAAGCTCTGGTGCTCCGGAACAGCGTGCTGCGAGCGTAATCCTGTGGCCTGAAAACAATTTTGCGGCGCATCGCTCTGGTTATCCAGTAAAAGCTGTGTCTGGTCAGCATTAACAGCTTCCAGCCTGCTATGCGGTGCAACTGAGACAATCAGCCGATGTGCGTCTGGCAGCATGAACGCAACAATCACCCCGACAATATCTTCCATGCAGTTATTAAGCTGCCGGAGCCAGTGGCGCGCCTGTGCATCCGTAAACTGGTCCGGTTGCGGGGGGCTGACAGCAATCTGGAATGTGAACCCAATAAAGGACTCTGCGGGCAGATTGGCCATTAAGGGCGGATTTTCTGCCCAGAGAGCGTCTGTCAGAGGTACGGTCAGCTCATCATTCTCCGCGTTGAAGAGCGGGATAGCACCATTTTTTGTTTGCAGATGCAGGCCGGAGGCTTTCAGCGGGGCATCCTGCGGCTGAAGTCTGCCCAGAACATGCAGGGACAAATTGGCGCGGTCCTGCTCGGGCAGCGCATTAAAGCGCCGGAAGACCCGTGCGACAGCCTGATAGGTCTGCACAGTAACAGGCCGTGTGGCATGAACTTCAATGTCTTCAGACTGAGGCGTTTCCGCGTGTGCCTGCTGGAAAGCGGTCAGACAGCAGGTTGCCAGAAGCCAGAAAAAACCGTGTTTGCGCATAGAAATCCGCCTTGCGGTGTCAGAAAACTCCTTAACTCATACAGGCAGAGCTTGCGCAACGCATGGGAAATTCTTTTGCCTGTCTGGCTTAAGGCGTTCTGGATACACGGGTGCATGCAGGCGGCCTGTTGTTGCGGAAAGCAATATGCAGGTTAGGGGGCGTTGTTGTAACGCCGGTAGCGGAATTCTGGCGGGGTCGCTGGCCGTGCTGCAATGGCCTGTTCTATCCGTTGGTGGGCTGGCGCGCGATGGCAGACAGGGTCCGTAGCACTTGCCTGTCCGGCCAGTGCAAGGGCCTGACAGCGGCAGCCTCCCCAATCATCTTCCTTGAAGGCACAACTCTGGCATGGTTCCGGCATCCAGCCTGTGCCACGAAACAGATTGAACAAAGGTGAGTCCTGCCAGATTGCCTCCAGCGAGTCCTCCGTCACTGTGGGAAAGGTCAGGCCAGGAATAGTTTCTGCCGCATGGCAGGGCAGAACCTTGCCGGAGGGTGAGATATTCAGAAAACGCTGCCCCCAGCCGCCCATGCAGGGTTTGGGGCGCTCGGCGTAGTAATCAGGCGTTACAAAATCAATCGCAATCCGGTTGCCAAACCGTGTGCGGGCAGCGGCCACCGCCTGTTCCGTGGCGTCCAGTTGCGCACGGTCTGGCAGCAGGGCATCGCGGTTCAGCAGGCCCCAGCCGTAATACTGCGTATGGGCAATTTCTACCCGGCGTGCGCCAAGCTGCTCAGCCAGCTCCAGCATGGCCGGAACGCGCTCTGCATTTTGCCGGTGAATAACAAAATTCAGGGTCAGGGGCAGGCCGTCTTCAACAATCAGACGTGCCGCTTCCAGCTTTTTGGCCTGAGCCCCGGCCATACCACCAATCCGCTCACCTTCCTGCGCGTCCGCATCCTGAAAAGAGAGCTGGATATGGTCCAGCCCGGACTCGGAAAGGTTTTTCAGGCTGTCACGGGTCAGCAGCACACCAGACGTAATCAGGTTGGTGTAAAGCCCCAGAGACACCGCATGGCGGACCAGATCAGCCAGATCTGGCCGGGCCATGGGTTCTCCGCCGGAAAAATGGACCTGCAAAATCCCCATAGCGGCAGCTTCATCCAGCACGCGCATCCATGTTGCCGTATCCAGTTCTCCCGCACGCGGGTCGAGCCGGAGCGGGTTGGAGCAGTAAGGGCATTGCAGCGGGCAGCGATGCGTCAGTTCCGCCAGCAGGCTCATGGGGGGCAAGGCTTTAGGTGCGCCGGGGACTGTCATGCCAGCAGCAGAACCTGTTTATCGGCCAGATCCTGCGTCATGCTCATGACGTCCTGTGTAATGACATCACGCGGTGCGGAAAATTTTTCCGTCAACTGGTCAATAATTTGGCCCAGAGAGCGCTTGCCATTCACCAGTTGCAGAATTTCCGCGGCCACGGCATCCGCCAGAAAGGCGCGCTCGGGGGCCTGCACAAACCATTGTTCACGCACGCGGTCATACTGGAGGCGGGTGCCACGGGCAAAACGCGGCACGCAGGTTTCTTCTCTGATGGTCGCGATTGTCATGCAGCGCTCTCAGCCGGACGAAACGCCTCAGGCGGAATACGGGCCGGTGTGACATACGCATAATCCAGCGCATCCAGCATGGACCACAGAACACCACATTTAAACTTCAGGGCACCCAGCACAGCCTGCTGTTCGGCCACTGTGCGGGCATGCTCCTTCACATAAGCCAGAGCAAAGGCCGAATCCTGCGGGGCCTGCGTCAGGCGTGGCGCAAAATAAGCCAGCGTTTCTTCCGTAATAAACGGATAGTTCCGTAACATGCCGGACACCCGCTCACTAATAATGGTGGGAGAGAACAGTTCTGTCAGAGAAGACGCAATGGCTTCCAGAATGGAGCGTTCACGCACAAAATGCACATAGGCTTCCACCGCAAAGCGTGTGCCGGGCAGCAGCCCGTCCAGAGACTCGACATACGCCCGGTCCAGCCCCAGACCATCAGTCAGTTTGAGCCAGCGGGCCACGCCGCCCGTGCCGGGTTCCGTGCCATCATGGTCAATCAGCCGGCGGCGCCATTCCCGGCGGAGTTCCGCCGTTGGCAGGCGGGCCAGAAGGGTCGCGTCCTTGGCGGGGATGCTGGCCTGATAATAATACCGGTTGAGCGCCCAGGCCTGCACCTGCCCCTTTGTCAGTTTCCCGTCATGCAATGCACGGTGGAAAGGGTGCAGGTTATGGTAGCGTTCAGCGCCAATGGCCCGTAGGGCGGCTTCCAGATCTTCGGGGGAAAGCAGCCGGTCTGTCATAGTGTCATCCTCATGCCATCATAGGCGACATCCCATCCTGCCTCTTCGGCCTGCCTGCGTTCAGGCGTTTCGGCTAACAGGATGGGGTTGGAATTATTGATGTGGATCAACACCTTGCGGCCCACATTCAGGGTACGGAACGCGGCGATTGTTCCGTCCGGTTCGTCCGCAATGGACATATGCCCCATGCGGCGGCCGGTTTTAGCCCCCAGACCGGCCCGGACCATTTCATCATCCGTCCAGAGGGTGCCGTCAAAAAACACGACGTCGGCCCCGTTCAGGCGCTCCCGCAGGGCGTCCGTCATCATGGCGCAGCCGGGAATGAACAGGGCGCGATGCTGGCCATCCGTGATGTCCAGCCCGATGGTCTCGCCATTGTTCATAATTTTAGCCGGATTCTCCCCGCGTTCCGCATAAAGCGGCACCTTGCCGGGCACGGAAAACGGCGTGATGCGCAGATTGCCCGGCATGAGGGAAAGCGGCTGGTCCAGCACCATGGTCTTGCGCGGGACTAACGTGCGGTCCAGCGCATCAAAAATCGGGTTGGCATCCAGTTGCGCCAGAACCGATGCTGTTGCGTACAGCCCGTATGCCTGCCGTTCCCGCATGGTCAGGAGGCCGGTAATGGCATCAATTTCGCCACTGGTCAGAACCACACCGGCAATAGGGGTGGAGCGCAGACCATCTTTGGGGTGCAGGGCCGGAGTCTGGTTGATCTGCGTCCGCAGATCAGGCGAGGCGTTGAGGATGAACCAGTGCTCACCATCTCCGCTGACGGCAAGAGACGCCTGTGTGCGGGCCGGGGCGTTCGGGTCTCCGGCGCGGGCGCGCTGGCAGCCGGGTGCGTTGGAGTTCCACTGAGGGAAGCCGCCGCCTGCGGCAGCGCCTAGAACAAGAAGATCAAGCATACGCGGCTTTTTAGAAAATAAATGCCGCCAGAGTAACCCCGTTCAGGTCACTCTGGCGGAATAACAGCTTATTGTCCGGCTTATTTCTTCTGGCCGCAAACGTAGCTGTTGATTTCAGCGCCGAGGGGGATTTCGGTGATTTTCGGTGTCGTCCAGGCCATAGAAGCTCTCCGTATCAAAGGATCATGTCACATGCGGTGTCCTGCTCTCCGGGTAGGATACAGGCAGATAAACCGCGTGCTGCGAGTGTGAGCAAAAGCGGAGGCGGTGCAACCCTGATCGGTTGAATGTGAGGCCTTTTTCATGCTTCTCACGGGAGTGTGAACACGTTTTTTGTGACACCTCCGGATGAACGGGCACCCGGTGGGAAGGCCATAATTTGCTATTTTTATCGCATGGCTTCTAAACACAGCCCGGCATGATGTGCCGCTTACGGGCTTATTCCAGCGTGGGGAGAGAAGCGTGAGGGCTGATGAATAGTCAGATCAAGGCGTTATTCGGGCGGGTCTTCAAGAATACGGGCTATCTGCTGAGCGGCAGAGGGGCGATGGCTGTGCTCGCGCTGGCCAGTACGGCTCTGGCTGTCCGTACGCTGGGGCTGGAAGACTACGGGATTCTGCTACTGATGAGTTCCTTCGTCATGTCCTGCGCTGTGGCGACGCGCTTTCAGTCCTGGCAGCCTTTGCTGCAATACGGCATGTCTCTCTACAAAGCGGCGGATAAAAAGCCGTTTCAGACTCTCTTCCGCCATTGTGCCCTGCTGGATGCGCTGGGCGCGGTCATGGGGCTGGGCGTTGCTGTGGTCTCCAGCCTCTGGCTGGCGCATCTTTCTGGCTGGGCCGCGGCGTACGGACATATTCCGCTATGGTATATGACGGTGATCCTGTTCATGAACACCGGATGCGCCATGGGCGTGCTGCGTCTGGCCAACCGGTATGAACTGGCTGTTCTGGCGGATACGGCCAGCTCAGTGGTTAAGTTTGTGGGCTGTGTGGCCGGGTTTTTCCTGCACTGGACTCTGCCGGAATTCCTGCTGCTGTGGTACTGCGCCACGGCTGTCGCCTTTGTGCTGGATTACGGGCTGGCCGTTTGGGTTATGGCCCGCACGGACAAGCTGAACGGCTTCCGGCTGATGAATGTGGCATGGGTCAGCCGGATTAAGGGGATCTGGCGCTTTACCTTCTCCACCAGTCTGGATCAGGCACTGGGGCGTCTGGGGTCACGCCTGACCGTGCTGATTGTGGGGGCCGTGCTGGGGCCGGAAAGTGCCGCCATCTATAATGTTACCTGGCAGATTTCAGACGGCATGGCCCGTCCGGCCCAGATGCTCACACCTGCCCTGTATCCGGAACTCGTGGCGCTGCGGGATAAACGGGACTGGGTGTCCATCCGGCAGGTCACCAACCGTATTTTGCAGGCGCTGGCTATTTTTTCCGGTGTGGTGCTGGTCGTCGCGACGTTTGTGGGGCCATGGCTCCTGCATCTGTTGCTGACTGTCCCCTGGACGGGCACCCGCACCCTGCTTTTGCTCATGACGGTCACGGCTATTCTGGATTTGTGGGATGTGCCGCTGGAGCCGCTTCTGGTGTCTCTCAACAAGGCGCATCAGATTCTTATCGGCCGTATGGTCACGATGTGCTTCTCCCTCCCGCTGCTTTATGTGCTGGCGAATGCGTGGGGAATGACGGGGGCAGGCCTTGCAACCCTGCTCAGCGAACTGGCTATTCTTCTGACGCGCCTTGGCCCTTACCTTGTCATGAACCGCAAGAGGTCCTTCGACGGCAAACCGGAAGCCTGAAGCAGCGACGGCCAGTGTGCCGGGCAGACAGCAGAAATGGGAGGATACGACCTGAGCCCGTCAGTTTTGTCCGCACCCGTCTGGATTCTGGAGACAGGGCGCCCCGGAGAACAGGCACAGTGCCTGATTCTGGCGCAGGCTCTGGGGCTGCCGTTCAGAACCGTGCCTCTTGGACCGAATTTTTCTCCGCCGGATCAGTGGCCGGAGACAGCAGGCCTCCGGCTCATTCTGTCTTTCGGGAATGCCGTGCAGGCGGCCTGCGCGTTGCGCGCGACGTGTGCTGTGCGGCCCCTGCTGGTGCATATCGGGCGTCCAAGCCATATTCCCGCAACGGATCTGGACCTGATTATCCCGCTCCCACAAGACGATTACCCGCCGGGACCGAACGTGCTGAGAGTGGCATGGCCGTTTAATGGCGCCTCCCTGTCTCCGCAGCATGAGGAGGCACAGGAATTGAGGCATGCTGGCACAATTGTGCTGTATGGCGGCCCGTCCCGCCAGTTCCGGATGGCGCGCGCGAGACAGAGCGGTTGCTGGTGTTTGCGCACGCACTGGCACAGGCTAACCGGGAACCGCTACATATTATCACCAGCCCCCGCACACCGCCGGAAGCCGTGCAATGGATACAGCATTGGATAACACGAGAGACTGCTGCGTTACATCTTTTCAGGCCGGGAGAGACCCTGTTCACGCATTTTCTGAACACAGGTAATCGGTTTGTCGTCACGGCAGATAGTGCCTCCATGCTGGCGGAGGCCTGGCGGACCCGTGCGCCGGTCTGGCTCTTTCCCTTGCCTCAGAAGCAGAGTTTCATGTCCCGCCTGCAACAGGGGGCGGACCGGATGGGGTTGAGGCCTCTTCGCTCATGGCTGATCAGACGCGGCCTGCTGGGGAGTGGCAGCAGGTTTGCCTGCTGGCATCGTGCCCTGATTCAGTCAGGCGTTATCCGGCTGGCCCGTCCGGCGTTGACCGAACAGGATTTGCGATGGAGGCCAGTACACCATCAGGCAGATACAGATCTTGTGCGCTGTCAGCAGCGCCTTCTGGCGCTCCCCGGCCTTCTGCCCCTAACGGCCACTACACGGAAAAAATCGTGAGCAATGTGAACACCTTAACTGAACAGGCCGTTATGGACGGAACCTGTGCTGTCATTGTGACCTATGGCAACCGGCTTCTGTTTGTTGAACAGGTTTTACGGGGCGCGTTTGTTGCTGGTGCCGGGCATGGTGTGCTGGTGGATAACGGCACAGAGCCTGCTGTGGCACAGGCACTCAAAAGCTGCACGGCCCTCTGGGGCACCGGGCGGGTCACGTACATCCGGCTTGAACGGAATGGAGGGTCGGCAGAAGGGTTTGCCGCCGGTATTGCCGCGGCAGCGCAAAGGCCGGACACCCGCCATATCTGGTTACTGGATGATGACACCGTGGCGGATACCAGCACGCTAAAAGCCCTTATGCAGACATGGCTTCTGATGGGAGCAGACCCCTTGTGCTGTCTGTCCAGTTTTCGGCAGGACAAACGGACATACATCAATCTGGCTGAAAGGCATAAACCCAACGCTATTCAGGAAAATTCCTTTTTCGGGTTTTCGGTGCAGGCGCCTTTTCAGAAAAAAACGGTTCCTGTCTGGCAGAAAGAGGGACTGGACTGTCTTGGTATGGAAATGGGGGCGTATGGTGGCCTGTGGTTTCATAAAGACTGGGTGCCGCGTATCGGCCTGCCGGATGCACGCTTTTTTCTTTATTTTGATGATTATGACTACACATTACGCATCACCCGTCATGGTGGCGCACTCTGGATGTGCCGGAACAGTGTAATGAAGGACCTTGAGCCATCATGGACGCAGGCTGCGTCATGCTTGCACCCGTGGTTGCAGGCACAGCAGGGGATAAACCGGTCCTATTTTTCTGTACGCAATCGCGTTGTTATTGAGCAGAACAGTATTCAGTGTCAGCCGGTATATTTTCTGAATATGGCACTGTTTCTGATCATTAAAGTTTTCTGCAAATCGCCGGGTAGTATTTTGTATCATTTCCGCCATCCGCTCAGAATGGCGCGCCGCTGGAAAGGCATTTTCCGGGCTATTCGGGATGGTCTTGCCGGAAATTTTGAAAACGGATTGCCCAGAACATAAAGCCAAAAAAGGCTGTCAGAACGCTGACAGCCTTTTTGCGGTTAGTGTGCTGGTGCGGGTGGGGCACCAGAACCCGGCGGAGGAGGGGGCGGAGGCGGGTTACCACCCATCATTGGCGGGCCGGGCGGGCACGGCGGCTCATCCTTCTTTTCTGCAATCTGCTTCAACTGCTTTTTGGTCAGAACATCGTGAATCTGCACATCTGTCTGCAAACGCTGGGCTTCATGCTGAGCATGGAGTGTGCCGATCTGCTGTGTCAGGCTGTTAAGCTGATCGGTATCAACCTTCCCTGGTGTGGTCAGCAGAGTGCGGATCTGGTCATGCAGGGCGTGGTCCTGCTCCATGTCCGCTTTAGGGTCCGGGCGATTGGCGTCCAGAATGGCCTTAATCTTTTTCTTCTGGGCAGAGGTCAGCTTGACGCCGTCCAGATTAAGCACCGGGCCCGGCGGATGGCAGGCTCCGGGCGGGGGAGGCGGCGGCGGAGCAGTTTCTTCAGCATAAGCGGTCGCACCTGCGGTCGTCAGCATGCCGAGAGTCAGAGCCGTTGCCAGCAGAGCCTTCTTCATCATATCAGCCTTTGTCTTTCCATCTTGCTTTGGTGGGAGACCTGAAAGATCTCCTGCTACTGATAACAGGCGAGATTTATGGTCATACCAAGGCAGGCAAATTGTTTTGTATGGCCATACGGACACAAAACTCCCTGATCAGGGATGGGCCTTCAGCAAGGCGGGCGAATACAAAAAACGGCGTGCCATGAATAAGGCACGCCGCTGATTTTGGAAGCAGTCTTGTAAAAAGCGCTACTGTTTACTCAACACCAATCATGACATCAGAGGCTTTGACCAGTGCCGTTGCGGTCTGAGCAACTTTCAGGCCCAGATCAGCGACGGCTTCATTCGTGATGGATGCCATCATGACTGTTCCGCCCGGCAATTCCAGACTGATGTGAGAGGTTGTGGCTCCCGGCTGAATGGCAATAATTTTACCAGCAATCTGGTTACGTGCGCTAATTCTCATCAGAAGAGTCTCCTCAGACCTTTATCGTCCGTAATACTAGGCAGTCTTCAGCATTTCGGGAAGGCTTGTCACGCCACTGGCAAAAGCACGTTGCGGAGCACAATCCCTGCGACCGTAAATTGACAGAATGGAGCGTACGTCTGTCCGATTTTCTCAGGATAAATCGGCGGTCTGTTAAGGCGGCTGGTGGAGCTAAGGGGGATCGAACCCCTGACCTCCTCATTGCGAACGAGGCGCTCTCCCATCTGAGCTATAGCCCCGCCTTTACAAGGCGAAAACCTAAGGGGCTTATCAAGACGCTGTCAAGCTGTATTGTATCGGTCTGCGGTCTGGTAAAACCAGATAGACCTCTATGGTATGGAGAAGTGTTCTTGCTGTTTGCTCTTTTTACAGTGTTGATGCGTTTGCTGGAAATTTACTGCTGGATTCTGATTATATCCTGCATTTTCATCAATCTCTGCCTGTTTGGTATTCTGGACACCCGGAAGCCGCTTGTCTGGAAAGTCGGGCTTTTCCTCAACCGCGTGACAGAACCGGTTCTGGAACCGGTGCGTCGCGTTCTGCCCTCGCTGGGGGGGGTGGATTTCAGCCCGATGGTGGTGTTGCTCGGTATTCAATATGTGTTGCAACCCGTGCTGGTCAGCCTGTTCAGAACCCTGATCTATCGCTGAGCACTCTTAAAAAGGTTCGTGCCGGAGGGTAGGGCACGAACCAGAATGGTCTGATGCCGGAGCAGAAAAAAATCAGACCACGGGATTTCTGGATTTGCACGCCCGGTAAAATCTGTAATGCGCACTCCCGCACTCCCGCACTCCCGCACTCCCGCACTCCCGCAC
>NZ_BAJW01000031.1 GCF_000613905.1 Acetobacter persici JCM 25330
GGTTCTCCCGCACTTTTCGTGATGAGTATGATGAGTATCTTGTACTGAGGTTGGCATCCGTGCGCACTGGCACGCAGAACGCACTCATCGGAACCCTCTCAACGGCTGCGACAATGAAATGCGCCATATCGTCAGCAGGAAGCCACGACTTCAGATCAGGAGGCAGAAGATACGGCTGAGACCGGTCAAACGGGATGAAGCTGCTCATCTCACCACCTTACAACCTAACTCCTTCACAGGGTACCCCAACCCGACAGGCTGCTAGGTTGATTTTAAAGGGAGTAAAGGGAGCCAGCCGTGCAAACCAGCGGACACGTGGAGGGGTCGAAGAACCCTTGTTTGGTAAGGTTGTCTCATATTTTTCGAGTTTTGGCGTACTGATTGATTGTTTCTGCGATGGCACCCGCAACTATTTTCATCATTATTCACTCATCATCGACCTGTGACGTAACGTCGATGAATCTTCCTCGAGTCAACAGAGATTGGGGAAGGCCCTTTTGGGCCTGTAAAATGCTCATGATGTCCGAGTTAGAAATACCCTGTCGATCGAATGACGAGCCGCATGGTCGTTTTTCAACGGCTTGCGCACAAATAGCGGATATGAGCGGCGAAAGACGGTGTTTATCGGTCTTTCATATTGATAACTATTCTCATTTTAAGCTGGGCAGGGTCGAGGTGGCTCGGCATGGGCGGAGACATCTTCTGGATGTGCTCTTATGGAACCCTTGGAATCTTGACGACTTCCGACCCGCTTCTGAAAAACTATCTGGCGAACAGGTCGCGGTTTGTCTCCTCGGTCACCGGCATGGTTGGATGTCCGGCGCACGCGGAAGACATCGTGTAAGAGGCGTTTATACGCATGACATCGGATTTCAGGCAGGGTGTGGTCGGGTTCAGTCTGATTGCCTAGCGGAAGGTTCGGTTATCTATTGTAGTTATGCAGAAGCCGACATGAAGAGAATATCTTCCCGCTTTGATCGTGCATCTGGAAGGTTCTAAAAACCCTCTTTTTCCACCAGTGTAAAAATCGTAACCCGTTGATATTGCTACTATTAGAGAAATCAAAATAGAGGTTTTTAGAGCCCTCCACCTGATTAGCGTGGTCGAAGTGCTTCTTGAGGCCGGTGAGTTGTTCTTCCGTCTGATGCGTTCGAACCAGGTATCACTGGCGTCATCATTGACCTTGAGATCAAGCTAACCGTTCTGTCTGGCTTGAGGTAGGCCGCGGCAATCGTAAATGAGGAGAAAATTTCTTTTGGCCCTAAAAAGAAGCATTTCTTGCGGTGTGGAGGAATTATTGTGGTGAAATTGCAAGCGTTGGCAGAACAGGCATAGATAAAGTGAAAAGGGTAAGAAATGGTAGATATGAAACGCGTTCTTGATCTCAAAGCTATGGTGGCTAAGGTCAATCTGGTGGCAGGAGAATATCTAACGGCGCGTTATAAACTACCCACAACGGATAGTGCCGCAATCTTGGAATTAGTAGCTCCTCTGGGTCAGGGGCAGGTTGAGCCGTTAGCTGAAGATGTCTTTGTGTTTGTCCTGAATGGACAGTTTTTCGTTAATGATGTGCTTCTTGAGAAAGGCAGCGGGTGCAAGATTACGGCTGGAACAGCATTTGACTGGAAAGCGCACTCAGAGACCCATCTGTTTGTCATGAGTGTGCCAGAAACCGAAAAAATAGAGCAGGGAGTGGTGTTTCTTGATCCGCGTGCTCAGATGTCTCTGTCTTCACCTCCTCCTGTAGAGTATCTGACCGGGCCTGTTCCGACATGCCATAGCGCTCCTGCATGGCGTAGCTGTGGTGGTCAGTTCTATGGTGGTATCTGGGCCTCCACGCCATATTCCCGAAAAAAAGTTCCGTATGTGCATGATGAGTTCATGTATTTGCTTGAAGGAAGCGTAACGTTTGTTAGCTATTCAGGTGAAGAGCAGACCTTTAGGGCGGGAGATGCTTTTCTGATCTGCCGTGGTGCAAGCTGCTCATGGGATAATCAAGAGAACGTCAAGAAAATATACGTCATTTTTCGTCCATCATGATTTATGAGCGCTGTATGTATTGTGCCGTGAATAAGTTATTTTTTGGATTGTATTTGTAATTTTGATCTGGTTATGAATTCATAACTCTTTCAGGCCTGAAGTGTCTGATATAAAAATGATCTGGGAATAAGGTCTCCTGATCATTTTTCGCTCCCTGAGCGTCATTTCTCTCATGCTGTCTGATGGATGCAACGGTAGCGCATCGCTTTCTGCGTCAGTCAGGCAGCTTGGGAGGAATTGATTTATTCCGGTATAAAAATGATATGATGTTCTGTATCGTTTAGGAAAATGGGGTATTCCGCTGTCTGCTTCTGCTCATAATCATTTGGATATTGGCGCTGTCTCACGCTTTATCGCCCTTGTCGGGGCGCTCCGGAGGATAGGCATGGCAAACACTTACCCCTCTTTTATGGTGCGGAATGGTACATCATTCCTGTTATCCCGTGGTGTGGCGCGAGGGGGCATGTCCCGCTCTCTGGTTCTGCTGCTCTCAGTTTCCTCATTCACGGGTTTTGGCTCACTTTATTGTTCCGGAAACGGAATGGCGCATGCTGAATCCAGTCATTCTGCATTAGCTGCAAAACGTAGCGGTAAAGGGGTGCCTCGCAAAAATGTCCAGGTGGGCAAAAAAGAGGTAAAATCCGGCACCGTCGCAAAAACGCCTCGGTCCGTGGTTTCATCCGGAACGGAAGAGGTGGGGGTGACGGGCCATGTCTCCATGCCGAATGGCGTGACAAACCGAACCCCCGGCGGGGGAATGATGCCACCTCAGACGATTGCCAAGTCTCGTAGCGGCCTGACGCGGGATTATATTGCCAAGCAGAGCCCCACCAGTAATCCGGTAGCTCTTGTGGCCAGTCTTCCGGGCGTGGTGTACGCCGGGAATGATCCGCTTGGCACGAATGATGATCAGCAGGGTCTGACTGTGCGTGGTCTTAACCAGCAGGAAATTGGTTATCTGTTTGAGGGCATCCCGGCCGCGGCACCGGTTTACCTTCTACCTTATACGTCTGCTGCGGCTGATAACGAAAACATTCAGTCTCTGACGCTGACGCAGGGTTCTCCAGATACTCGCTCTCCCCTTTATAACGCAGTCGGCGGTGAGCTTTCTGAAACCATGCATGATCCTTCACATCATTTTGGTGGCCTGATTGATGCATCTTACGGTTCCTTTAGTCTGCGGCGCCACTTTATCCGTGTGGACACAGGCGATCTTGGGAAGACCGGGGTTCGTGGCTTTTTGTCTTTCTCGCACCGTGAGGCAGATGAATGGCGCGGTGTCGGGGGAACACGGCGCTATCATATCGACATGAAGCTCGTGAAGGACTGGGGCGCAGACAATCATGCAGCTTTCATCATGAGTTATAATGATGCCAAGCAATACTACCTGCGCGCACCGACCAAGGCGCAGTGGAATCAGTATGGCGTCAATTTCAACTACAATGATACGTCCTGGGGATCATCTCCTTCAAGCTACTATAAATATGAAGAAAACCGGATGAAGAAATTCATTCTGGGCGCACCTGTAAACCTAAAGTTCGACCATGGTCTTGCACTGGATGTCACACCCTATTTCACGTATTCTTGGGGCTATGACAACGGGGGAAGCACTCTGAGTCGCGATGGCAGCTTCCTCGGTCCGAACCCCGCAGGCCCCTTGCAGGTTGGGGGCACGAACAGTTCCATCGTTGCTGCGTCAATAGACACCTACCGGCTGGCTTATTCCGGGATCAATGCCGCACTTTCTTGGACACACGGGCATAATACGGTGACGGGCGGTGCATGGTATTCCTACTTTGATCAGTCAGAGCCGCAGAGCTATCAGCCGTCAACGCAGACGGCGGCGTGCCCAGTATGTGGGGCAACAATCCAATTCTCACGGCCAATGGGAGTGTGCTGCGGACCTATGATATTCATCTTGTCCAACAGACCAATGCCCTGTTTATCAATGATACGTACAAGACGCTGCACGATAAGCTGACGCTGACCGCAGGCTTCAAGGAAGTCATGGTCACGCGGTCTCAAACTAACCTTGTTCCTGGGGTAACGTATGCTACAGGGCAAAGTGTTGCAGAGCCGTTACCTCAGTTTATGGCCAGCTACAAGATTACGGCGCATGACCAGATTTATATCAATGGCACTGCATCTTTCCGTATGCCGGCCTCAATCATGACGTATGCGGACCGTTACAGCGTTTCTACTGGTGCGCTATCCTCCAGGCATGCAACCAATATCAAGCCTGAATTTGCGATTGGGGAAGAAATTGGCTACCGGCATACAGGTTTTGCCAATGTCTCTGTTGCTCTGTTTAACTATAACTTTACGCACAGACAGCTCAGCACCACGACATATCAGAATGGTTTGCCTATTTCTGAATCTATAGACGCGGGCGGTCAGACCATGCGCGGTGCGCAGATCGAGGTCGGGCTTCAGCGCTGGCACCATTTTAGTCCCTATGTGTCCGGGCAGTATGAACATGCCTCGATTGACAGCAATCTGCCGACAGTCGCCAGCGATGGCACGTCCGTGGCTCTGCCGACAAAAGGGAAAAGAGCGGTCAACACTCCCGAATTCACAGCTGCCGTGGGCCTTAACTACGATGACGGGTCCATCTTTGGTGGGTTCAACATGAATTATATTGGCAAGCAGTATTCAACATTCATGAATGATGAATCCATTCCCAGCTATGAAACATTCAATGTGAATATCGGGTACCGGTTTAAAAACATGTGGCTCGCAAAGCATCCGCAGATTCAACTGAATCTGCTTAATATTGGTAATAGTGGCTATCTGTCCGGCACCAGCAGCATCAAAACCAATGCGCGCAGCATGGTAGTTGCCGGGCATAGTGTGGCAGGGTCTGCACCCCAGTATTATGTTGGCGGTGGATTTGCAGGTGTTCTTTCATTTTCAACAGGTTTTTAAAATACATTAAAGAGGACTTCATATGTCACGTTTTCCCAAAGCTCTGACCTTTGATGTGGTTGGTACTCTGATTGATTTTGAAAGCGGGATGATCAATACCCTGCAAAAATTATGCGGAGTTGCCATAGACCGGGAGGCTTTTCTGACGGCCTATCGGGAGATGCGCGCACGGGGGCAGACGCTTCCTTTCCCGCAGGATCTCAAGCCTATTTATCAGGAACTGGCGCCGCGTTTCGGTCTGCCAACGGATGAGGCGTATGCGGATGCGTTTGTCTATGCCGCCAAAGACTGGCCCGCGTTTGAAGATAGTGTGGAGGCCATGCAGCGTCTTGGCAGGCACTTCAAGCTGGTCGCCATGACCAATACGCAGCGATGGGCTTTCTCCGGGATGGAAAAGACGCTTGGTCTGCCTTTCCATGATTCAATTACGGTGGATGATGCACTGTGTGAGAAGCCCGATGCCGCGTTTTTTGGGTTCGCGCGTGGCCGCCTGAGCCGCGATGGTATTCTTCAAGGTGACATTTTGCACGTTGCGCAAAGCCAGTACCACGATATCGGGATTGCGCGTAAACTTGGTTACACGGTGTGCTGGATTGAGCGCCGCAAGGCGATTGGCGGGTTTGGCGGCACCA
Source organism: Acetobacter persici JCM 25330 (assembly GCF_000613905.1). Taxonomy (GTDB): domain Bacteria; phylum Pseudomonadota; class Alphaproteobacteria; order Acetobacterales; family Acetobacteraceae; genus Acetobacter; species Acetobacter persici. Next base: position 5,598 of record NZ_BAJW01000031.1, read on the forward strand.
TTGCCGTCGAAAGTCTGACCAAGCCTGACTATCATTTTTCTACATTGAAGGAGTTGGCTGATCTTGCCGATGCAGGTGGTCTGAAAATGCTGTATTCCTGAAAGGCCGTAAAACATGCAAGTCCGGACACTTGATGATGTCCCGGCATCAGCCTTCCATTTGCGCCTTGCTCTTGTTGCTGGGGGCGGACCGTTTTGCGATGGTTACATTCTAGGCGTTATTGGTGTTGTGCTTCCAATTCTGGTCTCCAGCTTTCATTTGAGTGCCAATGCAACCGGGCTTGTCGGGGCGGCCTCTCTGCTGGGGGTCTTTATTGGTGGCCTTGCCGGGGGGATGGCGTCTGACCGGTTTGGACGAAAAGTTCTCTACACCGTGAATATTTTCATGTTCACGGTCTTTTCTGCCGCACAGTATTTTTGTGCCAGTTTTACGGCATTGCTGGTCTGGCGGTTTCTGATCGGGATTGCCATTGGTGCGGATTATCCGATTGCCACGGCTTATGTGACGGAGTTCATGCCTCGGCGCTGGCGTGGTCCTGCTTTGAGCGGGCTTATTACCTTCTGGTGGCTGGGCTATGTGTGCAGCTTTGTTGCGGGGTATGCGCTGCTCTCGTTTTTCCCTGAAAACTGGCAACTTGTCATGGGTTCCAGCTTCGTCCCTTCGCTGGTTCTGCTACTGTGTCGGGCAGGGATGCCGGAATCTCCGCTCTGGCTGATGAGTGTTGGCCGGGTGACAGAGGCCCGGCATATTGTCGGTAATTTTCTGAAGGCCGATATTTCTTTTGAAGGGATGCAGCCTGCGGCACCTGCCGGAGGCATCCGTCAGGTTGTGGGCAAGTTATGTGGTCCGCGTTATCGGGGAATGCTAATTTTTGTCAGTGCATTCTGGATTTTGCAAAGCGCTCCGGCTTTTTCAATCCATACGTTGCAGGCCCAGATTCTGGCGCAGATGCACATGAGTAACCCCATTCTGGCGGCCTGTGTGGTCACCTGTTTTACGTTTCTGGGGATCCTTCCGGTCACGTTCGGGTTGATCAATCTCATTGGACGCAGAACACTTCTGATCTGGTCCTTTGTTTTGGCGGCTCTTTCCCTGCTCTTTATTGCCTTGTGGTCAGGTGAAGCGGGTTGGGCCGTGCTGGGCGCGTTTATTGTCTATTCGGCTGTGGAGGCTGCCGGTAGCGGTTTGCAGTTTGTCTATCCCAATGAGCTATTCCCCACAGAAATACGGGGCACCGCAGTCGGGTTTGCCTCGTCTGCCAGCAGGCTGGGGGCCGCTTTGGGTACGTTTCTTCTTCCTGTCGGGGTTGCTCATTTTGGTGTTCGGGCAACGTTGTTTGCAGCTTTTGGCCTTCTTGCTCTGGGGGCCTTCATATCCTGGCGCTGGGCTCCTGAAACAGCAGGGCTTAGTCTTTCCGAAGCCAGCCATATTACTCTTTCCTGAGATTGCACTGGGGAACATGTTATGAAATTGACCTCCTACTGGCTAGAAACGGCCCCCTTGTTTACGGCCAGTCCCGCTGAGGCCATGCCCGGCACGGTGGATGCCGTGGTGGTCGGGGGTGGTTTTAGTGGTCTCTCTGCTGCATTGCGCCTGCGAGAGCTTGGGGCTTCTGTCGTTGTGCTTGAACGTGAACGCGTTGTTGGCGAGGCCTCCGGCCGTAATGGCGGGCATGTCAATAACGGGCTGGCTGGCAGTTTCTCTCTTGCTTGCAAGACGATGGGGGAAGAAAAGGCGACGTCGCTTTATAAGGTTTTCAACAAGGCGGTGGATACTGTTGAAGCGATTGTGCGCAACAATGCCATTGAGTGCGACTTTGTGCGATGCGGCAAGCTGAAGGTTGGGAATTTACCGGCTCATCGTGCCGCGCTTCAGGCGGATCATGAACTGTTGCGCAAGGGCGCGGATCCGAATGTGCGGTTCATCAGTGACACCCAGATTCAGGATGAGCTGAGGTCGGACCTGTTCAATAGTGGCCTGATCTATCCTCATAGTGGGCGTATGCATATGGGTCGTTTTGGGGTGGGGCTGGCACAGACTGTAATGAAGGCCGGGGGCCTGATTTTTGAACATACCCCCATGATAGCCATAAAGTCTGGGCAGGGATGTTTTGAGGTCAGCACGCCGCGGGGCAAGATTGTTGCCAAATCTGTGCTGATGGCAACGGGGACCAGTCGTCATGGTCCATCATGGTTTCGCCAGCGGATTATGCCCGTGGGGAGCTTTATTGTCGCCACTGAACCCATGGATGCCGCAACGCTGGAACAGGTAATGCCTGGTGGCCAGAATGTTGTGACCATGCAGAATATTCACAATTATTTCCGTGCGACGGTTGACCATAGACTGATCTTTGGTGGTCGGGCCAGTTTTTCCCGATCTCGCACCACAACCGATATTGTCAGCGGGCGCATGCTTCTTGCGGCCATGCGACGTACGTTGCCGGGGCTGCCCGATGTAAAAATCGAATATTGCTGGGGCGGTGATGTCGATATGACCGTTGATCGCCTCCCGCATGCAGGGCAGTGGAATGGTGTCTATTACACCATGGGCTACAGCGGGCACGGCACGCAGATGTCCGTTTACATGGGTCAGCGCATGGCGGAGGCTATGGCCGGTATGCCTGACACCAATCCACTTGCAGGCCGTTCATGGCCCAGAATTCCCTTTTATGGCTTGGCTTCCTACGCCCTGCCGGTTGTGGGGGCTTATTACCGCGCCAAGGATTACATCCAGAATCTCAATGCCTGAAGATTTGTCTCCGGTCAGCTTCACAGTGAAACTGACCGGAGACGATGCAATTACGCTAATATCCTTTTGAGCGATCCACCTTGGACGGAAAGTCTCTCTCGCCAGCAAGATAGCGTTGCACAGTATCCAACAGCACACGGCCCGCCGTTTCCGTCTGGCTGCTGCTGGCAATGTGCGGGGTTATAAGGATACGCGGATCGTCCCATAACGGACTGTCAGTGGGCAGGGGTTCCGGGTCTGTAACATCCAGAATGGCCGCGCTGATCTGCCCGCTTTCCAGCATTTCCAGCAGATCGGGCACTACCAGATGTGCGCCGCGTGCAGCGTTGATGATCTGTGCGCCTTTTGGGAGTTTTTCAAACAGGCTGGTATTGAGTATGCCGTGCGTGGCTTCTGTCAGAGGCAGCAGGCATACAAGAATGTCCGTTGTTGCCAGAAACGCATCAAGCTCTTCCGGTCCGGCATGACATGTGACATCAGGCACGGTGTGCCGTGAGCGCGACCAGCCGCTACAGTTAAACCCGTTGAGGGCCAGAGCCTGTGCGACCGGGGCGCCGAGTGTGCCCATGCCCATAATCCCGACGCGCCGTTGCGTAGCAACCAGATTGGGCCGGGCCTTCCAGATGTGTTGTTTCTGCTGGGCAATGTAGGTCAGGCCATCACGGTGCAGGGTGAGCGTAGCCCACAGAACGTAGTCCACCATGCCTTCCGTCAGGCCGGGTTCTATCATGCGGATAATGGTCACATGTTCGGGAATGGCGGACATGTCGAACTGATCCACGCCCGCGCCAACAGAGAAAATGACTTCAAGGTTGGGGAAACGTGTCAGCAGATCAGACGGAGGTTCCCAGACTGCTAAAAAGCGCACCTCTTTAGGATCACCTGTTTCCGGCCAGACATGGAATGCAAGGTCGGGCAGGGCGCTATTGAAAAGCGGTTTCCAGACTTCCGCCCGCTCCGGGGTGGATTTGAGCAGAAAAGACATGCGTGATCGTCCTACGGGAAAAGAAAGGAGTCTGGGCGTTCAGCCAAATGCCTGACTGCACAGGGCGAAACAGGAGGGAGTGTCTGGTGTGCTGGCAGTGCTTTCTGTGGGTTCTGTTGTCATGGAGACAACAGAACCCACCCGCAGCAGGCCCCACTGGTCCAGCAGTGCGGCTACGGTTTCATCCTGTGGAATATCTGTCCGCAGAAATTGTCCCGCGCAGGTGCCGGCCCAGTAGGCCAGCATGGGCAGCGCAAAGACCGGATCTTGCGCAATAACCGGTCCCGCAACCTGTCCCCAGCCGAATTTTCTGCAGAATGAAAATCCGAGAATACCTTTTTCTGAATCGACCACAATCCCACGGCCCTCGTTCAACAGAAGTTCTATCAGCCTGAACGGTCCATTCTGAGGGTGGCATGGTCCATGGCGCAGATGGTGCTCATGTCCGCACTTCCCATAGGCGCATTCGACAGCTTCAGGAAGAGGAATGAGCGGTACTGTAGAGACATTCCCCTGATGCTGCGCGATTACTCCGGTGGAATGGAAGCCGGTTTTTTCGTAAAGTGGGACACCGGTTGACGTCGCGTTCAGATGCAGCCTGTATCCGGGCAGGGCCTGTCGGGCCAGTGCCATGAGTTGCTTGCCGATACCATGTCCTTGCCATGCAGGGCTGACAATAATCATACCCAGACAGGCAGCTTGCAAACCCCACGCCCACCACAGGATTGTACCGATAACCGCGTCGTCAGGCGTGGTGGCCACCACGCCGTGACCAAGGCTGAACATCTGCTCCCAGTCTTCAAGCCGGTGGGGCCACGCAAGATCCTTGGAGAGTTGCCAGGCCTGAGCAAGATCATCAGCTTGCATAGGACGGAACGAGATCTGCGTTTGCAGCACGGGGGAGAGGGATGCGCTCTGGGTCAAATCTTCTGCTCCGGGAAAAAATCCTGAATAGGGAAAGACTCTTTTACGATGGGTGATTTTATGACGATGTAACTGAAGTATTTTTCAATTCCGATGTTCAACTCTAGAAGGTTTTCCATGATAGTCTGGTAGTGTTCCACATCACGGGTCACGAACTTGACCAGATAGTCATAGCCACCGCTGATAAGATGGCACTCCACAACTGTATCAAGTTTGCTGATATGGCTTTCAAACCGTGCAAAATCATGGCGGCGATGATCAGAGAGCGTTATTTCCGTAAAAACGGTAAGAATTGATGTTATTTTCCGAATATCAATTTGTGCGCCGTAACCGGTGATGTAGCCAGCAGCCTCCAGCCGTTTAACACGGATCAGGCAGGGGCTGGCAGAAAGGCCAACCCTGTTAGCAAGCTCAACATTGGTCAGGCGACCGTTGCGCTGCAACTGCGTGAGAATTTTCAGGTCAATCCTGTCGAGCTTCGGGGTGGGCTGCATGGCTAAGACTGTCTCCGGAACAGGATGAGGTGCCCCGAGGTGAGGCGAGAGAGAATATTGATCAGAATGTTCCGGTTATAAAACGTCAAGGCCGCCGAGGTGCAGACTTTTCATTTCCATGAATTCTTCCATGCCCGCATGGCCGCCTTCACGGCCAAGCCCGGATTCCTTCACTCCGCCAAACGGCACGCTTTCCATGGAGATGGCGCCGGTATTGTGCCCGATCATTCCGAATTCCAGTGCTTCGCCAACCCGCCACAGGCGGCGAATATCGTTGGTGAAAAAGTAGCTCGCCAGACCGAAGGGGGTATCGTTGGCAATGCGGACGGCTTCCTCTTCTGTCTTGAAACGGAAGAGGGGAAGTACCGGGCCAAATGTTTCCTCGGAGGCCACACGCATTTCGGTTGTCGCGCCTTCCAGCACAACGGGCCAAACAAAACGTCCTTCCGTGCGGAGCGGAGCACCAACATGGCGTGCCCCCTTAGCCAGTGCGTCTTCGACATGGGCACGTACCTTGGCAACAGCACCTTCATTGATCAGTGGCCCAATGGTGCTGCCCGGTTCCAGTCCTGCACCAACCTGGAGAGCATTTACTTTTTCCATGATGACAGGCAGGAGCCGATCCCATATCCCGTCCTGTACCAGCACACGGTTTGCACAGACACAGGTCTGGCCAGCATTGCGGAACTTGCTCTGCATGATGCCTTCGGCAGCGGCTTCCACATCAGCATCATTAAACACCAGAAAGGGCGCGTTCCCTCCCAGTTCCATACTGCATTTTTTGACAGTGGCCGCAGACTGTTCAAGCAGGATCTTGCCAACGCCTGTAGAGCCGGTGAAGGTCAGCTTGCGGACAATAGGGCTTTCGGTCAGCACTTTCCCGACGGCAGCGGGCCAGCCAGTTACAACGCTGAGCAACCCCGCAGGCAGGCCTGCACGCTCGGCAAGGGCTGCAAGGGCAAGGGCAGAAAATGGCGTGAGTTCAGAGGGTTTGATGACCATACTGCACCCTGCGGCGATTGCTGGCCCACATTTGCGGGTTATCATGGCCAGAGGGAAGTTCCATGGTGTAATGGCGGCAGTCACACCAATAGGCTGCTTGAGTACAAGTACGCGGCGGGCCGGGTCTGCTGTGGTCAGGATGCTGCCTTCGCTCCGCCGGGCTTCCTCGGCGTACCATTTCAGGAAGGAGGCGGCATAACGCACTTCGCCGCGCGCTTCTGCCAGAACCTTGCCCTGCTCGGCTGTCATGATCCGGGCAAGGTCTTCCACATTGTCCAGAACAAGCTGATACCAGCTGTACAGAATGTCTGCCCGCTGGCTCCCTGTTTTGGTGCGCCAGGCTATCTGGGCAATGCGCGCGGCCTCTATCGCCGTTTGCGTGTCATCCGCTGTGCAGGCGGGTACGGAGCCGATGATGTCCCCATTGGCAGGATTATCGACATCAATTCTCTGACCGTCTGCCGCATCGCACCAGGTTCCGGCAATAAAGGCCTGCTGGCGGAAGAGCGTCGCATCATTCAGGGTGGGTTGGGTCATGCTTAGTCTCCTAAGTGCAAAGGGTCAGGACAGCTCTTGCGCTGTACGGTGGCAGGCGATGAATGCGCCGGAAGGCGCTTTCCACACAGGGGGAGGCGTGTTTGCGCAGGCTGCTATGGCAGAAGGGCAGCGTGGCATGTAACGGCAGCCATTTGTGGGGGCCGGCCCTGTTTTGTCTTGCTTCAGCCCGTGCTGTCGGAGGACGCCATCCAGCCAGTCCGCACGCATTTCTGGTACGGACGCTTCCAGCTTGCGCGTGTAGGGGTGATGAGGGGCAGTCTGCAGGGCTGTTATGGTGGAAAATTCTACACAGTGCCCCGCATACAGGACGGCAACATGGTCGCACACCGAGCGCAGGGCGTGCAGGTCATGTGTCACAAACAACCATGAAAGACCGAGTTCACGCTTGAGTTCCATCATCAGATCCAAAATGGCAGCCGCGACGACGGTATCCAGCGCCGCCGTTATTTCATCGCACAGTACAAGGCGAGGGCGGGCCGCCAGAGCGCGGGCCAGATTGACGCGCTGCTTCTGTCCGCCTGAAAGCTGGGTAGGCAGGCGGCTGGCCAAGGCGGCCGGCAGGCGCACCATGTCCAGAATATGCCGGATCGCGGCATCCGAAGCGTCTTTCCCGTAAAATGTCAGTACCTGCGCAGGGTGGCCTGCACGGTCATGGCGGGGTTCAGCACAAGGTCAGCGTTTTGCGCCACGAGTTGCAGATGCTGGCGCTGTTGCGGGGAGCGGTCGCCGATCTGTGGTGCGAGAGGCTCCCCTTCAAACATCATTCTGCCGGCAGACCATGGCTGGATGCCCGCGATGGCACGGATCAGCGTGCTTTTGCCGCAGCCGGATTCCCCGATAATGCCCATCGTCTCACCGGCCAGAACCGGCAGGCTGACCTGATCCAGAATGGTATGCACAGGCCGTCCATCCGGCGTCGTGCCGCCATAGCCCACCAGAAGATCACGTACATCCAGCAACGGAGCGGAGGTCGGGGCAGGATCATGGTTGCGTGTATGCGGCTCACTGGCCGCCACAAGCGTCTGTGTATAGGGTTGAGCAGGCGCGGTCAGGATCTGCCGGGCAGATCCTGCCTCCTGCACCGTACCGTTTTTCAGCACAACCGCGCGGTCTGCCATCTGGGCGACAATGGCCAGATCATGCGTAACATAGACGCCGGTAAATCCGCACTGGCGCATGGCAAGGCGAAAGGCTTCCAGCACCTCAATCTGGGTAGTGACATCCAGTGCCGTCGTGGGCTCATCAAAAATGACCACCTCCGGTTCCGTAATCAGCGCCATGGCCGCCATGATCCGCTGGAGTTGCCCCCCCGAGCACTCATGCGGGTAGCGCGTGCCGATTGTGTGAGGAGAGGGTAGGGCCATCAGGTCAAACAGGGCTATGGCCTGTTCTACAGCCGCCTTGCGGGGCATGATGTGGTGCACAAGTGCAGGCTCAATCACCTGTTCCATCAGCGGGAGAGCCGGGTTGAAGGCCGCTCCGGCATTCTGCGCGATATAGGCGATTGTCTTGCCACGGAAAGCGTGCAGTTCACGCGCGTTCATGGTCAGCACATCATGCCCGGCCACCCGCAGATTGCCCCCTGCAATGCGGCATCCCTGCCGGGCGTAGCCGGTCAGGGCAAGGGCGATGCTGGTCTTGCCGGAGCCGGACTCACCAATCAGGGCCAGCATTTCCCCCTCCGCTACGTCAAAACTGACATTGGTGACAATGGGGGTTTCCGGGCCGCGGCCTCGTCGGCCGGTCAGGCACAGGTTGTTGACCGAAATCAGGGCTGGGCGGGCGGCGGCAGGACGCTGGATCATCGGCGTTGCCCTTTGCCATCCAGAGCAAGATTCAGACCTACAGTCAGGACAGCGATTGTCAGGGCCGGGGCAATAACGGCGGGCGCGCCATAGACCAGGCCCAGCAGATTTTCCCGCGTCAGGGAGCCAAGGTCCGTCTGTGGCGGCTGTAGCCCGACACCCAGAAAGCTCAGGTTGCTCAGCAGCCTGACGGCATAGATAAAGCGGAGGCCGACATCCGCCAGTACAGGGCCGGTCATGTTGGGCAGGATTTCGCGCAGGACCAGATAGCCTGTTTTTTCCCCGCGCATACGGGCAACCAGAATGAAATCCTTCCGCACAACCGAGAGAGCCAGCATACGGCTGGTTCGGTAGGAGCCAGGCATGTAGATGCACGCCATGGCCAGCACCAGAACTGGCACGGACGAGCCAAACGTCGCGACAGCGACCAGCCCGCTGAGCAGAGATGGAATGGAGATAACGCCATCCATGAAACGGGAAAGCAGGGTATCCGTCAGGCCTTGTTTGAGAGCGGCCATCATGCCCAGAAACGTGCCTGCGCTACAGGCCAGCACAGTGGCGACGGCACAAAGCAGAACAGTGCTGCTGGTGCCAAATAGCAGGCGGGTCAGAACATCACGCCCCAGATAGTCTGTGCCCAGAAGATGTGCTGTGGATATGGGTGCAAAAACAGTGGAACTGACGACCTCGCCGGGCGTGCTGGGAGCAATGAAGGGGCCTATTACAGCGAGCAGGAGCCAGAACAGGGCCAGCAGGACAGGCATTTGCCGCAAGGGGGCGAGGCTGCGGGACAAGGATGGGTCAGCATCATGCGCGGGCCCTTTCCTGCGAGGAGAAGAGCGCTACGATATCGGCCAGTGTCGTGAGCAGCAGGTAAGCTGCGCAGAAGATAATCGCGCAGGTTTGCACCAGCGGAATATCGCGCGAGGCCACGCTATCCACCATCAGGCTGGCAATGCCGGGATAATGAAAGACAGATTCCACAATCACCACGCCGCCCAGCAGGTAGGACAGGCTGAGAGCGATAACGTTGAAGAGCGGTGCAATCACATTTGGCAAGACGTGACGCAGGATGATGAATGCTGGCGAGACGCCCTTGAGCATTGCCATTTCCACCCAGGAAGAACTCAGCACGTTCACCATGACGGCGCGCGTCATGCGGGCCATCTGCCCGACAATCACGCAGCCCAGTGTTGCCACTGGCATGGAAAAGGCGGCTAGAAACGAGCCAATGGAATGAATATCACTGATGCTGGCCAGTGCGGGCAACAAGTGCAGTTGCACGGCAAAAACCAGCACGGCGAGTGTCGCGATCAGAAATTCAGGCACCGACACCACACACAGTGTGAGCAGGGAGATCGTTCGGTCAAACAGCGTATTGCGAAAAATGGCGGAAAGCGTGCCAAGTAGCAGGGCGGCAGGCACGGCAAACAATGTGGTGATACCTGCCAGAAGCAGAGAATGCAGCAGCCGATCATGTACCATGTTCAGCACGGGCTGATGGCTGACGAGAGAAGTGCCGAAATCGCCACTCAGGAATCCGCCTGCCCAACCGGCAAAACGCACCAGAACAGGCTGATCCAGCCGCAGGCTGTGGCGCAGGGAGGCGATGGCATCGGGTGTGGCGGCTTGCCCGAGCAAGGCTTCCGCCACGTCTCCCGGCAAGGCAGAAGTAATGAAAAAGACCGAGACAACGACGAATACGAGCGAGACAAGGGAGGCCCCGAGCCTGCGGGCAATGGCCTTGCCCAGTTGCGCTGTCATGGCTGACCTCCGGCAGAACCCGTAGGCGTAGGGGCGTCATCAACCCAGATGCTGCGGGCAAAGTTGTAACCCATCAACTGGCCGCCCTGATGTGGATGCAGTCCCTTGATGCGTGTGTGGTAGCCATCCAGACTGGTGATGAAGGTCGGAATGCCTATTCCGGCATCGGTATGGATAAGCGTTTGCATATCATCATACAGGGCATGGCGTTTTGCCTCATTCGGCTCGCTCCGGCTGAGGGCTAGAAGCTCGTCAAATTGGGGGTTGTGCCAGTGTGATTCATTCCACGGCGCTGCAGAGGCAAAGCTGAGCGCAAAGGTCATGTCAGCCGAGGCGCGGGGGTTGACGTTGCCAAACCCCATCGGGAAGCGCATCCAGGACTGGCTCCAGTAGCCGTCGGCTGGCATGCGTCGCACGTCCAGTTGAAGACCGATGCGGCGTGCATCATTCTGGAGAAGAACCGCCATTTCGACCGACCCGTTGGCAGCGGGAGAGCAGATGAGCGGTGGCAGGCTCTGGTTTAAAAACCCACTGCGTTTGAAAAGGAATTTGGCTTGGTCAGGATCATATTGGGTTTGAGGTAAATGCGCGTTGAAGTCCCGGTGTTCCGGGGGGAGGGGTTGGTCATTGCCCATGCGGCAAAAGCGAGATAGATAGAATCACGCATCTGATTGCGGTTAAACAGCAGCTTCATGGCGCGGATAAAATCTGGATTTTGCCCAGGCCCAACATCCTGCCGTATGGCAAGATTGGTGTAGGTGCCGGTTGGGCTTTCCATCACAGCAAGGCCACGTTCACGCACAAGGGCTACAAGGCGCGGGTCCACTGCTGCAATAATATCGACATCGCCTGAGAGCAAGGCGTTGTGCCGCGCCATGTCATCACTGATGGAAATCAGCTCCAGACTGTCCACCCACACGCCACCGGGGTTCCAGAAATTTGTGTTGCGCAAGGCGAGAGATTGCACGCCGGCCTGAAAGGCCGCGCAGACAAAAGGACCTGTGCCATTGGCTTTATCAAATTGCGTTGTGCCATTACGGATAATGGCAAAATTTATCAGACCGAGAATAGAAGGGAATGCGATATTGGCCGCTTCCAGCTCAATGATGACGCGGAGTGGTCCATCCTCACGTACAGAATGCATGGCCATGGCCTGATAATGCACTTGCGAGCCGACAGTTGGATCCTTGTGGCGGAGGATGGAATAGACAACATCGGCTGAAGTCAGGGGAGCGCCATCATGAAAACAGACGCCTTTGCGCAACTGGATATGCCATGTCTTGAAGTCTGTGCTTTCAAGCAGTTCTGCAAGAGCGGGACGGGGTGTCAGGGTTTCATCAAGCGTGACGAGCCCGTCGTAAAACATGTTGCCACGTATGTAATCCGTCGCCATGGACTGGCGCGCGGGGTCCAGCGTGTCACTCAGGGAGCCGGTTGTAGATGCTGCCCGGACATGCCCCCCCACGCGTGGAGTGGGGCCGGTCTGGCCGTAAACGGAAGCACTGGATGCTGCTGCAAACGCTGTGTGCGACCATGACCGCGCAGCACAAAAGCTGGCGGTGGCCAGCCGTGCGCCCTGTTTCATCATGTCACGTCGGTTCAGCATCAACACGCTCCGGCTGGGGGTAAAGAGCGGGATTGGATGGGGAGGCGTGGGCGCCTAAACAGGCGTTATCCCCCCCGGGCGGAGGACTTACAGGCCCAGAACGCCCGGCAGACCACCGATATCGGGAATTTCGGTGTAGCCGTAGTAGGGGGTTGAGGGTTCGTGCCCGCGGGCAACAAACACCTTTTTGCGAATACCCAGATCATGCGCGGTCATCAAGTCATACCGCAGGGAGGAAGAGACATGCAGAATGTCTTCCGGCCCGCAGCCGAGGGCATCCAGCATGTATTCAAAGGCCCGCATGTGCGGTTTGTAGGCCTGTGCGTCTTCCGCCGTAAATACCGCGTGGACGGGCGCTCCCAACTTGGCCACGTTGGAGTGGATCTGCGTGTTGGACGCATTGGAGAGGATGACCAGCGGGACTTCCTTGGCAACCTTGGCCAGACCTGCCGGCACATCATCCCACGGCCCCCAGGTCGGGACAGCTTCATAGAACTTGTTGGCAGTTTCCGGAGAGAAAGGAATGTTCCATTTCTTGCATGTGCGTTCCATCGCATTGAGCAGCACATAGCGGTAGGGCTGCCACGGCCCCAGCACTTCATCCAGCCGATAGGCTGCGAAGTCCTTGCAGAACTGCTCCATCCCTTCAGCAGGGATGGCATCTGCATACAGTTCCCGAGCCATGTCGCTCATCCGGAAGCGCGTCAGAGTGCCATAGCAGTCAAACGTTACGAATTTCGGCCTGAACGTCGTCATGATGTTTCCTGTCCGCCTGAGTTAATGTTACGATATGACAACATGATTTATAAGGAGGTTGCTACCGCTTTTTTGCATTCTGCAGCAGAGAATTCTGTATCTTGAAAAAGGGACAACAGAATATGCCGTGTTGAAAATCTATTGCCTTTGCACGAAAAAATAGGCTACCCGGCCCTTGGATACTTATTGCGCAGCAGGGGCGGTAAACCGGGTAATGCTAAACGGCGCGAGGGGGATCTCTGTCTGTCCCGTTGCCAGAAGGTCTGCCATAGTGGCTCCTACACCCGGCCCAAGCTGGAACCCGTGCCCGCAAAAGCCAAAGGCATAATAAAGACCCGAAACGCGGCCACTGGGACCCATGACAGGCAGATCGTCATTGGTATAGCCTTCAATGCCAGTCCAAGTGCGGATCACGCGCAGGCGGGCAAAATCAGGCAGGATACGTTCCAGATGCGGCATTTGGCGCACGGTATTCAGCGGGTCTAGTCGGGCGCGTTTGGCTACAAGGTCCACAGTGCCGCGGAGGCCGCCGCCAAAAACAATATTGCCGCGTTCCACCTGCCGGAGATACACGCCTTCTTCTTCAACCCATGACGCATACCCGATTACCGGGTGAATGCGGTAGGGTACAGGTTCTGTTACCCCCATTTGCGGGGCTTTGGGGGTTAGTGGCAGATCTTCACCAAACGCTGCGGCCATTTTCTGCCCCCAAGCGCCGCTTGAGATTTGTAGCAGAGGGGCAGTAAAACGCTGGCCTTTGGCCGTTTCCACCACAAAATCTTCAGATGTGCGAGTGATGTTGGTGACTTCCGCACCCTCTAGCACGGTGGCACCAACTCGCCGTGCCGCGCGACCAAAGGCGGGAGCTGCAAGACGGGGGTTGGCATGGCCATCAAGAGGAGAGAAGGACGCGCAGTCCACATCCGGGGAAAGCATGGGGAAACGCTCTATGGCCTTGCGTCCGCTGTAAAGCTCCAGTTCCAGACTGTAAGGTTTGCAGTCCCGCGCATACTGCTCCAACCGCGCGCTGTCCTGTTGCTTGAAGGCGACACGTACGTGCCCACTCGGCAGAAATTCGACGTCTTCTCCAATCAGTTCAGGTAACCGGCCCCAGATCGCACGGGAGCGGTTGGCAAGCGGCAGCTGTGGCAAAAAGCGCCCTTGGCGGCGGACATTGCCAAAATTAGTGCCAGATGCATATTGGCCCACAAGATCACGTTCAAGCAGAATAACCGAAAGCCCACGCTGGCGTGCAAAGAAAGCAGTCGCGGCTCCCATCAGGCCGCCGCCGACAATAATGACATCGGCCCGCGCGGTGGTGGGGGTAACAGGCTGGCTCATGTCATAATCCCCCGGATTTTGGCGGGTAGCGGTTTGATCGGGGCAGCGCTACGGATGCGCCCGGCCTCTTCAATAGGGATGTTACGGGCCGCAGCCAGAATTTCGGCTCCCGCCAGTCCGCACATGCGACCCTGGCACCGGCCCATGCCCACACGGACAAAAGCCTTAGCACGGTTTATTTCCGGCGCATCCAGCGGGCCTGCTGCGCGGCGAATGTCCCCCGCAGTCACGTTTTCACAGCGGCAGATCACGGTTTCATCCGGCAGATCAGCCGCATTTTTCCAGGGCCAGGGGAAACCTGTTTCCAGCCCGTGCCGGAAGGCATTCATGGGCTTGAGTGCGTCACGAAGCGCTCGACCTCTTTTGGGCCACAGGGCGGCCTAGGTCTGCAAGGCACCGCAAAGCAGCAAGCTCTCCGGCGCTTTCCGCAGCATCCGCACCCCGGATGCCTGCGCCGTCACCCGCCAGATAAATTCCTTTTTGTGAAGTTGCGCCATCCTCGTCCGTGACGGGCAACCATTGGCGGGAGAGCGCATCAAATGCAAAATCACATTTTAGCAGGTCGGCAAGCTGTGTTTCCGATCGCAGGCCATATCCTATCCCCACAGCATCACCCTCAGTATGGCGAAGCTGCCCCCGGGCAGTGCGCCATGTGATGCCACGCACCCTCAGATCCGTGTCGTATTCCTGCTTTTCCACCCTAACTGGCGCGATGCTGCATGGAGCGGCACGCCGGCTCGCAGCAGGTCGGCCATGTAACGTATGCCCTGCGTCAGTATGGCAGGGCGATGGCGCAGACCGCTCAGCCCCTTCATGCGTGTTTTGAAAGACGATGTATCCAGCACAGCACGTGGTTTGACGCCTGCGCGGAGATACTGCCAGGCAACCAAATAGAGCAGCGGCCCTGTTCCCATGAAGATGGGTGCGGCTCCAATGGTGCAGGCCTGTGCCTTAAGCGCAATCTGGGCGCCTCCCAGCGTGAACACGCCCGGTAAGGTCCAGCCAGGGCAGGGCATGATGCGGTCCGTGGCTCCCGCAGCAATAATCATGGCGTCAAAGGGCAGGGCTTGAACGTGCTGATGATGCTCTGTCAGCAACTGGTTGCTGGAGACGCCCCACGCCAGCGTTTCAGGGCGGTAGTCTATATGCGGTAAAAGGGCTTCAAACGCAGTGTGCAGGGCTGTCGCGGAGCGTGCAGAGGCCCCGTACAGCTTGGACGCAGGGCGTGAGAAATTTTCTGGCTGCCTGCGGTAAATCTGGCCGCCCTGCTGGCGGTTTTCATCCAGCACAACGGGGCAAATGCCGGCCTGAGCGAGAGTTTGCGCGGCGCGTGTGCCCGCAGGCCCGGCACCCACAACAATGACTACTGGCTTGTCCATGGCACCTCTGCTGTCACAATACGCATGCCGGAAGAGACAGGGGTGGAGCAGGCGCGCAGTTCATTGCCATTTTCTGTCCACACACGGCAGTCCTGACAGGCTCCCATAAGGCAGAAGCCAGCTCTGGGTTTCTGATCGAATTCATTCAGGCGGAGTTGGCTGCCTGCCAGGAGCAGGGCTGTCAGGAGCGTGTCTCCTTCAAGCGCGGTGACAGGCTGTCCGTCGACTGTAATGGTGATGTGTGGCCGCTCCGCTTCAGCCACACGCCGGAAAAGTCCCTTCATGCGGGAATAACCTCCTGCCGTGTGCCCTGGCGGACATATGCGCCAGGGCAGAGTGCTTCAGGCAATCGCTGCGGCGATATCCTTGTCGTCCAGAAGTGCATTCAATACACTTTCGATACGGTCGCACAGAATGTCTGTTTCTTCCAGTGTCAGACAAAGTGGCGGGGCCAGCCCAATGATATCATCGCCAAACGCCCGGAACAGAACACCTTTTTCGTAGCCGATTTTGGCGACCTTTTTGGAGATGCCAAGAGAGGTCGCCGGTTTGGTTTTGGCGGCCTTGTCTGTCACCAGTTCGATGGCGCCCAGCATCCCGATTGAGCGTGCGTCCCCAACCAGAGGATGATCTTTCATTGCGGCAAGGCGCGTGGCCAGATGGTGTCCCGACTTCATGCCGTTGTCCAGCAGGCCGTTCTGATACAGATCCAGCACGGCAACGCCAATGGCGGCACTCACCGGATGCGCGCTGTAGGTCATACCATGCCCTACAGCAACGCCCGGCGGAGTGGCATCACGGATGGTGGCATACATGCCCTCACTCATGAACACGGCTCCCATGGGGGCGTAGCCTGAGGTCAGACCTTTGGCGACTGTCATCATGTCCGGCACAACGCCTTCGTGCTCACAGGCAAACAGCGGTCCTGTGCGTCCAAAGCCCGTGATTACTTCATCGGTAACAAACAGGATATCCAGATCCCGGCAGGCATTGCGCATGGCTGTCAGCCAGCCTTTGGGGGGAATGGCAACGCCACCGGACCCCTGAACCGGTTCGCAGAAGAAGGCCGCAACATGCTCAGGCCCGCCCAGTTCAGCCACCTTGTTGCGCAGGTCGACAACGGAGGCCGCAATAATGGCCGCTGCATCCGGCCCGTCAGGGTGGCGGTATGGGTCGGGGCTGGAAATATGGTGCTGCCATGCCAGCGGCACATCTGCATCGCGATGGAAGGCGGCAAGGGCCGTCAGCCCGGCACCCGTATAGGTGCTGCCGTGGTAGCCGCGTGCAAGGCCGATAACATGGCGTTTGCCCGGCGTGCCGCGTGCGTGCTGGTAAAAGCGGATGAAGCGCAGGGCGCTGTCCACGGCATCAGACCCGCCCTGCGAGAAGAAGACGCGATTGAGATCACCTGGTGTGACGGCAGCAAGGCGAGAGGCGAGGGTGATGGCACTTTCGCTCGCAAAGCCAAAATAGCCGGTGGCATAAGGTAGGCGTGCCATCTGTTCTGTGGCGGCCTGCACAACGCTCTGCTGGCCGTAGCCAACGTTGACGCACCATAGACCAGCAAAGCCATCAAGCAGCGTGTTGCCATCAATATCCGTCAGCCATGCGCCCTTGCCGGACTGGAGAATGCGGGGGCCGTATTCTTCCTGATCACGCCATGATGAGACCGGATGGATGAGGTGAGCGCGATCAAGTGCGGCGAGTGTCTCTGGAGTCATGACGTTTGAGGTCCGTTGTGTTGTTGCCCGTTGTTTTCCTATGCGGTTGGTGGGAAAAATATGGTGCCATAAGCCAAGGATGTGGAAGTGGATTGTGCTGTTCTGGGTCGCAGGTCAGTAAGAATGCGTTAAAGTGCCATAAGGCCCGTTTTAACGTTTGCATCAGGGTGCAGATCAAGGAAAATACGATACCGCAATGACCTGACAGATGTTTGTGCCATAAGGGTGCAGGGGAAAAGAGCGTGACCGATCTCAGCTTTCGTCCAGAAGATATCACACTGCCTGCCGGGCATTTTCTGTCTGGAAAGATTGTTCCAGGAGGAAAGGATATTGCTGTCACCAGTCCTGGCCATGGTCGTATTCTGGGTTATGTGCCTGAGGCTGGCCCGGATCTGGTGAATGAGGCAGCACAAACTGCTGCCCGCGTGCAGCGCGAAAGCGGTTGGGCGACCTGCGCTCCGCGGGAGCGGGCACGGGTGCTGCGGCGCTGGGCCGACCTTGTTGAGCAGCACGGTATGGAACTGGCCCGGCTTGAAACAGTGTGCTCTACGCGCCCCATTGTACAGACAGTCGGATGGGATATTCCATTCCTTGCTGAAGGGATAAGATTCTTTTCAGAATATTGTGATAAGATTGGCGGAGATGTGGCCGCGACGTCTGCCAACCTTCTGGGGATGACAGTCTACGAGCCTTACGGCGTGACCGGCGCGATTGCTCCGTGGAACTTTCCGCTTGTCATGGCAAGTTGGAAGATTGTGCCCTCTCTTGCTGCCGGGAATGGAACAGTTCTCAAACCTTCTGAAATGACACCGTTTTCTGCCGTCCGGCTGGCTGAGCTTGCGGTGGAAGCCGGGCTGCCTGCGGGGCTGTTCAATGTGGTGCAGGGTACGGGACTGGCAACGGGGGAGGTTCTCTGCCGTCATCCGAATATTGGCAAGCTGAGCTTTACCGGCTCTACGCGCACGGGTATTGCCGTCATGAAAGCGGCGGCAGAAAGCGGGCCTAAGCCTGTAACATTGGAACTGGGGGGCAAAAGCCCGCAGCTGGTGTTTGATGATATTTCTTCCGTCGATGAGGTTGCAGACCGCATTTTCCGGGCCTTTACTGGTAATGCCGGACAAGTGTGTGTGACAGGCTCACGCCTGATCGTGCAGCGGGGCGTAGCAAAACTATTGATCAAGGCTCTCGTGGCCAAGTGCAGTCAGGTTGCGGCTCATGCTCCGTGGGAAGCGGTCGCTAGCTATTCGCCCATCATTTCGGAACCGCAGGCCCATCGTATCCTGAATCTTGTTGAAAGCAGTGTGCAGGCCGGTGCCCAAACCCTTGCGCCCTGCCTACGCATGAACAGTGAGGAAGGCGGCATTTTCCTTTCGCCGGGTATCCTGATGGTGACGGATACATACTCACCCGTGTGGCAGGAAGAGGTGTTTGGCCCCGTTCTGGCTGTGCAGATTTTTGATGAGGATGATGAGGCTTTTGCTCTGGCCGAGCATCCGGTTTACGGGCTGGCTGCGGGGGTTCATACCGCCAGCATGTCCAGAGCCATGCGAGCCATTCGTACGCTCAAGGCAGGTACGGTCTGGGTCAATCGTTATGGTCGGTCGTCAGACTTTGTAATTCCGACTGGCGGGTTTGGAGGGTCAGGCATTGGCAAGGATTTAGGGCGGCAAGCTTTCGAGACCAATCTGCGACTTAAAAGCGTGTTGATGGCAGCGGAGTAAGCAGACAATGCAGCCACAATTTCCTGATGTAGCATTTCTGACAGAGTTGAGACGAGACCTGCATACGCATCCGGAACTCCGGTTTGAGGAGAAGAGGACAGCCTCCCTCGTGGGGGAGCATCTCCGCAGGCTAGGGTATGAGCCTCATACAGGCCTGGCCAGAACAGGTGTGGTGGCAACGCTGGACACAGGCAGCCCCGGTCCCGCCATCATGCTGCGTGCAGATATGGATGCCTTGCCCATCAGCGAAACAGGCAAGGCTCCGTGGGCCTCTCGTGCAGAAGGGGTTATGCATGCCTGTGGGCATGATGGGCATACCGTCATGCTGCTTGGTGCTGCGGCCGCTCTGGCTTCAGACCCGCCCTCATACGGAAAGATCCATTTCGTGTTTCAGCCCGGTGAAGAGGGAGGGGCTGGCGCACAGGTCATGATCGATGAAGGCCTGTTCAGACTTTTTCCGACGGATTACTGTTTTGGGTTGCACAACTGGCCGGCCCTGCCGGCTGGGCAACTGGCCGTACGCTCCGGGCCAATTATGGCGGGCGGGTGGCGTTTTGTTATCGAGATTATAGGAAAAGGCTCTCACGCGGCTCAGCCGCATCTGGGGCGGGACCCTCTGACGGTCGGTGCGGCCGTGGTGCAGGAGGCTCAGATGCTGGTCGCGCGGCGCACCGATCCGATTATTCCAGCCGTTGTGTCTTTCTGTATTTTTGATGCTGGCACAACGGATAACATCCTGCCTGAGAGAGCGCGACTGGCCGGTACCCTGCGCGCTCTGGCACCCAGTGTTCTGGACGATCTCAAGGATGGACTTCAGCATCTCTGTGATGGGCTGGCCGTGGCGCATGGCGTGACGATTTCAGTTCGCTTTCACCAGCCTTATCCGGTTACAGTCAATGAGGATATGGCCACTCGTCTTGCAGGGAAAGCCATGCAGGCGCTGGAGGCGGCAGAAGGCGGTCCAGCTCCAGACTTGAACATTGCGCCCAGTCTGGCCTCGGAAGATTTTGGTTTCATGCTTCGGCAGAAGCCTGGCGCATATGCCATGATAGGCAATGGATCCTCTTCCAAGCTCCATTCTCCTGACTATGATTTTAATGATGATGTCATTCAGCGTGGTGTCCGATACTGGCACACGCTTGCCCACATCTGTGCAGCATCGGCGGCTGCGGGCTGATTGAAACACACACTCTCCAGATTCTGGCAGATAAGGATACAACGTGCATGAAAACTTATGATATTGCTGTCATTCCGGGTGATGGAATTGGCGTGGAAGTTATGCCCGAAGCTCTGCGTGTGCTGGAGCGTGTGGCTGATGTCTGTGGCTTTGGCCTGAAATTTCGAAATTATGACTGGAATTGTGAAACATGGCTGCGTACCGGCCAGATGATGCCGGATGACGGCATTGACCAGCTTTCACAAAGTGATTCCATTCTGCTGGGTGCTGTCGGTTTTCCGTCTGTACCAGATCATATTTCGCTGTGGGGACTACTCATTCCCATTCGGCGGGAATTTCATCAGTACGTCAATCTGCGGCCTGTCCGACTTTTGCCCGGCATTCCATGTCCATTAGCTAATAAAAAGCCCGGTGATATCGATTTTTGGATTGTGCGGGAAAACTGTGAGGGCGAGTATTCTCAGGTTGGTGGCGTGTTTGGTGAAGGCACTCCATCCGAAGGTGCCATGCAGACTGCCGTATTTACCCGGTACGGAACGGACAGAATTCTCCGTTATGCGTTTGAGTATGCGCGCAAGCTGGGGCGACCGCATGTGACATCCGCAACCAAATCCAATGGCCTCTTCCACTCCATGCCTTACTGGGATTCCCGTTTTGCGGCGATAGGGAAGGACTATCCCGATGTCAGCATGGACCAGTATCACATTGATATTCTCGCAGCCCGCTTTGTCATGTCTCCAGAACGGTTTGACGTGGTGGTAGGGAGCAACCTTTTTGGGGATATTCTCTCAGACCTCGGCCCCGGTATTACGGGCACCATTGCGGTGGCTCCGTCAGCCAATATCAACCCCGAGCGAAAATATCCCTCTATGTTCGAGCCGGTTCATGGGTCTGCACCTGATATCGCCGGACGCTTCATCGCCAACCCCGTTGGGCAGATCTGGGCTGCAGCCATGATGCTGGAGCATCTGGGTGAGCCGGAAGCCGCCAGCCTTGTGATGAAGGCGATTGAAAAGGCGCTGGAAGACCCGATGACGCCACGCACGCCAGATATGGGCGGCACGGCTGGAACACGTGAATTGGGGAGCGCCATCACCGATAATATTGTCCCCTAAGAGCATTTTCCTGCTCTTCAATGGCTCCGGTTTGGATGGGTGTAGATAGTGGGCAGTGGAAACAGATTTTGGATCTGACGTTCTTTCTTTCACCTACGGCGTGTCGTCAGTTAAGGGCTGAGCGTGTGCTGTGAGGGTTGTACTTTCCTGCTGTCTGTGGCTGACTGTTTTCCCGGCTTTGAGGGAGACAGACAGATGCGGCGCTACGGTTTACGAGACGATCAGTGGGAGCGGATAAAAGACCTTCTTCCGAGTCGGGAGGGGCATGTTGGCGGCACGGCCGCGGATAACCGTCTGTTCGTGGAAGCCGTGCTGTATCGCTATCGCTATCGCGCAGGCATCCCGTGGCGTGACCTTCCTGCCCGCTTCGGGGACTGGAAAAACGTGCACCGGCGCCTGCGCCGCTGGTGTGAAAGTGGTGTCATCGAAAGGATATTTCGTTATCTGGCTGCGGATCATGACAATGAATACATGATGATTGACAGCACCATTGTCCGGGCGCATCAGCATAGTGCCGGAGCGCTCAAAAAAGGGGCACGGATCAGGCCATCGGACGATCCCGAGGCGGACTGACCACAAAGATCCATGCCATCTGCGATGCCCTGAGCAATCCGGTGGAGATCGACATCACGCCGGGACAGGATGCGGATATCAACAGGGCGGAACCGATGCTCGAAAACATCGATCCGGATGCCTTCCTCGCAGCCGTGCAGTTCGCCACAATCATCATCCTGCTTAACTGACGACATCGAATAACTGTCAGGTGCGAGACGTCATTGGCGGCGGCATCTGTCGTCTTCCATTTGCGGATCAGCCGGAATTTCCGATCGATGGAGATGTGCGACTTGTAACAAAAAAACGGGATGGCCAGATCCGTTGCGGGCATACTCCCGTCTTCCTGTCGCTTCGCTTTCGTGAATTTCAGGGTCCATCGCGCATGACGATCTTTATAGGACAGCTTTGCCGGTTTATCCTGCCAGTCCTGTGGGATCCGTCCTTCCCGCAGATCAGTCTTTTCATCGCTGGTATTGCGCTGCTTCGGAGCCGCTACCAGCGTGGCATCCAGGATTTGGCCTGACATCGGCAGATAACCACCGTTACGCAGGGTCGCATCAAAGCGGTTGAACAAAATATCAATTGCTCCCGCCTGTGTCAGACGTTCCCTGAACAGCCAGATGGTTTTGGCATCAGGCACACGGTCCGACAGCCCCAGACCAAGAAAGCGCATGAAGGACAGGCGGTCGTTGATCAGGTATTCTGTCCGTTCGTCGGACAGAGTGTTCAGCGTCTGGATGACCAGGATTTTGAACATCAGCACCGGATCAAACGGCGGACGACCGTCTTTACTGCCGTCTGCATAGGCCAGCGCTTTATCCAGATCAGGACGAAATATTTCGAAATTCACAGTCCGGGAAAAGGCTTCGAGCTGATCACCAAGCCCGCTCAAACGAGAAAGCCGCTCTTCAGCATCAAAGAAACCGGGCTGTTTCATATCGTCATTCCTCTAACCAGAACCGGAAAAATGGAATCACAGCGCAGGCCTCAATACCAAGGGGTTTTTCGAACCCTCCAATTTATACCCTTCCCGGGTCAGTTCTCGGTGAAAATCAACAAACAACCCATAAAAACAAGTAACCATCATATCTTTCGTCCCAAAATGGCGGTAAAAGATATTATTTATGTCAGATTTTCTGCTATTGTCCGGAGGAGAGATGCGCTATCTTGAATGAAAATAAGCACGGGAATGAGCGTTGTCATGACAAGAAAATTACCGGGATCATCACGTAAAGCGCCTGTCCAGAACAATACTGTTGGAAGCGACAAACTTTATATTGTTTCTTCTTCGCATCTGGCTTCGCCCGGTTATGAAGACGTCAGTGCTTTTGAGTTTGCGTTGACAGTTATCAATAACGCGTTCCAGCGCTGGATGACCCGGGCGAGCGCCGTAGCTGGCCTGCCGGAATTATCTGCGCTGGATATTTTGGTGCTGCATAGTATCAACCATCGGGATCGTGAGAAGAGTATCGCAGATCTCATGTTTACCCTTAATCTTTCTGAGCGGCATTACTTGAATTACGCCATGAAGAAGCTTGATGATCTGGGGCTAATCACCCGTCATCGCAGGGGTAAGGAAGCATATCTTAAAGTAACCCCAAAAGGGAGCGATTATTGCGCTGAATATGCACGTGTGCGGTCAGCATGTCTGCTGGATTTGTTGCCTGCCGATCTAGAACCAGGAGGGGTTGCGTTGGGTGAAGTGGCGCGCGCCATGCGTGTCTTAACCGGGTTCTATGAACAAGCTGCACGGTCTGCTTCTTCTCTTTGAGATTCGTTGGCGGAGCTTAAAATGTGTCCTAAAAAGTCATGATACCCTACGATAATATTTGATGGGTGTGTAACCAGACAAAGTCTGCCCGTTTCGGGAGCGATAACCGGGAGCATCAGAAGGTCCACAGCAACAAAAGCGACAATGTCCCCGCGGTTTACGAGATCGCCATCCGTGATTCCGGTGCGTAGATGAAATATACCCATTTCCGGTGAAAGAAGCGGAATAGGAGCTGGTTGTGCGGCGGCGGGACGGGCAGGTGTGCTATCTGCCGCATTCTCTGGCAGGAGGCGAAGAAAAACCCTTTTTGATCCTGATTTTTCTTCAAACGTTTGCACACAATATTTTCGCATAAGTGCGACAAGTGTCCTAAGATCGTCTGGTGAGCGCATCATGGGTTTTTCAGCTCCAAAAGGCGTTCAAGATAATGCACGTCTACCCCTCCCTTAATAAGATCCGGGTGATTCATCAGGCGAGCATGCAAGGGAATGGTTGTGCTGATGCCATCAATTCGGGTTTCTGACAGAGCCGCCCGCATGCGGGCAAAAGCATCCTCTCTATTGTGCCCGTGCACGATAATCTTGGCGATGAGGGAATCATAATGCGCTGGCACGCGATAATTATCGTAAAGATGTGTGTCCACTCTTACGCCCGGACCACCGGGAGGGGTCCATTGACTTACAACTCCTGGAGAGGGAGCAAAACTATCCGGATTTTCCGCCGTAATACGGCATTCGATCGCATGTCCGTCAGTCCGGATATCCGTCTGAGTGAAGGGAAGGGGCTGTCCCATGGAAACACGAATCTGGGTTTCAACAATATCTATCCCGGTTGTCATTTCTGTTACCGGATGTTCGACCTGAAGTCGTGTGTTCATTTCGATGAAAAAGAAGCTTCCATTTTCATAAAGAAACTCGAATGTACCAGCACCAACATATCCCATATTCCGACAGGCAGCGGCACAACGCTCTCCGAGTTGAGTAATGACACTGGGGGAGATGTCAGGTGCAGGAGCTTCTTCAAGGAGTTTCTGGTGACGGCGCTGTACTGAGCAGTCACGTGCACCGAGCCAGACAGCATTTCCGTATGTATCTGCTATAATTTGTATTTCAATATGGCGTGGATGGCACAAAAAATGTTCCATATAGACGGCTGGATTGCCGAACGCGCGTCGTGCTTCTTCCCGAGCACCCTCGACAGCCACATCAAGGGCTGCGGGTTCGGAAACAACGCGCATCCCACGTCCCCCACCTCCTGCGGCTGCTTTGATAATGACGGGGTATCCTATCTGAGCCGCGATGGTCTCAACCTCACTCCGATTTTCTGGAAGCGCACCTTCTGTTCCGGGCAGGCAGGGTACGCCCGAGCGTGTCATGTGGCGCCTTGCTGCGATCTTGTCCCCCATTTCTCTCATGACCGAGGGGGCCGGACCGATGAAGACAAGGCCGGCGTCAGTAACAGCTTCAGCGAAGTTCGCATTTTCAGATAGAAAGCCGTAACCCGGATGGATCGCGTCTGCCCCCAGGAGTTTTGCAGCACGCAGAATACGTGAACTATCAAGATAGCTCGCAGACGCTGGAGCTGGTCCGATACAGACAGAGCGCGCCATAAGCCTCAGATGTGCGAGATTGGCGTCTGCTTCTGAATAAATGCCCAAAGCTTCAAGTCCGAGCAGACGACATGCTCGGGCAATGCGTAGGGCAATTTCTCCGCGATTAGCGATCAGGACGCGTCGGAATTCAGGCATCAAGCGTCTCAATCATAAAAAGAGGTGTGCCCGGCTCCACGCTCTGACCGTCTGCCTGAAGTATAGAGAGGATACGGCATGGAAAGTCTGCATCAATCCGCGAGAGTGTTTTCATTACCTCCAGAATGTAGAGTGTTTCTCCAGCCTTCACAGTGTCGCCCGGCTGTACAAAGGGTGGTTCATCTGGGGAGGGAGCAGTATAAAACTGACCATGCATTGTTGCTGTGATCGTATGTTGAGCATTCCCAGATTCAGAAGCAGGCGTAACGACCTCAGGTTTCTGTGCGTGAGGAGAGTGAGCATCATTGGTCAGATGGATGATAGTATTGCCCTCTTCAAAATGAAGCTCTGCAAGACCTAATGTACGCATCTGCTCCATGAGAGATTCAAGTTTTGAGAAATCTGTTGTCATGAAGCATGACCCTGCTTAGCTGGCGCGCGGACAAGTATGCCCTCAGCTTCAAGTGTGTTCCGAAGGTGACGGGCGAGCGTAACCGCCTCAGCACTGTCACCGTGAACGCAGATTGTATCGATTGTCGTAGCCAGAAGCCGTCCGTTCAGTGTTTCAATCGCGCCAGCATGAATCATACGCAATGCCCGCTCTGCCACAGCTTGGGGATCATGAAGGACCGCGCCGGGTTGGGCGCGTGGGAGCAGATGTCCATCTTCATCATAGCCACGATCGGCAAAAATTTCAGAACGGATGGTCATGCCACGGTTTCTTCCCAGCCGTTCCAACGCACTATGGGCGATGGCCACGACTGGCAGGGTGGGCTCGACGGCATACACTCCTTTAAGCACAGCCTGTGCAATCACAGGATCATGCTCTGTCAGATTAGCGAGTGCTCCGTGGGCTTTAAGATATGTGATAGCATGACCACTATAGGTTGCCATCGCACAGGCCGCGCCTAACTGGTAGGCAACGATGCGCTCGATTTCCAGAGGTGTCATCGGCAGGGGACGACGGCCAAACCCCCACAAATCCGGAAAGCCGGGATGCGCCCCGACCGCTACGTTATTTTCATGAGCAAGCGCAAAGGTTTTTGCCATGACCTGCGGGTCCCCTCCGTGGAAACCACAGGCCACATTTGCTGATGTCACGATGCCAAGCAATGCGGCATCATCACCAATGCTATAATGACCAAAGCTTTCGCCAAGATCGGCATTAAGATCGATTGTTTTTGTCATTTTTTCTGGTTCCAGGGGATAAGAGAGCCGCGCAGTTCAGAAAGCTTCATCATATTATCCTGAAATTGCCGGACTGCGTCCCGCTGCCGTTGCACCGCAGCATCTATATCAATCTCGTGAAAAAATACGGATGCGCCAATGGGTGCCTGTGCGAGAAGGCGGAGATCACTTTCGATCACGGTCGCAATCTTAGGATAACCGCCCATAGTGTTGGCATCAGCAAGCTGAATGATTGGTTGCCCTGAAGGGGGGATCTGCACAGTGCCGGGCATAATGCCGTGTGAAAACAACTCCCTGTCAGAAGCACGTCTGAGCGGGTCGCCTTCCAGACGATACCCTGCGCGGTTGGCTTGGGAAGTAATGCGCCATGGCTGGGAAAAAAAACGTGCCCTGCTTTCGGGCGTGAAGTCATGATATTCTGCCGCAGCCAGAGCATGCACAGTCACAGATCCTCGCTCGGGAAGAAGTGGAGGGCAGGTTAGCCCATAACCACCAGTCGGCAGGGAGAGTGTGCGTGGGCCGCACGGTATATGGTCATTCCGTTGAAGCCCACGACCATGGTAGCCGCCAAGCGCGGCCTTGAGGTCGGTAGCCCGTGCGCCGAATACGATTGGCACATCCAGCCCACCTTCAAGGCAAATATAAACTCGGCAGCCCTTTTCCAGAGCGCCGCATGTCAGGATCTGCCCTGCTTTCGCTGTGATTGCCCAATTGGCTGGTAGGGAAAGGTTGTCCAGAGATGCATTGCACTGCGCCCCGGTGATAGAGAAGCTCCTTTCTTCCAGAAAGCGTATTCGGAAAGGAAAGAAAGCGACTTCGATTCCTGCTGCATCAGCAGGATTGCCAAGGAGGACGTTTCCCAGGGCCAGTGCAGCGCGATCCATTGCGCCGCCGCAGGAAACGCCGAAGGCCATTGCCTGAGGACGCCCAAAATCCTGCACGGTATTAAGAGCGGTGCTCGTAAGAATTTCTATCATCGGGCATTCACAAAGCGTACACGGTCCCCGATCTCGAGATAACAGGGTGGGTTTCTGTTATGATCGAATAACGCAATATCGGTGTGTCCGAGTTGGTACCAACCTGACGGTGCGGTGCATGGCATAACCCCTGCATTGCCGCCACCAATAATGACGGAACCTTTCTCAACCGCCATGCGCGGCACCTGACGGCGCGGAATGGCAAGCTGTGGGTCAAGGCCCGATAGATAGACAAAACCCGGCATAGCCCCTACGGCAGCGACCCGATAGGATGCGTTACTATGAAGAGAAATAATATCGGTAATCGTAAGATTGCAGTAATAAGCAATGGCTTTCAGATCTTCACTTGATTCCGAATCGTACGTGACAGGAATACTGATCATGCGTCCATCAGGTTCATCTGAAGAGGCCTGATACCATGCATCTTCCAGCCATATCCGGGCTTCACGATGATCATGCATCACGGAGTCAAACACCATCAAAAGGTTGTTCACGCCCGGAATAGCCTGCCTTACGCCTGTATGGCGAGCGAGAGCATGTGCGGCATTAATGACGCGCGCCTGAATACCGGCCTCGAATACAGTAGAAGAAGCGTCCAGCAGGAAGGCATTCTCTCCTGCGTAGCTGATTCGCATATTTGGCACGTTTCACTTTCAAGACGTTAGTACGGAAACAGCTTATCGAAACTCTGTTCAGTGTCTCGCCAACTGTCTTCATGTTGAAATTATACACGTCTATTTGCAAGGGAGAAACGCGCAAAATTCGAAATTAAGCGAGTTTCTCATGTTTTCATTGATTACGTTTTCGAATCATGTGTAATTTCTATTCGAATCGAACACTATCGTGGCAGCGTCGCAATGCCTGAACCACGCAGGCGGCAACAATCTGGGGGAAACGGAACGTGTCTGACGCATATAGTCGGCCCAAACGCCGCAAACGTATTTCCATTCGTTCCTGGGGAACTTTTTCTGCAGCGCTGGCTGGACTGGCGACTTCCGGCGAGGTACATGCGGCAGACAAAACGACGACAACATCGGAAACATTGACGGTAGTCGGCTCTGCGCTGTCTCAGCGCAACAATGCCAGCGCCAACCCTGTTCAGACCATTACGTCCCGGCAAATACAGAGGACGGCTTCCACAACTATTGGCGAATATCTTCAGCGTTTACCAAGCATTGGCTCTTCTGGTACAACCAATACCCAGACAAGTGGTGGATTGGGTATGTCCTGCACTGATATCCGTAATCTCGGTGCCAGCCGCGTACTTGTGCTGATTGATGGCAAACGACAGGTTCAGTCTGCCAGTTCCTCCCAGAGCTGTGTTGATTTGAATACAATCCCCGTTGATCTGGTGGATAGTATTGAAATTCTTAAAGATGGCGGCTCGGAGTTGTATGGAGCAGATGCGGTTTCCGGCGTTATCAATATCAAACTGAAGCATAATCTGACGACAGGAGGTTTCACCGTTCGGGGTGGAATCACGGATCAGGGAGACGGCCAGACTGGTAAAATCTCCGGTCACAAGGGCTTTAATTTTGATCAGGGGCGCGGCAATATCACGCTGTTTGGGTCCTATGAAACAATTAGTCCGATCATGCAGCGTAATCGGGCATGGGCACGAGACCCTCAGGTGACTAATCCTGTCAGCGGTAAGCCTGCCTATGGCTCATCAATTTCCACAGCAACGCGCGTTATGGACCCGGCTGGGCGTTTTAATCTCGTGCAGTCTCCGAATGGTGATTTCACTCCGTTTTCATCCGCCGACAACTATAATTATGGCCGTGATGGTAATTTGACGAATTATCTTCAGACAGCCACGCTTCATGGTCAGGCGCATTATGACGTGACGGACTGGTTCAAGCCTTATGCGTCGATTTTCTATTCTCACAAGACAACGCAGCAGACTCAGGCCCCTTCACCGGTGACTGGGAGTATTTATCCATCCACATTGCCGAGTAGCTTTATTCTGCCGTCCGGAAACCCTTACAATATGTGGGGGCAAGATGTGAATATGTATAAGCGCATGGATGCTTTTGGGGACCGTCAGTTCGGGCAGGCCAGTGACACATGGCAGGTGAATGCTGGTGCAAAGGGGCATATTTTTGGCGGCTGGAATTATGATGCCTCTATGGCTTACGGAGCCAGCGATATGACCCTGCGGGCGCAGAATGTTGTGAATTATAATCACATGATGCAGGAAATGGGTGTGCGCCAGCTTACGCCTGGCGACGCACATAGTGCAGTGGTTTATGATTCGTCAGTCTGTGCAGCATCCAGCGGCTGCGTGTTGCAAAACCCGTTTGCGCCATGGTCACAAAAGGCTGTTGATTACGCATCTGCGACCATTTCCAATCATACATCCTATCAGTTGCGTGATTTCAATTTTCGCGTGCATAATAACCATCTGGTGCATATGCCATACGCTCATGGTGGGGATGTGGGGCTGGCATTTGGTGTCGAGCACCGGAGTGAGCAACTCAGCTTCACACCTGATCCCTTGAGCAACGCTGGTGATATTGCTGCGGCAAACGGAAGTGCCTCAGCGACGGGTGGCGGCTTTAATACAACAGAAGTCTATGGTGAACTGAACGTTCCGTTCCTGCGTAATGCGTTTATGGCGAAAGATCTCTCTGTAGATGCACAAGGGCGGTGGTCGCGCTACAATACATTTGGAAGTACGCAGATATGGAAAACAGGTATCAACTGGGCTCCTGTTGATGACATCCGCTTTCGGGCTACGCTAGGGACATCATTCCGGCAGCCTAATGTTTATGAACTTTATGGTGGCCGAACGTTATCCTACCAGTCAGCGCATGATCCCTGTGCGCAGGTATCGTCCTATGGTGCTCTGAGCGGGAATGTTGCAGCGAATTGTGCGCTGCAGGGGATCAATACGGCTAGCTTTGTGGATGCTAACGCGGGTAAAATTCCTACGATTTCAGGTGGCAACCCAAATTTGCAGCCGGAAACAGGGCGTACATGGACGGTTGGAACCGTCATTACTCCCCGTTTTGCCCCTCATCTCAACGTTTCCGTAGAATACTGGCATTATACAATCAACCACACAATCAGTGCGCTGTTGCCGCAATACGTGCTTGACGAGTGTTATACAGGCGCCGATCCATCCTATTGCAGCGACGTTTCCCAGCGTACGACAGGGAATCAGATCTCGACCGTGCAAACGCTTTATCAAAACCTCGGAACACTCCGAGAAGACGGTCTGGATTTTGATCTGAGTTATAATATTCATCTCTTCGGGAAAAACTACCTTTCTCTGTCAAATAATTATCAGCAGGTTTTTGGTTATAATCAGCAGAACGAGCCAAATGGAAAATTTTATAATTATACAGACCGTATGTTCAACCAGACTGGTTCCGGTATCCCGCGTATTCGTGACTATGCGACCGCAACCTGGAG
Organism: Acetobacter persici JCM 25330; assembly: GCF_000613905.1. Lineage (GTDB taxonomy): Bacteria > Pseudomonadota > Alphaproteobacteria > Acetobacterales > Acetobacteraceae > Acetobacter > Acetobacter persici. The sequence continues at coordinate 36,349 of NZ_BAJW01000031.1, forward strand.
CCATGGTAATGTCGCTCTTACCTATATGATGAGTTACACGAGCGGCATGGTATGGAACAACGGTACAACGGATCTGACAGCGAAAACTGCCGGACAATATCGCACGCCGGGCATATTTGCTCATGACCTGACCCTGACATACACACTGCCACACTGGACGATCGAGGTCGGCGTCAACAACCTGCTTGATAAAAAACCGCCTTTTGTTCTGGATTCCTATTTTAATACGGCAGCGGCTCTTTATGGTGAAGAAATGATGGGGCGCTATGTTTTTGTTCAGGTAGGCTCAGTCTTCTGAGCTTCTGGACGTTCTCTTCGGACATTAGATAAAAGGAAAACGGGCATTATGGTTGATCACGGTTCCTGGATGACACTGCTGGGTCTTGGAGTGATCATCGGCGGCGTGATCTTACGCATGAATATCCTGTTTGTCGTGGTGGCGAGTTCACTGATAACGCCGCTTCTAGCTGGTAAAACACCCTATGAGGCAGTTGCGATGCTAGGGCATTATGCAACCTCAGCCCGCTATATCAGCGTTATGTGGACAATTCTTCCGCTTATCGGAGTGTTGGAATGGGCGGGTCTTGCGGATGCTGCCCGGGGTCTGGTCTCCCGCCTGACCCTTAAGACGCCGGGGCATGTTTTACAGGGATATTTTATTCTACGTCAGATTTCCGCGGCGTTAGGACTGACGTCTCTCGGAGGGCAGGTTCAGATGGTGCGACCACTGATTGCTCCAATGGCAGAGGAGGCCGGACGGCATATAACAAACGGGACCCTGACGGAAGAAGAGAGAGAGCGGTTGCGCGCTGCGGCGGCCGCTACGGACAATGTTGCTGGCTTTTTCGGCGAGGATATTTTTCTGGCTGTCGCCTCAATTCTGCTGATGCAGGCCGTGCTTGAGGCAAATAATGTTCAGGTCTTGCCCTGGCAGCTTTCTGTTTGGGCTATCCCGTCAGCAGCCATGGCTCTGGCTGTTTCATGGCTATGTTTCCGAAAGATTGATCGTAGTCTGAGGCGCTGACAGCATGATAGGGATGGAAATAATCTATGCGGCGCTGGGGCTGTTCTTTTTTTACACGGCATACAGCGCGCTTCGGCGTGGAGCAGGGCAGGGTGCTGCACTGGCTGGTTTTTGGGGACTGTACGGCCTGCACTTTATCGCCGGTTCAGTCTTTAATGATTTTTCTAACGGCCTGATCATTATTGGCATGACTTTTCTGGCGCTGTGCATGCGCAGCCGCTCCTTGATGCCTACAGTTGTTGAGACGCTACCATTGAGCGGTTCCGTGCTTGCAGGAGGAGAAGATGGGGCGAAAAAGAGTATGGTGCGCCTTCTGCTGCCTTTGCTGGTTGTTCCACTTGTGGCGGTGCTCTTTGTTCTTGCCGCTCCATGGATGCACTGGCACGGACGTTCGTTAATTGACCCCAAGCGAGCTAACCAGATCGGTTATGTACTGGCAACGTTGGCAGGCCTCGTGGTTGCATGGTGGCGATTGCGTCCTCCTGCCGGGCTTCCTTTTGCATCGGGAAGTGCTCTGGTCTGTCGGGTGGGCTGGCCACTGGTTCTGCCACAGATTCTGGCGACCCTTGGAGGCGTCTATATGGCTGCTGGCGTTAACCAACAGCTTGGGGTTTTACTGACAATCATTCTGCCACCCGGGAACGAGCTGGCGGCGGTGCTGGGATATACAACAGGCATGATGCTGGTGTCAGCGCTGGTTGGAAACGCTTTCGCAGCGTTCCCTATTCTTTTTGGTGCGCTGGGCCTACCGGTTCTTGTCCAGAGTTTTGGTCTGTCTCCGGCGCCTGTCGCTGCCATTGGCATGTTATGCGGTTTTAGTGGTACGCTTCTGACCCCCATGGCGGTCAATTTCAATATCGTTCCGGTTTCTCTGCTTGGGCTTCAGGATCGTTTTGCCGTGATCCGCGCTCAAATTCCGGCAGCATTTTTCGTGTTCGCAGGGAATACTTTGCTGCTTTATGTGCTCACATTCTTTGAAGGACATTCATCGCCATGACGTTCGACCAAACGATGGCTGACCGTTTTGCACGGATCGCACTGGGCCATGTTAGCCGTCCATTTCCTTATTTTCCTAGCCACTGCATACTGAATGAGGAAGATTGGCCATTACCGCAGGAGAGCCATCCTATATTTTATGGCAGTTTTGACTGGCATTCCTGTGTTCATGGTTATTGGATGCTTGCAACCCTTATAAAAAGTTTTCCAGGTATTGAGGCGAAAGACGATATTATCGCTTTGTTTCGCAAGAGTGTTACCACAAAAAATGTTGAGATTGAACAGTCTTATTTTGAAAATCCTTTGCGCCGTAGCTTCGAACGTCCCTACGGGTGGGGCTGGCTGCTTAAGCTCGTCACGGAACTCCATGCGCATCCTTATCTTTCCGAATTCGCGGATGTTCTAGCCCCATTGGCAGAAAAAATAGCAGTTCTTTATCGGGATTTTCTGCCATTGGCGGCCTATCCCATCCGCGTGGGTACGCATTTTAATAGTGCTTTCAGTCTGCGGCTTACACTTGATTATGCAGAGACTTTTCAGGATGAAGAACTGGCTCGACTGGTACGTGATCGTGCCAATGACTGGTTTGGGAACGATGAAGCATGTCAGGCATGGGAACCGTGCGGAGATGAATTCCTGTCACCCGCGTTGATGGAAGCCGCTTTAATGGCGCGAGTGCTGGATAGCACTGCATTTCAGGACTGGTTTGGTCGTTTTCTTCCGCTAATTATGGAGGGAAAACCCGTAACACTTTTCACACCCGCGATGGTCAGCACGCGTGCCGACGGCAAGATCGCGCATCTTGATGGGCTTAATCTCAGCCGTGTCTGGTGTTGGCGTGAGATTCTGGCTGCTCTTCGTCCTGATGAGGCTTTCAAGGCACTGATTGAACGGTCATGTAATGCACATCTTGATGCGAGTTTGCCGCATATCGTTGGTGATTACATGGGTGAGCACTGGCTCGCTACATTTGCTGTACTGGCTCTTCGTGGCGCTTGAATGGGAACGAACATAGAGCGATGAGAGAAAACGTCCTTGGGTGAATAATCGAGCAATTGGAAAAATTTCGATTGCTCCCACATCCAATGGACTACGGCGCGCGTCAGGTGAAATCTCAAAATAATATATTTAGGGTGTTTTTGGTAATTTTTATAATATGAAAATTATTTTCTTAAAATATAGAAATTAATTCTCATAAGAATCAACAGTCCATCCATTCTTAACACGTCTGAAAATTGGTGATGAAAAGCAACTCAGGATTGGAAACGGAAAACGATTTTTCCAGCGGTTGCTTTGCGTCATAACACATAGAGTTGCATGCAGCGCGACGCCAGCCGCTGTGAGAATATCCCTCCCAGCGGAGAGAAGTTCCTGTGCTGATAACATCATCGTAAGCATCCCGAGAGAGCCGCGAGCGTAATCAGGCTTCGATGGTCTTATTGCTCTGGTGAAGGGTTTTCCAGTGCCATGGCAGGAGTTCATGGAGACGTAGATTTGGCATATCGTTGATACGGGCGAGGACATTTGCGAGCCATGCTTTGGGATCGACAAGGTTCAGACGGGCGGTGACGATCAGGGAATACATGGCAACAGTGCGTTCTCCGCCCCGGTCTGACCGGGCGAATAACTAGGGGCTTTTCTGCCGAGGGCTATCCCACCGAGCGCACGCTCTGCGGCGTTATTTGTGAGACAGATGCATCCATCATGTAGAAACCATGTGAACATGTCGGACCGTCTGAGAAAATAGCTCATGGCCTGTGAAATGGGATTTTTTGACGACATGCATTGGCACGTGTCACGCATCTACATGAACAGGTCCTCTACTATGGGAGTACTTCTTTCCTGACGGACCACGAGCCGATGCTGGGCTGGGGTACCGTTTATCACACGTTCAGTCTCGAAGATGGCGTCGATCCATCGCCCGGCGACTGGGTATGGATATTGGCGCGCTGGCGCCAGTGAATCGGGATGTCGAAGGCGTCGTGGAGATGATGTTGGATGCAACCCGGTATTACACTGAGCCTTTGATCGAAGAAAGCTGTTCGCCGGGCATGCGTTTTTGTTTCCGACTGGCAGGAACGGCATGGCAAGCATTCTGATGGGAGAGTGGCGTGAGACAGAACCGGCCCGATGCAGGTTGTGTCTGGCCCTGTCGGACGGGAGAATGTCCATTATGAGGCGCCGGCCGACAGCAAGGTTCCCGCGGAGATGCAGGCCTTTCTCGACTGGTGCAATGCCGGGCAGGCACTGGACCCTGTGCTGAAGGCAGCCATCGCACATTTGTGGTTTATCACCATTCATTCGTTCGAGGACGGAAACGGGCGCATGGCCCGGGCCATCGGCGACCTCGTGCTTGCACGTTCGGAACAGACAGACCAGAGGTTCTACAGCCCGTCGACCCAGATCCGTCAGGAGAGAAAGGATTACTACGCAATCCTTGAGGCCACCCAGAAGGGGGATATGAACATCACGCCTTGGTTGCGCTGGTTTCTGGGGGCTCTAGCTGTCAGGTTGTGAGACGTCATTGGGATGATGTAGGGTGGGCGATACCGCGTTACGCTCCATGGTTTTCTTCCGTTTGCAGGGAGACCGACTGATGCTTCGGATCCATCCACAGGCACGCACGACACCGGCCGTCCGGGCTGACATAGCCCGCTCGTCAGAGCCGACGTCCGTTCTGGCCAGACGTTACGGGATCAGCGATGAGACGGTCCGCAAGTGGCGCAGGCGTGGTTCAGACGCCTGTCAGGACCGCAGCAGCCGTCCCGGGAGACTGGCCTGGAAAGCCTCGGAAGAGGAGCGTGCCATTGTCTGTCAGCTCCGGCGTTCTACCTGTTTTGGCCTGGATGACCTGACCTTTGTCGTGCGGCATTTCCTGCCGCATCTGAAGCGCGACAATATCTGGCGTATTCTGAAAGCTACCGGATTGAGCAGGTTGCCTCCTGCTCCAAAAGTGGGACCTGTTCGTGGACAGGGAACGTTCCGGAACTACGATCCCGGTTATGTTCATATCGATGTGAAACATCTGCCAAAATTGCAGACAGCAGATGGAGACCGGCGGAAACGTTTTCTGTATGTGGCCATCGATCGATGTTCCCGTTCGGTACATCTGGCCGTCTATGACGCGGAAAATTCTGACAATGCTGTCAATTTCCTCAAAGCCGTCAAATCGGCCTTTCCTTTCCGGATCACCCATATCCTGACCGATCGTGCTCCTGCTTTACAGCGGACGCCTTCGAAAAAGCCTGTCGTGACATGGGGATCGACCGACGCAGGACGAAAGCTTATTCGCCACAGACTAATGGTATGGTGGAACGCTTCAATGGCCGTGTGGCGACAGAGGTGCTGCAGGTTTGCGTCTCAAGCCATAAGGATCTAGAAATCCTGCTCAGGGGCTTCTGTTTCGCTTACAATCATCGCCCGCAGCACGTTCTGGGCGGCATAACGCCTGCCCAATGCTTCACGTCGTGGCTGGAAAAACATCCCACCTCCCGTAATGCCGACCACATCAAACCAGACAGTCGTGACATCATGAAGCAGGTCGATGAAATCCTCTATTATGCCAATGACGTCTCACAACCTGACATCTAGCACTACAGTTGCATTTTGTGTTGAGTTCTGAATCTATGGGTAACCATGATTCAGGATATGATGAGTGACGGTGCGTCTGTTGAAGAGACGCTGGAATTATGGGCGCGCTCGCTTCGGTCCGCCAAGGATCGGATGGCGCCGCTGTTCACGCAGAAGCGTGTTGCGGCTTCTGCGTGTGCCTTCCTTGACGTTCTGATTGGCAATGAACCACGCAAGACGGGATGGATGCGAGCGGAAGCCGCAGGAGATCCCGGTCCATGGCGGCAGTAGGCGCTTCTGGGGCGCGGGCACTGGGATGCCGATGCCCTTCGTGACGTCGTCAGGGATTATGTGATTGAGCATCTGGGCACTGAAGAGGGCGTGCTGGTCATTGATGAGACCGGTTTTCTGAAGAAGGGTCAGGT